>CBIHRX010000018.1:0-39905 GCA_966212555.1 uncultured Massilia sp.
AGTAGACGGCGCGGCCCCCCTCCTCCAGGTGGCGCAGCAGCACGGGGTTGTCGGCCTCCATCGAAAAGTAGACGATCTCCACGTCCGGATGCACGCGCCGCGCCATCGCCACGCACAGCGGGTCCTCGGCGTTCAGCACGACGGCGCGGCTGGCCGCCAGCGGCACCACGGCCTTCACCTGCGCGAGGTCTTCGATCGTGTCGACGCCGTCCAGGCCCAGGTGGTCGGGCGACACGTTCAGCACCATGCCGACGTCGCAGCGGTCGAACGCGAGGCCGCGTTTCAGGATGCCGCCGCGCGCCGTCTCCAGCACCGCGACCTCGACGTCCGGCGACGACAGCACGGTCCGCGCCGACCAGTAGCCCGTGCAATCGCCCCTGGTGACTTCCTTGCCGGCGATGTAGACGCCGTGCGTCGTCGTCACGCCCGTGACCTTGCCCGCGAGGCGTACCGTGTGCGCCATCAGCAGGGTCGTCGTCGTCTTGCCGTTCGTGCCCGTGCACGCGATGATCGGGATGCGCCCGCCCGATTCGCCCATCAGGCCCTGCACGATGGCGTCGCCCGCGTCGCGCGGCGTGCCGCTGCCGGGATGCTGGTGCATGCGGATGCCGGGCGCCGCGTTGACTTCGATGACGGCCCCGCCCTGGTCCGCCAGCGGCACGGCAATGTCGCGGCAGACGATGTCGATGCCCGCCACGTCCAGGCCGATCTTGGCGGCCGCGCGCACGCACAGGCGGCGCGTGGATTCCGGCAGCAGGTCCGTCACGTCTTCGGCGGTGCCGCCCTCCGACTGGTTGGCGTTCCCGCGCAGGTACACGGTCGGGCGGGCCGCGGTAACGGCGTCCGGGACGTGCGCCGGCCGACGCAGCGACGCCGCCGCCACCTTGCCGCCCGCGACAAGGACGCGGTAATCCGCGCCGTCGATGAAACGTTCGACGATGATGCGGCGGCCGAACTTGCGCGCGTACGCGTAGGCCTGCTCGATCTCCGCATCCGTGCGGCACGCGACCGTCACACCCTTGCCCTGGTTGCCATCCAGCGGTTTCACCGTCACCGGCGCATCGAGCCTGTGCGCCACGCGCAGCGCGTCGTCGACCGTCGTCACCGCCTCGCCCTGCGGCACCGGCACGCCCGCCTCGTTCAACAGCCGCTTGGTGAGCTGCTTGTCGCCGGCGATGCGCACGGCGATGGTGCTCGTGTCGCCCGTGATCGTCGCCTGGATGCGCTTCTGCTTCACGCCCCAGCCCAGCTGGAACAGGTTCGCGTCCTCCGTGATGCGCGTGACCGGGATCCCCCGCTCCTGCGCGGCGGCCAGCACCGCGGCCGTGCTCGTGCCGATGGCATAGTGGTCCTCGATCCCGCGCAACTCGTCCAGGCGCGGGTCCAGGTCGAACGTGCGCCCGTGCGCGAGCGCGTCGACGAGGTCCACCGCGAGCGCGAACGCCGGTTGCGCGACCTTTTCCAGCTGGTAGGCGCAGACGATGCGGTACTGGCCCGGCTTGCCCGTCACGGGACGCGTGCGTCCGAACGCGACGGGCGCGCCCGCGACGCATTGCAGGCCCAGGGTCACGTGCTCGATCACGCGCGCGAGATACGTGCCTTCGCGCAGGCGCTGGGCGAAGCCGCCCGGCTGGCCCGTCGGCACGAGGTAGTCCGCGAGCGACGGCAGCAGCGCCAGCAACGCGTCGTTGAATTGCGGGAGATCGCGGGTGGACACGCCGTACAGGTCGTCCAGGTCGAGCACGGACAGCAGGCAGGGGGTGGCGGCGTGGATGTTCGGTCCACGCAGGAAGCGTTGTTCGAGTATGTGCACAGGAATCCTTTGTTGCGTCTCAGGCGTCGAGCAGCTGCGAATACATCCGGGTGGCCATCAGGCCGATCGCCGTGTGGTGCAAGGACGGCGACATCAGCTGCGCCAGCATGGCCATCGCCTCCGGCTTGCCGGCCGCCGCCGCCACGCGTTCTTCCAGCTGGTGCAGTTCGGAGTCGCCGCCACCGCCCGCGGGACGCCGGCGGATCAGGCCCCGCTCGGGATACCCGCTGCGCTGCGCATGCTGCGTAAGGCTGTCGAGGGCACGCTGACGCGCCCGGTGGCTCAGGACCCTGCCCGTGCGCGCCGTGGCCGTCGCGTCGCGCGGCGTCGCGATCCAGTCGCGCAGCACCTGCTGCTCGTAGCTGGAAAACACGCCGAACATCTCCGCGCGCTCGCCCTGGATCAGGCGCCAGAAGCGGCTCTGCTCCACGTCCGCGCCGCGCTGGATCCAGCCGGATTCTTCCAGCTTCGCCAGGAAGTCCGGAATCTGCTTCGGGTCCGCGAGCCAGTCGTTGACGGAGCGGCCCGCCACGCGGCAGTAATCCGAGTGCATGTTCTTGCCGATGGCCGCCTTCGCGCTGAAGATCTCGACGAGTTCCGCTTCCAGGTCGAACGCGCCGATGACGGACGTCGTGCACGCGCCCAGGTCGTTGAGCCGGTAGCCGTCCAGCACGCGCCGGAAGAACGCGGCCGGATCGCCCGACTGCGCCATCAGGTGGCGCAACGCCTGCACGGCCTTGTGCGCATGGCCGCTGCCGGCGTTGTCGACCGTGACGTGCAGGGTGAAGTAATACGGGTCGATCCCGAGTTCGTTCAACTCGTACGACGTGATCAGGAGGTGCAGCGGCAGCTGTTCGTAGCCGAGGTTGTAGCCCACCACCTCCGGCAGGAACGCGTCGGCGTTGTGCGCGAGCGCCAGCTGGATCGCGCCCTGCACGAAGTGGTCTTCGGGCAGCGTCTCCCAGTGCTCGCAGCCGTGCGCGGCGAGCAGGCGCCGGTAGAGCGTGACGTGGTTCTTGTCCGGGACGCCGTCGCCCAACTCTTCGAGATAGGTCTTGATCAGCGGGTGGAAGTCCGGATTTTCCCAGCGCGCCAGCGTGCCGTACAGCCAGGCGCCGTCGACGAGCTTGGTGGGCGCGACGCCCTTCAGGAAGTGCAGCGCGTGCGACTTGTTCGTGAAGTAGCGGCGCGGCGCGCCGTTCTTGCGCGCGGCCAGGTACTCGCGGTAGGCGATGCCGACCGATTCGGCGCGGCCCTGGATCCAGCCCTGCAGCTGCCAGACGGCGTCCGGCAGTTCGCACGGTTCGGCGCGCGCGAGTTCGATCTGCGCGCCCAGGAATGCACGGGACGCCTCGAGGGCCGCGGCCGGGTTGTCCATCAGTGCGAAGTACAAGTCCCTGGCGGACGATACCTGGACCGGGCGGGCGTCCCGGCCTGCTGCGCGTGCCGGGCTGTCGGCGACAAAAGTGGAGGTCATAACAAATCTTTTGGTAAATGTTCTACCAAGATTATGCGGACCCGGCGGAAATGGCGTAATCGGTACGCTTCCCTCCGGAATGTCGGACAGGGATTACAAAAATTATATCGTTACGGCAAAAAAAAGCGGCGCCGCAGCGCCGCTCGTCCGGAGTGACTCCGGGTTACGATTGCGTCACGCCGTTCAGCATCGAACGGGAACGGGCGTAGCCGAAATACACCAGCAGGCCCAGCACCAGCCAGATGACGAACGCCACCCACGTGATCGCCGACAGGAACGACATCAGCGCCAGGCAGAACACGACGGCGATGCCCGGCACGATGGGCACGCCCGGGCAGCGGAACGCGCGCTTCAGGTCCGGGCGCTTCTTGCGCAGGACGATCACGGCGACGGAGACGAGGCAGAACGCGGCCAGCGTGCCGATGTTGACGAGTTCGGCCAGCACGTTCAGCGGCACAAAGGCGGCGATCAGGCCGAACAGGATGCCGACGACCCACGTCGCGAAGAACGGGGTGCCGAATTTCGGGTGCACCGTGGACAGCTTCGCCGGCAGCAGGCCGTCGCGCGACATCGCGTAGATGATGCGGGTCTGGCCATAGGCCATCACGAGGATCACGGTCGTCATGCCGAGGATGGCGCCCAGGTCGATCCAGCCGGCGAACCAGTTTTCGCCCGCGTGCTGCAGGGCCAGCGAGACGGGGTGGTCGATGCCCTTGAACATCTGGAACGGGACGATGCCCGTCATGATGGCGGCGACGATCACGTACAGGATCGTGCAGATGGTCAGCGAGCCGATGATGCCGATCGGGAGGTCGCGTTCCGGACGCTTGACTTCCTCGGCGGCCGACGTGACGGCATCGAAACCGATGAACGCGAAGAACACGACGGCGGCCGCGCTCATGATGCCCGTGCCGCCGAACGGCGCGAACGGATGCCAGTTGGCCGGCGTGACGTGCTTGAAGCCGACGGCGATGAACAGCAGCACGACGACCATCTTGATGACGACCATGACGTTGTTGACGCGGGCGGATTCGCGCACGCCCCACGACAGCATCGCGGTCAGCACGAGCATGATGACCAGCGCCGGCAGGTTCATCACGCTGTGCACGCCTGGCACCGCGCCCGGCGCGGCGGACAGCGCTTCGGGGATGACGATGCCGAAGCCGCTCATCAGCGACTGGAAATAGCCGGACCAGCCGACGGCCACCGCCGACGTCGCCAGCCCGTATTCGAGCAGGAGGTCCCAGCCGATCATCCAGGCGACCAGTTCGCCCAGGACGACGTAGCTGTAGGTATAGATCGAACCGGCGATCGGCACGGTCGACGCGAACTCCGCGTAGCACATGGCCGCGAAGCCGCACGCGATGGCGGCGACGATGAACGACACCGTCAACGCCGGGCCGGCCGTCAATGCGCCGGTACCGGTCAGCACGAAGATACCGGTGCCGACGATCGCCCCGATGCCCATGAGGATGAGGTCGGTTGGCCCCAGCACTTTCTTCAGCCCGCCCGGGGTACGGGAGGCTGCGACCATGTTGTCGAGATTCTTGGTTCTGAAAAGACTCACTGCTTTCTCCAATCGATAGTAGATAGATCCCGGTCCCTGATTGTTATGCGCGGCGGGCAGGCGATAACCTGCACATACATACGCCGAAGGGGGTCTCCTCCTGGGCTCGGGCCGCCGAGGCCGACATGCAAGAACAATGCCGGTCGCCAGCCTGGCGGCGTCACATTATCTCCATTCTGTTATCCAGAATCAAAGGAAATACTCAATATTTCAAGGTGTCGGCGCTGGGAAACCGCAAAAACCGGCCGGGGAACGCCTAGCGGAGCGTGCAAATGAGCAGTTCCGGGTCCGCGTTCAGCCGCAGCGGGATGCCGGAACAGCCGACGCCGCGGCTGACGATGAGGGGGCCGTTGTCGGGCTGGTCGTAGCGGCCGTAGCAGAAATCGCGCGAGCACGGGCCGCTGGGATGGAACAGCGGCGCACCATCCGGGAGCGCGATCTGGCCGCCGTGGGTATGCCCGGCGAACGCGACGTCGAAACGCTGGCGCTCCAGGCGGTACAGGCCGTCGGGCGAATGCGTCAGGTAGATCCGGATGTCGCGCGCGCCGGCGAACGTGGCGCTGGCCGACGGGTCGCCCGTCCACGGATCGTCGATACCGCATACGCTGACGTCGCCGAACGGCGCCGGCAACGCGACGCTGCGGTTCACGAGCACCTCGACGCCGCCCGCGCGCAAGGCATCCTCGATCACGGCGCGGCCGTTCCAGGTGTCGTGGTTGCCGATGACGGCATACGTGCCGAGCGGCGCCCGGGCGCCCGCGAACAAGTCCGCCAGGGCGGCCACGTTCTCCGCATCGAAGCACACGTAATCGCCGCCCAGCAGCATCACGTCCGGCGCTTCCGCGCGGATGGCCGCCAGCAGGTCGGCGAACAGGCCCGGATGCGTCGTCGGGCCCGCGTGGAAATCGGACGCGAAACCGATGCGCAAGGGCTGCGCCAGCCGCCCGGGCCCCAGCTCGACGTCGCGGCGCGTCACCCGCACGCGGCCGAGGCCGCCGAGCCGGTAACTGATCCCGGCCACCAGGCCCTTCATCAAGGCGGCGTTCAGGACGCGTTCGAACGCATTGCGCAACGGTTGCTGGTGCTTGTGGCTGGACATAGGACCCGCACTTTACACCAATGCCGCGTCCAGTGCGGTAACATTCCCCTTTTCGCCCAGGCCCACCCATGCTGACACCCGACCAGTTCTTCGCCTTCCTCGCCGCCGCCATCCTGCTGACCCTGTCGCCGGGGCCGGACAACATGATGGTGCTGAGCGTGGGGATCGCCAAGGGCCGGGCACGGGGCATCGCGTTCGGGCTCGGGTGCGCGTTCGGCTGCCTGTCGCACACGCTGCTGGCCGTCGTGGGCGTGTCCGCCCTCATCGCCGCGTCGCCGCTCGCGTTCACGACGCTCAAGGTGTGCGGCGGCCTGTACCTCGCCTGGATGGGCTGGCACGCCATCCGCAGCCGCGGCGGCGCCCGCGTGGACACGGCGCACGCCGCCGCCGATCCGGCGCGCACGCTGTTCGTCAAGGGCCTCGTCGCCAACGCCATCAATCCGAAGGTCGCCCTGTTCTTCCTGTCGTTCCTGCCCCAGTTCGTCGTCGCGCAACGCGGCGACGCCAACCTGCAGACGGCGCTGCTGGGCCTCACGTTCACCTTGCAGGCCGTCGTCCTGTTCGGCCTGCTCGGCTTCTTTTCCGGCGCCATCGGCCAGTGGCTCTCGCGCCGTCCCAAGGCCGGGCAATGGCTCGACCGCATCGCCGGCACCATCTTCATCGCCCTGGGCCTGCGCCTGATCGTGTCGCGCTGACGCGATCCCTCAGATGCATAGTCGCTTTTCGTTTTAACGTTCGTTACATATCGAACGGCGAATATCTTCGTTCACGCCGGGTCTCCCGTTTGCAATACTGGGCCGACTTTGCTGAAGGATATCGACCATGCACCTGGCACTGCACCCAGTTCCCGCAGCGTCGGACGGCCCCGCCCACCAGGCCCCGGCCCCCGACCCGTTCGACCCCATCGCGGCCGCCCACGACCTGGCCGCGCGCTTGGCCGCCACGGCCGTAGAGCGCGACCGCCTCGGCGGCCACGCGGCGCGCGAGCGGCAATGGATCCGCGCATCCGGCCTGCTGGCCCTGTCCGTGCCGCGGGACTACGGCGGCCTGGGCGCGAGCTGGAAGACGATCGCCGACGTCGTGCGCATCGTCGCGCGCGCCGACAGCGCCCTCGCCCACCTGCTCGGCATCCACCACTTGCAGATCGCCGGCGTCCGCCTGGCCGGCAACGCGCGCCAGCAGCGCCGCCTGCTCTTCGAGACCATCGAGCACGACGTGTTCTGGGGCGACGCCCTGAACCCGCTCGACAAACGCCTCGTCGCCAGGCCGACGGCCGGCGGCTGGGTGCTGGACGGCGTCAAGGGTGCCGCAGCGGGCTCGGTGGGGTCGGACTGGCTGACCGTATGCGCCTGGGACCCGCTCGCGCACGGCGCGCTCGTCGCCGTGCTGCCGACGCGTCGCGACGGCGTGGCCGTCCACGCCGACCAGGATGCGTTCGGCCAGCGCCAGACGGACAGCGGCACCGTGTCGTTCACGCACGTCCGGCTGACGGAAGACGACGTGCTGCAGCCGCCCGCCCGCGCGGCCGCGCCGCGGGCGACCCTGCGTGCCCAGGTCGCGCAACTGCTCCTCACGAACGTGTACCTCGGCCTGGCGGAGGGCGCACTGGAGGCGGCGCGCGGCTACCTGCGCTGCGAGGCGCAACCGTGGTACGCGTCCAGCCTCGACGTCGCCGCCGCCACGGACGACCCGTACGTACAGCACCGCTTCGGCCAGTTCCGCGTGCTCGTGCGGCCCGCGCAGGTGCTGGCCGACGCCGCCGCCGCCGAGCTGGACGACGCCTGCGCGCGCGGCGCCCACCTCACGGCGCGCGAACGGGGCGAAGCCGCGCTGGCCATCGCCGAGGCGAAAGTCGTCGCGCACAAGGCCGCGATCGAGATCGGCAGCCAGCTGTTCGAACTGACGGGCGCCGGATCCACGTCCGCGCGCCACGGCTTCGACCGCTACTGGCGCAACGCCCGCGTGCTCACGCTGCACGACCCGGTCGACTACAAGCTGCGCGACATCGGCCGCCATGCCCTCGACGGCACGCTGCCGGAACCGACCGCATACGCGTGACGGAGACGGCCATGAGCATTATCCGCATCGACCGCGTGAGCAAATCCTTCGGTCCCGAACCCGTGCTGCGCGACGTGTCGCTGCACGTGGCGCGCGGCGACATCTTCGGCATCGCCGGCCGCAGCGGCGCCGGCAAGTCGACCCTGCTGCGCACGATCAACCTGCTGGAAACGCCCGACAGCGGCACCGTCACCGTCGCGGGCCGCGACCTCACGCGCCTGCCGAAACGCGACCTGCGCGCGGCACGGCGGGACATCGGCATGGTCTTCCAGCAGACCACGCTGCTGCACAACCTGACCGTCTTCGACAACGTCGCGTTCCCGCTGCGCCTGCACGGCATGCTGAATCCGCCGCGCCTGCGCCGGCGCGTGCTGGAATGCCTGGAGCTGACCGGCCTGGCGGCGCGGGCCGGCGACCATCCGGCGCGCCTGTCCGGCGGCGAGCAGCAGAGGGTCGCGATCGCACGCGCGCTCGCGAGCCGGCCCGAGGTCCTGCTGTGCGACGCGCCGACGTCCGCCCTCGACGCGGAGACGGCGCGCGCGCTGCTCGATATCCTGCGCGCCGTGCACGCCGACCTCGGCGTCACGACCGTCATCGTCAGCCACGACCTGCCGGCGCTGGCCGCCCTGTGCAACCGCGTGGCCGTGCTGGAGGACGGCGCCGTGGCCGAGACGTTCGTCCCGACCGACACGACCGTCCCCCGCGTCACGGCCCTCGGCCGCGAGCTCGCGTTCTACGGCACCGGGGAAGGCAGCCCGTTCCGCCCTGGAGTCCTCCATGCTTGAACCGCTCGTCGACCTGCTGCCCGACCTGGCCGTCGCGCTGGGCCAGACGCTCGCCATGCTCGGCATCGGCGTGGCCGCGGCCGTGCTGTTCGGCGGCCCGCTCGGCATCGTGCTGTTCCTCGTCGGCGACGGCCAGTCGCTGCAGAACCGCCCGCTGGCGCTGGTGCTCGGCTGGACCGTGAACACGATCCGCGCCTTCCCGTTCGTCGTCCTGCTCGTCGCACTCGTGCCGCTCACCCGGCTGATCGCCGGCAGCACGATCGGGCCGCTGGCCGCGTCCGTGCCGCTGTCCATCGCCGCCGTGCCGTATTTCGCACGGCTCGTCGAACAGACCCTGCGCGACGTGCCGCGCGGCGCGATCGAGGCGGCGCAGGCGATGGGCGCGTCCGGGCTCCAGATCGTCACCCGCGTAGTGCTCGTCGAAGCCCGCGCGGGCCTCGTGCTGGCGCTGACCGCCTGCGCCGTCGGTTTTCTGTCGTACGCCGCGGTGGCGGGCGTCGTGGGCGGCGGCGGCATCGGCGCCCTCGCCCTCCGCCACGGCCACGACCGCTTCGAGACGGACATCATGGTGTTCACGGTCGCCGTCCTCGTCGCCCTGGTCCAGGTCATCCAGCTGGCGGGCACCCGGTGCGCGCGCCGGCTGGACATGCGCTGACGGCGCTCACCCGGCCGGCTGGCCCTCGCGCACGCATTCCAGCAGCAGGCGCTGCAGGGCCGCCAGGTCGACGGGCTTCGTGAGATGGTGGTCGAACCCGCTGGCGCGCGTGCGTTCGCGGTCGCCTTCCTGGCCCCAGCCCGTCAGCGCGATCAACCGGACACCGGCGTGGTGCGCTTCCGCGCGGATGGCGCGGGCCACCTCGTTGCCATCCATGCCGGGCATGCCGATGTCGAGCACGACGGCATCCGGCCGCAGCTGCGGCAGCCGGCGCAGCGCTTCCTCGCCCTCGTACGCGCAGTGGGCTTCGACGCGCAGGGAACCGAGCAGGATGCACAGCGAGTCCGCGGCGTCGCGGTTGTCGTCCACGACGAGCACGCGCACGCCCGCGAGCCGCCGGCCGCCTGCGGCCGGTCTCTCCTTGCGCGCCAATACGGCAGCCGCCGCCTGCGCCACGAGCGGCAGGCGCACGACGAATTCGCTGCCGGTGCCCGGACCGTCGCTATGGGCCCGCACGCTCCCGCCATGCATCTCGACGAGCTTCTGCACCATCGCGAGGCCGATCCCGAGCCCGCCCTGGCTGCGCGCACCGGCTTCCGCGACCTGCGCGAACATGCCGAACACCTGGGCGAGCTTGTCGGCCGGGATGCCGATGCCGCTGTCGCGTACGGCCACCGCCACCTCCTCGCCTTCGCGCCGGACCGAGAGTTCGATGCGGCCGCCGGGGTCCGTGTACTTGGCCGCGTTGTTCAGCAGGTTGGAAAACACCTGCGTGAGCCGCACCTTGTCGGCGTCCAGCACGAGGGGTTCGTCCGGCACGTGCTCGACGAACGTGTGGCGGGCGCCGTCCAGCGCAGGACGGCTCGTCTCGAGGGCGCTGGCGAGGATGTCGGCCAACGGCACGTGCTGGCGCGCCAGTTCGATCTTCCCGCGCGTGATGCGCGACACTTCCATCAGGTCGTCGACCAGGCGGGTGATGTGCTTGACCTGCCGGCTCGCCATCTCCATCACGCGGTCGGCCTTGCGCTTGCCGTCCGCGCAGCGCAGCATCTCGACGGCATTGCTGATCGGGGCCAGCGGATTGCGCAGTTCGTGCGCGAGCACGGCGAGGAATTCGTCCTTGCGCCGGTCCGCCTCGCGCAGCGCATCTTCGGACTGCACGCCGTCGGAGATATCGATGCCGATGCCGACGTGGCCCCGGTACGCGCCGTCCGGGGCGAACCAGGGTGCGAAGTGGACTTCGAACCAGCGCCACTGCCCGTCATGCGCGCGCACGCGCAGGCGCAGGTGGAACGGCGCGCGGTCGTCGAGGGCGTCGCCGGACGCGGCCAGGAAATACGGCAGGTCGTCCGGATGCATGCCGGCGCGCCAGCCGTCGGGCAGCAACTGGTCGGGCCTGGTGCCCGTCACCTCGGCATGGCGCCGGTTCACGTACGCGAGCCGGCCGTCCGGGCCGAACTGCCAGATCAGCGCCGGCGCGGCATCGGCCAGTGCGCGGAAGCGGCCTTCGCTTTCCTGCAGCGCGGCCTCGGCCTGGCGGCGCGCGTCGATGTCGATGGCGGCCCCGTACCACGCGCGGATGCTCCCGTCCGCGGCGCGCACGGGCGACTGGCGCACGAGGAACCAGCGGTAGCGGCCGTCGGCGCCGCGCAGGCGGTATTCCAGTTCCAGCGGCTGCCCGCTCGTCACGGCGTCGGCGCAGGCGCGGCCGGCGAGCGGCATGTCGTCCGGGTGGATCGCGGCCAGCCAGCCGCCGTGCTGCGCGTCCTCCACCCCCTGCCCCGTGTACTCGAGCCAGCGCTGGTTCGGCGTCACCTGCTGCCCGCGCGCATCCGTCTGCCACATCAGCACGGGCACGAGGCTGCTGAACGTGCGATGCAGCAGTTCGCTCTCGCACAGCTGCTCCTGGGCCTGGCGCCGGTCCGACACGTCGATGACAAATTCGACGACCGTGTGCGCGTCGAGCCGCGCGGCGGCGCACAGGATCCACACGCGGCGCCCGTCCGGCCGCACCCACGCGCGCTCGAACGGCTGGCTGCGGTCGCGCTTCGCCTCGATGCCGCGCCCGCGCCATTCCGGCGGCGCCAGCTCGTCGTAGCGCAGCATGCCGGCCTCCAGCGCCGCGCGCGTACAGCCGACGATGGCGAGAAAGGCGTCGTTCGCCTGCACGACGGCCCCTTGCGGGTCGAAGTGGACGATGCCGACGGTCGGAATCTGCAGCATGCGGCGCAGGCGCGCGTCGCTGTCGCGCAGCGCGGCCTCGGCGCGCGCCCGCTCGACCGTCACCCACGTGCGCTCGGCCACTTCCTGCACGAGCGCGATCTCGTCCTCGCCCCAGTCGCGCGGCCTCTTCGAATGCACGACCAGCATGCCGACCGGCTGCCCTTGGTACGCGACGCTCGCCCCGACCAGTGCCGCCACGCCGTCGCGCGCATAACTGGCGCGGTCGATGCTGGGCAGTTCGCTCGGATCGGCCGTGTCGCGGATCACGAGCAGGCGCGCACCCCGCTGCGTGTGCAGGGCGGGCGGGCGGCCGGTGTCGGCCGGATAATGGCCGTCCAGCGGCGCCAGGCCGTCGAGCCACCCCGTGCGCACGTCCACGCCGTGGCGCGAAAACGCCGCGAACATCACGCGCTGCACGTTCAGGTAACGGCCCAGCAGGCGGCTTGCCGTGTCCAGCACGCGTTCCGGCTGGACGAGCGGCCGCAGCGCGTCGGAGAGCTCGAGCAGGAAGGCCTGGCGCGCGGCCCGGGCGGCGGTCGCGAGTTCGATCCGCTTGCGCGCCGTGATGTCGTCGAACACGACGGCGACCTCGCAGCTCCCCGCTCCGCCCACGCGCACCGCGTAGGCCGTGTACCACGTGCCGTCCATGCCCGCCACGCAGCACTCGAAGCGCACCGGCTCGCCCGTGGCGGCGACGCGGCCGTAGCGCTCGATGACGTCCTGCTCCAGGTCGGGCACGAGCTCGCGCGCGCGCCGGCCCGTGGCGCCCGGCAGGCGCGTCTGCCGCTCGAACGCGCGGTTCACCTCGAGGAAGCGGTAATCCACGCACCGGCCGGCGTCGTCGTGGAGCACCTCGATGAGGGCGAAGGCTTCGTCGATCGAATCGAACAGCGACCGGAATTTCTGCTCCGAGCGCAGCAGCGAGTCTTCGGCGCGGGCCCGCTCGACGAACGCCCACGTGCGCTCGGCCACTTCCTGCATCAGGCCCAGCTCGCGCGCGCGCCATTCGTGCGGTTCGGCGTACAGGACGGACAGCATGCCGAGCAGGCTGCCTTCCTTCACGAGCGGCACGACGGCCCAGGCGCGCACGCCGTCGGCCGCGAACGCGGCCCGCTGGACATCGGTCAGCGCCGGATCCGCCTGCGTATCCGCGCGCGCGCTGCCTTGGCCCCGGCGCAGCTCGGCCGCCAGCCCGTCGACGTAGTCGGACATGCGGTAGCGGCCCGCGTGCGGCGTCATGCCGTCGCCGTAGTCGGCGCCCGCTGGTGCGAGCTCGTCCTCGCCGTGCGCATCCCAGTACACGACGGCGCCGGCGCGCAGGTGCTCGCGCAGCACCCGGCTTGCGGCGCACTGGATCGCGAGCGGATCGGCCAGCGTACGCAGGCTGTCGGTGAGGCGCAGCAGGAACGACTTGCGCTCGCGGCTTTCGCGCAGCGCGCCTTCCTCCTTCTTGCGCGCCGCGATGTCGCGGCACAGCAGGCCTACCGCGCCGGTGCCCGGCACGGGGAAGGCATGCACGTCGAACCAGCCCGCGCCGTCCGGCGCGCGGCATTCGAAGCGCTCGGCCGCGCCGCCCCGCGCGACGCGCCCCACGGCGCCTGACCACGCGCCTTCCGGCCCGGTGTCGCCCGCGCACCAGCCCGCCGCTCCCGGCGCCCGCCGTGCCAGCGCCAGGTAGGCCGCATTCGCGTCGAGATAGCAAAAGCCCGTGCATTGGCCGGCGGCATCGAAGCGGACGTCGCCGGCCACGCAGAACGCGTCGTCGAGGTGCGCCATCAGCGCCGCGTACGCCGCGCGTTGTCCGATGTCCTGGGCGATGCCCTGTTCCGTATGCCGTTTCATTGCGGGGTGCCGGTGCCTGTATGGATGAGCGGATGCGCGGCGGGCCTGCCCGTGCATCGCCGGAAACCAGAATAGCATCACGAAACATGGTCGTACCGCACGTTACCAGCGGTTACTGAGGCGTCCGCCAACACCGTCCAGGCAGATTTCCTTAATGAAATTTGATTGCAGGCCACGTTTTTTGCTACATTGGCGGTTTTACCAGTACGGGATGGCCGCCATCCCCGCTTGCGGCCGCGAATGCGCGAATCCACTCTGTTCAAGCACCTGACCTCCAGTTCGATCGTCACCGCCTGCTGCGTGCTCGGTCTGCTGTACTTCGGGCGCGACGTCCTCGAACCGCTCGCGCTGGCGGTCATTCTCAGCCTCGTCATCGCCCCGCTGATCCGCACGCTGCGGCGCATCGGCCTGGGCCAGATGCCCGCGACCATGTTGTCCGTGCTGATGGTGGGCACGTGCGTGGTCGGCCTCGGCATCGTCCTCGCGTTCCAGCTCGTCGCCGTGACGGGCGACCTGCCGAAATACCGCGCCGCCATCCGCACCAAGGTGGCGGCGGTGCGCGAAATGACGGAACGGCCGTTCGCCCGCATCGAGGCGGAAATCAGCGCCGTACAGCCGCAGGCGCAGCAAAGCGGCACCGTCAGCAGCCGGCGCGGCATGAGCACCGTGACCGTCAGCCCCACGCAGCCTTTGCCCGTCGAGATCCGCCAGCCGCGCCTGACGACGCGCGATTCGCTCGCGCGCCTGTTCGCCATGGCCTGGGGCCCGCTGGGCGAGGCGGGGCTCGTGCTCGTGCTGCTCGTCTTCATTTCGCTCGAACACGAATCGCTGCGCGACCGCCTCATCCGTCTGGCCGGCCAGACGGAGATCAACCGCACGATCCGCACCCTCGGCGACGCGGCCCAGGGCGTGTCGCGCTTCTTCCTGTCGCAATTCACCGTCAACCTGACGTTCGGCACCCTGATCGGCCTGCTGCTGTGGCTCGCCGGCGTGCCGCACGCGGGCCTGTGGGGCGCGCTGTCGGGCATGCTGCGCTTCGTGCCCTACCTGGGCGTGATGGCGGCGGGCGCCGTCATCGCCGTGTTCGTCGCCGCCATCGACCCCGGCTGGCAGCTGGCCCTGTCCTGCATCGCCCTGTTCGTCGCGCTGGAACTGTTCGTCGCGAACGTCGTCGAACCGAAGGTCTACGGCCACAGCTCGGGCCTGTCTCCGCTCGCCGTGATCGTCTCGGCCGTGTTCTGGGGCGCGATGTGGGGGCCGGTGGGCCTGCTGCTGTCGACGCCGCTGACCCTGTGCTTCGTCGTGGCCGGCCGCCACGTGCGCGGACTGGAACCGGTGACGATCCTGCTCGGCGACGCCCCCAACGTCTCCGGTGCCCAGCGTTTATATCAACGCCTGCTGACGGCCGACAGCGACACGATCGTGCGCGACGCCCACGCCTACCTGCGCCGCGCCAGCTTCGCGCGCTATTGCGACAAGGTGCTGCTGCCCGGCCTCGCCCTGGCCGGCGCCGACATGCGCGCGGGCCGCATCGACGCGGGCCAGATGGAAACCATGCGTGCCGCCATGGGCCGCGTGGCGGCCACCCTGAACCCGGAAGGCCGCACGCCCGCGCGCACGCGGCGCCGGCGCGACGTGTCGCTGCTCGACGCGAACCTGGGCGCCTACCTGCGCCAGATGCGCGAGACGCGATCGGGCCGCTGGCAGGGCTCGCTGGACGTGCCCGCGCACTCCGTCGTCCTGTGCGCCGCCCTCGCGGCGGAACGCGACGAACTGCTTGCCGAACTGCTGGTCTCGGCCCTGCGCGACGCCCACATCGACGCCCGTAGCACCTTGCTGGGCGCGGCCGACCGGCCGGGGCCGGAGAAGGCGGAACTGATCTCGACCGTGATCCTGCCGTACCCGGTGGAGGACAGGATCGGGGACTGGCTGAACGCCGTCACCGAACTGCGCACCCACTTGCCGGATGCGCTACTCGCGACGGTCAAGCTGCCGTTCGACCAGTCAACCGTGCCGCAGCCGACCGTGGAGGAGCATGTCGATATCGTGCTGCGTTCCTTTGAGGAGGCGCTGGCGTTCGTGGCGCCGGAGCGGGCGCCGCGCAGCTGAGGTTGCGCCGAACACACTTGTTATCCGGCTGGTCACAATTTTCCAGCCGGTTAGTTGCTTTATCGCTATAATGTTTCCGTACATCACATATTTACGGATATGGCGGCAACCACTCTTCCTGAAGCGAACAACGCATCCGGCCAGGCGCCGCGGCGCGGTCAGTCCGGGCATTACGAACTGCGCGCCCGCCTCGGCGAAGGCGGTTTCGGCGAGGTGCATGAGGCGTGGGACACGCGCCTGCACCGCAGCGTCGCGCTCAAGGCCATCCGCCACGGCGGCGCGACGGGCACGGATCTCGTGCGCGAGGCGCGCCTCGCCGCGTCGCTGCGCCATGCCGCGTTCGTCAAGGTGCACGCCATCGAAGAGGACGGCGCGGGCCAGTTCATCGTCATGGAACTGGTGCATGGCCGCACGCTGAAAGAGATCATGCAGGATGTGACCGTACCCGTGGCGACTGCGCTCGACTGGGTGCGCCAGGTCGCCGAAGCGATGCGCGACGCGCATGCTTCCGGCCTCGTGCACGGTGACATCAAGCCGTCCAACCTGATGGTCCAGGACGACGGATGCGTGCGCATCCTCGACTTCGGCCTCGCACTGCGCCAGGACGCGCTCGCCACCGAGACCGTCTCGCTGGGCGAGGTCGCGGCTGCGGGCCAGACCGACCCGCAGGGCACGATTGCCTACATGGCGCCCGAACGGCTGCAGGGCGGGACACCCGACCCGCGCGCGGATGTGTACGCGCTTGGCGTCATCCTGTACGAACTCGTGTGCGGCAAACGGCCGTTCGCGACACTGCATGGGCTGGCGCTGGCCGCCGCCCTCGTCCAGACGTCGTCGGATGGTTGGGATTACCCGGACCGTCTCGACACGCCGCTGATCGCGCTGATACGGGCGATGACGGCAAAGCTGCCTGAACAGCGCCTCGAGGGCATGCACGACGTGGTTCACCGTCTGGCCGAGCTGGGACATGACGATACTTCGCTGCGCACAAGCCCCGCGGTGCGCCGGCGTCCGCTGCCGCTTGGGACGAGCCTTACCGTCGGCGCATTGCTGGTTGCCGCTGCCGGGGGTGTCGCCTGGTGGCAGGACGAGCCGCGACTGGCAGCGGTGCAGGCCACGCTGCACCAGGCGCTGACGCCCTACTCCGAAGCCGCCGAGATGGAACAGGGACTTGCAGCCCTCAGGTTCTTCGACCGTCCCGGCGCGCTCGACACCGCGCTGGCGCACTTCGAACGCGTTCTCGAACGCACTCCCGACAATGCCGCGGCCGCGGCAGGCGTTTCACTCGTCCAGAGCGTGCGCTACGGCAGCTCCGGCCAGGATGAGACCTGGCTCCACAAAGCGGACGCGAGCGCACAACAGGCGCTCCACCTGAACGACCAGCTCGCCCTCGCCCACGTCGCCAACGCGGCCGTGCGCGAAGGCCAGGGGCGATTCGACGATGCCGTCGCCGCATGCGATCAGGCGCTGCGTCTCGATCCGGCAAACGATTTCGCCTGGTACATCAAGTCCGAGACGCTGCGTCGCGCGCGTCGCTATCCGGACGCACGTACTGCCCTGGCGGAGGCGACGCAGCGCTTTCCGCACGCCCGTGTCTTCCTCGACGAACTCGGCAGCGTCGAGTACGAGGAAGGCCATTATGCGGCGGCCGAGCAGCTGTTCAGACGGAGCATCCAGCTGGAACCCGACGCAGTGATGGCCTACGCCAACCTGGCCACGACCTTGATGCGGCAGGACCGCACCGATGAGGCCGCACGCGTACTGCAGCAAGGGTTGCAATTGCGCCCCAACACCGTGCTCTACACGAACCTTGGCAACCTGCTCTTCCTGCGCGGCGATTACGTCGGCGCAGCCGATGCATTTCAAGAGGCCGTCTCGTCCCGCCACGGCGCCCCCGGTTTTTACCTCGCCTGGGCCAACCTCGGCGACACCTTGCTCTGGATCCCCGGCCGGCGCCAGGAAGCAAGGCACGCCTACGACAAGGCGCGCCGCCTCCTGAGTCCCCGCATCGAGCGCGCGCCGAACGACGCTCTGCTCGTCTCGCGCATGGGCCTGTACTCGGCACGGGCCGGCGACGCGACGGGCGCCGTGCAGCTTGCACGCCGCGCTGTCGAACTCGCGCCGGACAGTCCCGACGTGCAGTTCCGCGCTGGCCTCACCTACGAGCTCCTGGGGCAACGCGCCCTTGCCCTCGACGCGATCGCAAGCGCGCTTCGCCGGGGCTATCCGCGGAAATACGTCGAGGCCGAGCCAGACCTGCTCGGCCTGCGCCGCGACCCGAGCTACCACACGGAATGATGCCGTCTAATCCCTCTTATCCGCTGCCAACCGAAAGGAACTCCATGCCTCAAACCTATCGACTCACGGTCACCTATATCCAGGGCCAGACCCTCGCTACCTGGAGCCTTGACGACGTTCAGCACCAGGATGGCGACATTATCAAGGTGCTTCCCAATGACAAAATCGTGTTCCAGTTCGACGGTCCCGGCGACATCGCCGAATGCGTGCTGATCAGTGGACAGATGCAAAGCACCTGCCACGGCTCCTCGCCATTCACGGAAGGAAACCGCATCAACCTGAAAGCGAACAATACCGTGACCGTCGGGAAGTATCAGGGCACGTGGGGGTTCACGATCTCGTTCTCCGCGCGCAATGACGACGGCACGACGGGGTTCTATTACCTTCCGGATCCGGAAACGGAAGTGGGTTCCCGTCCGGGCGACTGCGACTGATCACGCACTCTCCCGCAACCGCCGCACCTCCCGCCGCAACGACTCCGTCGGCGTCTTGAGCACTTCCGCACAACGCCCGACGTCCCCGCCGCACGCGGCCAGCGCCCGCTCGATCTCCCCGGCGGGGATTCGCTCCGCCCAGCGGATCTCGCGGTGGGCGTCGAGCAGCTTGTACATCGTGGGCCGCGAGATGCCGAGGTCGCGCGCCGCGGCCTGGATGTTCCAGTCGTTGCCCGCCATCGCCTGCAGCACTTCGGCATCCGTGATGCCGGACGGCTTGCGGCGCGGCGCTTCCGGTGCCGGGGCGACGGGTGCCGGCGCGGTTTCCGCAAACGCCATCGAGCGCGCCGCGCTGCCGGCCGGGGCCGGCGTCAGGCGCACCAGTTGTTCGAGCTGCGGCGTGCCGCCGTGCTGCACCAGCAGCGCGGCGCGGCGCAACGTGTGGCCCAGCTGGCGGATGTTGCCCGGCCAGTCGTAGCACGCGATCTCCACCACCAGTTCCAGCGGCAGCACCGGCTGCGCGCCATGCGCCTGCAGCAGGTGCACGATCAGCACGCCGATGTCCTCGCGCCGCGCGCGCAGCGGCGGCAGCTGGATCGCGAATCCCTCCAGCCGGCGCAGCAGGGCCTGGTTGAACGCGGCCGTGTCGAGGTCCTGGTCCGTGGCTGCGATCAGGCGCGCGGTCGTCTTGCGGTCCTGGCTTGCGCCGAGCGGGCGATAGTCGCCGCCTTCCAGCACGCGCAACAGCATCGGCTGCACGCTGGCCGGCGCGTTGCCGATCTCGTCGAGGAACAGGGTGCCGCCATCCGCTTCCGCGAACAGGCCCTTGCGCTCCTGCGCGCCCGTGTACGCGCCGCGCGCCGCGCCGAACAGCTCGGCGGCCGCCAGCGATTCGTTCAGGGCCGCCATGTTGACGGCGACCAGCCGCGTCTCGGCGCGCTGGCCCAGCGCGTGGATGGCGCGCGCCGCGATTTCCTTGCCGGTGCCCGTCTCGCCCAGCAGCAGCACCGGGATCTCCGTCGGCGCCACCATGCGGATCTGGTCGCGCAGCGCGATCGCCGCCGCTCCCACGCCCACGAGACCCGGCACCGGGTTGTGCTTGGGCAGGCAATCCATCCAGTGCAGGCACAGGACGACGGCGCGGCCCAGGGTCAGCACCTGGCCGCGCGCGACGTCGGCCGCGCCGAACCGGACCTGGCCCGTCGCGGCCCGGCCGTTCAGCTCGACCGGCATGCGGGTCGCGGGAAACTGCACGACGACGCCGTCGCCGCCGCTCTCGCGCACGACCCGCACGGGATCGCGCGAGATCGTGCCATGGCCCAGCGGCAAGCCCGCCTGGCCGGGGCGATAGAACAGCGGCGCGTAGCGGTTCACTTCCAGCGTACCGGGATCGCCGACGAATTGTTCGCCGACGCGTGCCGGATCGGGATGCCAGAGGATCGTCAGCGCCAGCAGCGGCCGTCCCGGCATGCCCTGCGCGGACAGCTGCAACGTCTTGGTGTATTCGGTGGAGTCAAGCATGCGCGGAACGTGTACGTTGTCGCTTTACATGTAAAAAACATGGCAATTTTACACGCAGAAACCCTTCAGGGGCCGAAATCGGGCCCGCCGCCCCCGGAAATCGACATGGCACGCCGTTTGCAATATGAGTATCGCCGCCATCGGGGCGGTGCCTTTTCCCGGACGTGCCATGACATTCAACCTCGCTTCTTCGCCCATCCAGCCCTTTGACGCCCGCGTCATGCTCGACGTGCACAGCCTGAAAGCCCTGCGCCAGCGCCGCGGCGGACGCGAGGCGCTGTCCGATCAATTCCAGGAACGGCGCCAATGCCTCACCCGCGCCGCCATCAAGCGCGCCGAATCCGGCAAACCGGTTCCCTATCGCACCGTGCGCCACCTGGCCGCGTACTACGGCATCGGCGTCGAGACCCTGATCGACGCGGAGCCGACCCGCCAGGCGCCGCCCCCGCCTCCCGTGCCGGACATGACGGACGTCGAGCGCCTGCAATGCCGCGCCGTCATCGACGCGGTCCACGTGGGCGGCCGCGGCCGGATCATCGACGTGCAGGGCGTGGCCGGCGCCGGCAAGTCGCCCCTGCTTTCCTTCGGCGCCCGCGATGCCCGGGCGCGGGGCTACACCTGCGTCGTGCTCGACGGCGGCGGCGCCGCCGCGCCCGTCAGCCATACGGCGACGAGCCTGATGCTCGCCCTGCTCGGCCTGCAGGCGGATGCCGGCACGGACGCCGCCCCGCTGGCCGACCTCGTGCGTACCCGCTGCGCCGCACTCGGCGTGTCGCCGGTCCATGTCGACGCCTGCCTCGGCCTCATCGCCCCCGCGCCGGAGTGGCCCCTGCCGGGCACGCAGTTGCTGCAGACGGCCGCCCTGTGCGCGCTGGTCCAGCACCGGGCCGCAAACCAGCCGCTGCTCATCGCGATCGACGACCTCCAGTGCGCCGACTGGCAACTCGCGATGATCCTGAACGTCGTCGTGCCGACCACGCTCGACTACCCCGTGCTGTGGATGTTCGCCACGCGCCTCGAACCCGGCCCGATGCGGCGTCCGCTCGGCGTACGCATGGACGCGCTGGCCCGCACGACCCTGCACCTGACGCCGCCGCCCGTACGCGCGGACCGCGCCGACGCCGGCGGCGTGCACCGCCTCGGCCGCACGGCCGGCCAGGGAGCCGACTAAACCGCCGGCCCCGGGCCGTCCACGTCCAGCACGTGATCGCGGAAGATGTCCGCCTGCATCTCCAGCACGAGCTCGCGGCCCAGCAGGTCCGCCCCGCGCACCGCGCGCGCGACCATGTCGATGTCGATGGCCGCCAGCGCCGCCTGTGCCGACGGCGCATGGCTCAGGTGCCATGGTTCCGGGCACATGCCGCGGCGGTGCGTACGATACGGACGGAAGAAACCGAAGCGCGCCGCGTGCGCGTCGAGCCAGGCATGCAGGCGCGCATACACACCGTCCGGCCCGGCTTCCTCCGGCAACAGCTTCGTGCGGTAGCCGGGCGGATGCGCGGCGCGGTCGAACACGTCGATGTCCGTGCCCCAGTGGCGCCGCGTCGCGCCCGGCAACCCTGTCCAGCCGAGGATCGCGCGGACGATGTCCGGCGGCGCCAGCGCCCCGTGGTCGCGCGGCCGGCCGCGGCAATCGTACAGCGTCGCCTGACCGGAAAACTTGCGGTTCCAGTTGCGGGCCTGGGCCTCGAACGGCCGCCACGACGCGATCGGCAGCATGTCGATGCCGTCGCGCGCGGCCGCGGCGCGCATCGCCAGGAAGGCATCCGCGACCTCGGGCCGGGCCGCGAATCGGGGCTCACCCGGCGTCTGCCCATACTGCCGCACATGCGTGCGCGCACGCCCCGTCAGCGTGAACTCGTCGAAGGGCACCCCGCTCATCGCGCCGCCGCGCCGGGTTCAGCGGGTCTCGATCGCATCGACGCGGTCGGGATAGAACGCCACGTGTTCCCGGATCGCGGCCACGGCCGGGTATGGCGTTTCGTAGCTCCACACCGCGTCCTCGCCCCGCGGTCCCGCGTCCGCGATCGAGAAATAGGAACAATCGCCCTTGTACGGGCAATGGGTGTGCCGATCGGTGCGCCGCAGCCGGTCCATCGCCACGTCCTCGCGCGGGATGTACAGCACGGGCGGATAGTCCGCTTCGCGCAGTTCGAGCGCGCGGCCGCTGCTGGCGATCACGGCGCCGCCGGCGCGCACCGTGACATGGCCGGGCGCCGGCGCGATGCCGATCGGGTGGTCGGGACCGGGTGTCTTCATGGTTGCGGACATGATGTCGTCTCCTGTCGTCATGCCATACGATCTCATGCCGAAAGAACCGGATCAAGCCCCGTCATCGCGGGCGCGGCGCAGGATGCGCGCGTACAGGACCGCGTTCAGCGCCAGCACGGCCGCCGCCAGCCCCCATTGCATGTCGCGCGTGAGGCCGGACGGATAGATGAGCCCGACCAGGTAATGGTCGACGAAGCCGCCCGCATAGCCGGCCGTCCCGGCCAGCATGCGCAAGTGATTCTCGAGCCCGGTCAGGGGACAGTCGGCCCCGGCGGCCTCGATCGCGATGCCCCAGGCGACGGCGGCGAGGTGCAGCGGCAACAGCCGGCGCCGCCGCGCGACGAGCGCCGCACCGGCCACGACGAACAGGATGAAGCCCAGGTGCAACGACAGCACCGCGGCGGCGAGCCATTGGTAGACCATGGCGCCATGATACTCACCGGCGCACGACTGATGCATGTCAAACGCGCATCCGGGTGCGCTCCTATCCTCCACCTCAATCGCCGATCCCTTCGGCCGGACCAAGGAGAACACCATGACGCACGTGATGCCAAGCACGACAACGCCGCCCCGCGCGGGCCGGCAGCGCTCCGTCCTGAGGCATGCCCTGCCCGGCCTCGCCGCCCTGCTCATGCTGGCCTTCACATTCCCTGCCGCCACCGCGCAATCGTCCCAGCCGGCCCGCCCGGCGGCGGCACGCGGCGCCGACAGCGACTCCGCCACGAAGCGCCAGAAAACGGCCGTCAAGCACGTCAGCGACGCCGTGGGCGTCGTGCACACCATGAGCAACGAAGCCGGCATGCCGGCGCTGCTGGGCCGCGCCCGCGGCGTGTTCCTCGTGCCCACGTACGGCCGCGCCGCGCTCGGCGTCGGCGGCTCCGGCGGTGCGGGCGTGCTGATGGTCCGGCGCGCGGACGGTGCCTGGGGCAACCCGGTGTTCTTCGACACCGGCGGTCTCAGCATTGGATTGCAGGCCGGCGTGGAAGGCGGGCCGATCGCCCTCGTGCTGCTGAACCAGAAAGCGGTGGACAGCTTCCGCAACCGCAACAATTTCTCGCTCAGCGCCGATGCCGGCCTCACCGTCGTCAACTTCGCGCGCATGGCCCAGGGGTCCACGGCGGGCGACGTCGTCGCATGGTCGGGCAGCAAGGGCCTGTTCGGCAACGCGGCCACGGTGGGCATCAACGACGTGCGCTACAACCAGCGCCTGACCGAGGCGTACTACGGCAAGCCGATGACGGCGCTGCAGGCGATCGACAGCACGGAGACCAATGCCCAGGCCGACGCCCTGCGCAAGGTGCTCGGCAGCCCGCCGGCACCGGCCGGGAGCAGCGGCAAGGCGGGCGGCAAGTAGCCAGGAACGCCGCGTGCCGACGTCACGCCCCGGCCTGTCCACCGCCGGGTGGCGCGCCCTGCGCCATCCAGCGCTCGAACTCCGCCGCCGGCGCGGGCCGCGCATACAGGAAACC
The DNA here is from genome assembly GCA_966212555.1 of uncultured Massilia sp. Lineage (GTDB taxonomy): Bacteria > Pseudomonadota > Gammaproteobacteria > Burkholderiales > Burkholderiaceae_D > Telluria. The sequence goes on from CBIHRX010000018.1 coordinate 23,622, forward strand.
CTGCGCCATGTCGCAGCCATGAGCCTGCAGGAACGCCAGTTCGGCCTCCGTTTCCACGCCCTCGGACACGACTTCCAGGTTCAGGCTGCGGGCCATCGCCAGCGCCGCCGTCACGACCCCGGCGCGCTCCGGATCGCTGTCGACATCGGTCACGAGCGATCTGTCGATCTTGAGCTCGTCGGGCCGCAAACGGCTGATGTAGCCGAGCGAGGAATAGCCGGTGCCGAAATCGTCGATCGCGACGAGCACGCCCAGGTCCTTCAGCGCGGCGAGGGTGGCGCGGGTGTGGCCGTCGTCGGCCAGCTGGTTTTGTTCCGTGATTTCGATGCACAGCCGCTCGCTGGCGAGACCGGATTCCCGCAGGGCACGGTCGACCGTGCGCACGAGGGCGCCCGACTTGAACTGCGCGGCCGTCACGTTGACGCCCATGCGCAGCGGGCCCGCGCCGGCGGCGTTCCAGCGGGCAGCCTGCCGGCACGCCTCGTGCAGGGTCCAGGCACCGATCGCCTCGCCCATCGACGATTCCTCCAGCACGGGCAGGAAGACATCCGGCAGCAGCAGGCCCAGCTCGGGATGGCGCCAGCGGATCAGCGCCTCGACGGCGGCGACGCGCCCGTCGCCCAGGCCGACGATAGGCTGGTAATGCATCTCGAGCTCGTTGCGCTCCAGCGCCATGCGCAAGCCGGCGCCGAGCCGGGTGCGCATTTCCATCCGGACCGTCAACTCGGGGCGATAGAACTGCACGTTGTTGCGCCCTTCTCCTTTCGCCTGGTACAGCGCACTGTCGGCAAAGCGCAGCAGCGTGCGGAAATCCTGGGCGTCGTCCGGGAACAGGCTCACGCCCATGCTGACGGCCAGCCGGACTTCGTGCGTACCGGCCGTGATCGGTTTCGCGCATTCCGTGCGCAGCTTGTCCGTGAGCGCCAGCACGTGGTGCGTGTCCGTCACGCCGGACAGCACGACGACGAACTCGTCGCCGCCCATGCGGCCGACGATGTCGATCGCGCGCACGGTGCGCGTCAGGCGGTTCGCGATTTCCTTCAACACCATGTCGCCGGCCTCGTGACCGAGACTGTCGTTGACATGCTTGAAGTAATCCAGGTCGATGAACACGACGGCCAGCCGCGATTTCTGGCGCCGGGCGACCGCGATCTCGTGCTCGACTTCCTCGTTGAGAAGGATGCGGTTGGCCACGCCGGTCAAGGCGTCATGGTGCGCCAGGTGCTCGAGCGCATCCTCGGCCCGCTTGCGTTCCGTGACATCGTTGATCTGCACGAGGAATTGCTGGGGTTCCCCGTTGGCGGGCAGCAGCGACGCGGACACGAGCGCACAGACCACCCTACCCTCGCGGCCGCGGTAGCGCCGTTCGTACTGGACGGTCTCGCTGCGGCCCTGGACCAGGTCGCGCTGGAATTCCGTCTCGATGGCGTTGTCCGCCGCCTCCCCGAACACGTCCTGGTCCACGCCGACCAGTTGCGCGGCGTCCGCGTCCAGCAGCCGGCACAACGCCCGGTTTACGCGCACGAAGCGGTTACCGCGGTCGATCAGGGCCAGGCCGAGCGGCGCGTTGTCGAACGCGCCGCGGAACCGGTGCTCGCTGCGCGCCAGCCGTTCCTGCGCCGCCGCCCGCTCGCGCACGTCGTGCAGGACGATGGCGAGGCCGCACAACCGTCCCCCGTCGTCGCTGATCGGGCCGACCGTGTAGTCGACGGGGACCTGCGCACCGTCCGCGGTGACGAGCAGCGCGGGGCGGCTGGCGGCAATGTCCTGGCCCAATGCGCGGGTGGCATCCGGCGCCAGCGGCAGTGCGGTGCCCCGGTCCGGATCGCGCAGGCGCACGACCTCGGCGGCCAGGCGCCCCTGCACCGCCTCCAGCCCGAGCAGGCGTTTGGCCGCGGGGTTCACGAGCCCCACGCGGCCCACGGCATCCGTCGCGATGACGGCGTCGCCCACGCCGCGCAGCACGGCCGCCAGCCAGCGTTCGGAATCGCGCAGCCTGCGCTCGACGTCGGCCTTGCGCAGCGCCACCTCGATACCCGCGCGCAACTCGCGGTTCTGGAACGGCTTGGTCAGGTAGCCATAAGGCCAGGCACCGGCCGCGCGCTCGACCGTGTCGTCGTCGCTATAAGCCGTGAGAAACAGCACGGGGATGTGCAGTTCCAGACCGATCTGGGCGGCGGCGGCGATGCCGTCGATGTCGCCCTTCAGGACGATGTCCATCAGGATCAGGTCGGGGTGGTCGGTGCGGGCGCGGGCGATGGCGTCGCGGCCGTTGTCGACGCAGCCGCAGACCTTGTAGCCCATGTCGCGCAGCTGGCCGTCGAGGTCCATCGCCACGACGGATTCGTCCTCGACGACGAGCAAGGTGGGTGGAATGCGGCTCGCGGTGGCCGCGGGTTGGCTCATCGTCGTCATGGGGTCGTCATGCCATCGTCAAGTCTGTCTGGTGCCGGGCCTTGCATTGCAGGCGCAGGGTGCGCCGCCGGCCCCGGCGCCGTGCCGGGCACACGGAATTCCAGGGTCGCGACGACACCGTCGCGCTCGCCGAGCGTGAAGCTGGCGCGCAATTGATCGCACAGGGCTGAAACCAGTTTTAGACCGAGGGTCGGTTGCGAAGTTCGATCCGGCGCCGCGGGCAGGCCGACGCCGTCGTCGCTGACGGTCAGCCGGACATGGTCGCCGGCGAGACGCTCGACGCGTACGCGGACCGTGCCGCGCCGGCCGCCGGGAAACGCGTGCTTCAGGCAATTCGTCACGAGTTCGTTGAGCAGCAGGCCGAGGGGCACCGCGACGTCCAGCCCGACTTCGAGCGGCAACGCCTCGACGCGCACGGCGATCCCGCGCTGCTGCGCCGAGGCGGCCCCGGCCAGCTGCTCGCACAGCTCGCTCACATAGCTGTCCAGCCGGATCGACGACAGCGAGCCGGACTGGTACAGCCGCTCGTGCACGAGCGCCATCGCGCGCACGCGGCCGGCCGCCTCGATCAGGGCCTGGCGCGCCGGGCCCTCCGGCAGCGAACGCACCTGCAGGTTGAACAGGCTGATGATCAGCTGCAGATTGTTCTTGACGCGGTGGTACAACTCCTTGAGCAGCGTGTTCTTGTCGCCGAGCGCCCGGCGCAGCGCTTCTTCCTGCGCCCAGCTCTCCGTCATGTCGCGCACGGTGACGATCACGAGCGCGCGTTCGCGCAGCGGGCTGGCCATCGCGTCGGCCGGGAACGTCGTACCGTCGCGCCGCCGGCCGTGCAATTGCGTGCTGCCGTTCAGGCCCCGCCGCAGCGGCGCCGCGCGCACGCACGCGCACACGGGGCGCGCGCCCGGACCGTTTTCCACGAGCAGGGTGTCGACGTGCACGCCTTCCAGCCCCGCGTGCGCGTAGCCGAACAACTGCTCCGCCTGGCCATTCGCGCGCGTGACGCGGCAGTCCGGGGCGACGAGCAGCACGCCGTCCGGCGTCTCCTCGAAAATCCCGCGCAGGAACGCCTCGCTGCGCTCGATGGCGCGGTTGGCTTCGCGCAGGCTGCGTTCGGCGCGCTCGGCGTCGTCGCGCTGCGCCGTCCGTTCGCGCAGCAGCGCCGCGGCCTGGACGATGGCCTGGCCCACATCCTTCGCTTCGCGCACGTGCGTCGCCGGCGCCGCCACGGGTTGCCCGTAGCCGAGGGCGATCGCCGCGTCGACCAGCGACCGGATGGAGCGCTCGATACTCGCGCCCACCCGGCGCACGAGGGCCAGCCCGAGCGCGAACGCGGCGAGCGCGCCGAGCGTGATCCACGCGAGCGCATTCCAGAGGGCGGCGTTCAGGTCGCTGCGCCGCAGCGCGATCGCGACCGTCCACCTGGACAGTGCCGAGCGGCTGAAGACCGTAACGCGGCGGTGGCCGTCCGGGGCGGTGTCGTCGACGATGCCTTCCGGTTCCAGCACGAGGGCGGCGGCCAGCGCGGAACCGGCGTGGCGGCCGACGTCGTCCGGCGAACCGCGGTTGCGCCAGACGATGCGTCCGGTACTGTCGTAGATCGTGGCGCCCGCCTGGGCCGGGATCCGCTGGCGCTCCAGGATCGCCCCGAGCCGTTCGCCGAAATACTGCATCGACAGGACGTACACCACGCGGCCGCGGCGCACGACGGGCACGTCGACGCTCGTCAGCAGGCGGCCGACGGTCGGGCCCACGTACAGGTCCGACACGCCCGGCCGCCCGCTGCCGATGACCCGCAGCAGCTGGGCCGGATTGCCGTGCAGCGGCAACGGCACGCCGAACGGCACATGGGTGTTGACCACCTGGTGCAGCCGGTGGTCGAGCAGCAGCAGGACGTTGCCGGGCCGGTCGTGCAGCACCTCGATGGCCTGGCCGTAGAACGCGCGCAGGTCGGGCCGGTCGAGATTGGGCGACGTGGCCAGCGCCTGCATCGCCGCCGTGGCGCTGGCCAGTTCGCGGTCGACCGCCTGCATCAGGGCGCGCGCCACGTCCAGGTTCGCGCGCTCGATGCCGGTCCGCTCGCGTTGGTACGCGTGCACCGCCAGCGTCACCACGGCAACGGCGGCCGGAACGATGAAGGCGGCCAGCAGCAGCACCAGCCATTGCCGGATCGTGGGCGCACGCCGCAGCACGTCGCGCAGGGCCATGTCGCTGCCTCCTGTGCGGCCGCCGGCCGGGCGCCGGCGCACCGTCGCCCTCAATGTACGGCGGTGCGCCCCGGGATGGCAACCTCAGGCCCGGCGCCGCATCCCCACCATGACACAACCCGTCAGCGCCACCAGCAACAGCGTGGACGGCTCCGGCACGGCGCGCACGGCACTGTACGCATTGTCGGGCGTGATGGTCAGGCGCCCGTCCGCGGCCGCGTCGGGATGGAGGGCGATGCTGCCCAGGTCGCCGTCGACGCCGAGATAGTGCGTGTCGTCGAACAGCGACCAGCTGAACGTGCTGCCGTCGGTGCCGTCGTCGAACAGGAAGCTGACGTCGAAGCCGACGTGGCCGCCCAGCTGGATCGCCTGGAACCAATCGCCGCCGCCCGCAACGCTCGTGAACGTCAGCGCGCCCGGCGGCCCGCCCGCGACGGCGCCCGTCGCGACGGGCACGCCCAGCAGGTCGGCCGCCAGGTTCGTCACGGTCGCGCTGGCAGTCGTCGCGCCGCCGACGCTGAGGAAGGACATGCCCAGGTAGGCCGTGCCCGTGCCGAGCGCGGACGTATCGATGTCGACGTGGTGGACGGGCACGGCCAGCGCCGCGCCTGCGCACAGGCACATCCAGGTTGCGGCCAGCAGCCGGGCCGCGCGGTGTGTGATGAATTGCATCATTCGTCTCCTAGTAGTTCGCTTTGAACAGTTGTGGGGTGTAGGCGATGGCGGCCTTGGCCGGGTTCGAGAACGTCGTGGTCACGGTCGCCGTCTGGCCCGGTGCCAGTTCCGTTTCGCCCAGCGTCACGTAGGGCACGCCATCCTTCACGCCCGTCGCGTTGTCGAGCGTTACGCCGCTCGTCAGGCCGACGAGGCGGAACTGCAGCGGTCCCTTGAGGGCAGTCGTGCCCGTGTTCGTGAACGTCACCGTGCCCGTGTACTTCTGGGTGAAGCGGTTCATCGTCAGGCCGGAGCGCGCGATCGGGACGCCGGCGGTCAGGTCCACGGGCGCCAGCAAGTCGTAGCGGGTGCCGTAGAAGCGGAACTCGCCGTACGACGAAATGCCCGGATACGCCGGATCCGTCGGCGGTCCCGGATGGTCGACGCGCGCCATGAAGTAGCGGTACTGCTGCGTCTCCAGGCCGGGCAGCACGGGGATGGTCTCCATCTCGAAGTTGCGGCCGCTCGTGTCCGTCGTCTCGCGGCTGGTGAGCAGGGTCCAGTTCACGTTGTCGTTCGATCCGTACACGTTGGCCCCCTGCGAGCGGTTGGCGAACATGTAGCGGGCCTGGATGCCGAAGGCGCCGACGGCCACGCGGTAGTTCTCGCCGAAGTCGATGGTGATCGGGGCGCGCAGGTCGCCGGAATAACTGTTGTAGTTATCGTCGACCAGCAGGGCCGGACGGTCCGCGCCGAAGCCGATGGTCGTCACCATGTTCTTGCTCCAGTCGAGGCTGCCGTCGGACGCGACCTTCGGATTGACCAGTTCCAGCTTGCGCACGGACGCCTGCACGGCCTTCAGCAGCGCCGGGAAGTCGGCGTCGGACACGGTGCCCATCTGCTGCTGCAGCGGCGCCAGCTCCGTCTTGAACGTGGCCAGCGACGGCGTCGTGTAGGCGGCGGACGGATCGTAGCCGTCGAGCGCGGCCTGGAAGGCGGAGGCGCGGTCCGGCTGCACGTTCAGGCGTGCCGTCATCGTGCTGACGGCGACGCCGTCGGTCGCGGCGACGACGATGTCGTGCATCCCGACCTGGGCCGCGGCCGGCGTCCAGTCGAACGCGCCGCTGGACGTGTCCACCGTCGCACCGGCCGGCAGGCGGACGGCCTCGTAGGCGACGGTGTCGGCCGTGTTGGCGTCCGTCGCCGCATAGCTCGCGTGGTAAGGCATGCCCTGCACGACGATCTCCGTCACGGGAAACACGGGCATGGCGAAGCGCGGCGGCGTCAGTTGGCTCGGCGCGGCCATGTTCACGTAGTCGACGTCGACCGTCGCGCCCTCCGGACCGGAAAACTTGAAGAACATGATGTTGTCCCCGAGCCAGCGGTTGCCGATGGCGGCCGCCGACGTGTCCGGCACGATGTAGCGCCACTGGCCGTGCGTGTCGGGCACCGTCGTCAGCGACCACGGGCTGGCCTCGCGGTTGGCGCTCGCGGACAGCGTGACCGGCGCGCTGGTGCGCACCATGATGCCGACCGGCGCATATTTCGAGCGGTCCGCGTACTGCACGTCGTGGAAGACGATCGTGGTGCCGGCCGGCGTCAGGCTTCCATGGCCGAAGGTGCGATCGCCCTCGGTCTGCATGGTCCAGCCGGGGTCGAGGAAGATCGATTTGCGCTCCGTCTCCAGGATGCCGGCCGTGCCGACGGGCAGCGGTACCCCGGTGAGCGCCTGCGGCAGCGTGAAGATCGCCGTCGGGCCCATGTCCTTGTTGTTGGGCGTCGCCGGTCCCCACGGGATGGCCGGGCCGTTCGCGTGCGCGGCCGCCGTCGCCAGGTAAGGCGCTTCGGCGTCGACGTTGACGCCTTCGACGTATTTGTAGGTGTTGTAGATCTCCGCGATCGCGTCGACCTCGTACAGGCGGCCGCGGTAGGCGGGCGAGATGCCGGACGTGCCGCCCGTCGTGTCGGCCCACGGCGTGTCGTAGCCGAGCATGTACTCGGCGTAGGCGTTGGCGCCCCGCAGCAGGCGGTCGTCGCCGAACCGGTAGACGCTCACGGCGTCGCCGCCGCCCGACGGCTTGCCCGTGAACGGATCGACCTTCGTGCCCTGCGCGTTCACGAGGCGCAGCAGGCCGCCGAGGATGTCGACGTTGTCGCCCGCGTGCGCGCCGTCGCGCGACATCTCCTGCACTTCGTAGAAGGTCTTGCCGGTCTTGTTGACCGGGTCGTCGGCGTCGATGCGGGCGATGGCCGACATGATCGCGCCGTTGATGTCCTGGCGCGTCGACGTGGCGTTCACGGTCAGCCATTCGACCGATTCGTCGTAGCGCGCGCGGTTGTCGGTGAAGATCGCGCCGGCGATGCGGCCCACGAGCGAATACTGCTGCTGGTTCCTGAAGCGCTCGTTACTGGAGAAGAACGTGCGCTCCATCGGATCGACCAGGTTGTCCTTGAGCTTCTGCGTGTCGGTGTCGGTCCATGCGAGCGGATAGTCCGTGTAGGTCGGATCGGCCGGCGTGTAGCGCATGATCTCGGCGGCCATCAGCATGCGCGACAGCGGCACGCCGTTGTGGATGTGCGCATCCGGGAAGTACGCGTACCCGTTCGGGTTCATGTTGCTCCACGTGCGCAGGATGCGCATCGCGTTGCGGCGGTACTCGTTGCGGCCCGTGACGTAGTACAGGATCGCCTGCGTCAGCGCGCCCTGCGAATCGTTGATCATGCGCGTCTGCGCCGTCGAACCGTTGTAGTTCGGCGTGTTCGGCGTATCGACCTTCGTCGCGTCGCGGTTCGTGGGCTGCAAATTGATGTTCGCGTAGTTGCAGCACACGGTCGCGAGCGTGTTGTAGTACGACTTGTAGGGCTCGACGTCGGCGCGGATCTGCTGGCGGACGTACTCCAGCTGCTCCGGCGTGAAGCCGAGTCCCGGATGGCGGAAGCCGGTACCGCTCACGACCGGCTGGGCCATCGGCGTGGCGACGAAGGTCACGGCCCTGGCGCCGCTTCCTACGAGCACCAGCGCGGACGCCAGTGCCAATGCCACCATCTTCCCTTTTGCGTTGCCGCGCAACGCATTCCACCTCTGATGCGAATGGTTATACATGATTGTCCTTATAAGTTTGCTAACCAGTTCATGGATGCGACCGATAACACCGCCTCCTCCTTTAACTGTTGTGTTATCGATAGCGCTGGCGATCGTAACACGAGAACAACGAAACGGATGGATTTTTGTTATCGTTATCGACACGTGTTGCGTCGACGACTAAGCCGGGCCTGCGGTGGGAAAACAGGACAGCATCAAAACCTGTTGATCTGGACGACAAGTTTTGTTATCGTTAACTTGCGCTGTACGCTCGGGCATAGCCGGTTGGTGCCGGTATGGCGATCTCCTTGCGGGTACGTTCCAGACCCGTATTCGGCCTGCCCCGACCTTGTCGGGGCGGGTCATTTTTTTTGTGCGGGGGCAGCGGCCGCGGGGTTTTACTTTTTGAAATACCCTGATATGATTGTTATCGATAACCGATACCACCCATTCAGAGAACGAGGAGACCCCCGTGTTCGAGAAAACGTATTACGCCACCCACCCCGACATGATGGCCGGCGCCAGCAACGAGCAGCTGCGCCAGCGCTACCTGATCGACAGGATGTTCGCGCCGGATACCGTCACGCTGAACTACTGCCACGACGAGCGCTTCGTCATCGGCGGCGCCGCGCCCGTCGCCGGCCCGATTTCCCTGCCCACGCAGACGGAACCCGCCGCCGCGGCCGGCCAGCCGTTCCTGGCGCGGCGCGAGCTGGGCATCATCAACGTGGCGGGCGGCACGGGCCGTGTCACCGTCGACGGCCAGGCGTTCGAGCTGGCCCCGCGCGACGGCCTGTACGTGCCGATGGGCAGCGCCGACGTCGTGTTCGAATCGCTGGATGCGGCCAACCCGGCCCGCTTCTATCTCGCATCGACGCCCGCCCACGTGCGCTGCGAACTCGTCAAGATCACGCACGCCCAGGCGATCCCGCTGGAGCGCGGCAGCGCCGCGACGTCGAACGAACGCACCATCTACCAGTACGTCATCCCGGGCGTGTGCAAGTCCGCCCAGCTGCTGCTGGGCCTCACGGTCCTCAAGACGGGCAGCGTGTGGAACACCATGCCGCCGCACGTGCACGAGCGCCGCTCCGAGGTGTATTTCTATTTCGACCTGCAGGACGACCAGCGCGTGTTCCACTTCATGGGCGCCCCCGATTCGGCACGCCACATCGTCGTGGCCAACGAGCAGGCCGTCGTGTCGCCGCCGTGGTCGATCCACATGGGCTCGGGCACGGCCAACTATGCGTTCATCTGGGCGATGGGCGGCGAGAACCTGGACTACACGGACATGAAGGTCCTCGACATCTGCCAGCTGAAATAAGGGGACGCCATGCTCGACCTGTTCAACCTCGCCGGCCGCACGGCGCTCGTCACGGGCGCCAACACGGGCCTCGGCCAGGGCATCGCCATCGCGCTGGCGCAAGCGGGCGCCGACATCGTCGCGGCCGGACGCAGCCCCGCGGACGACCCGGCCGCGCACGTCCGCGCGCTCGGCCGCCGCTTCCTCGACGTGCGCGCCGACCTGTCGTCCACGGCACCCGTGCAGGATGTCGTCGCTGCCGCGGTCGCCCTGAACGGCCGGCTCGACATCGTCGTCAACAATGCCGGCATCATCCGCCGCGCCGACAGCCTCGACGTCGATGAGGCGGACTGGGACGCCGTCATCGACACCAACCTCAAATCCGTCTTCTTCCTGTCCCAGGCCGCGGCGCGCCACATGGCGAAAAACGGCGGCGGCAAGATCGTCAACATCGCCTCGCTGCTGTCGTTCCAGGGCGGCATCCGCGTGCCGGCCTACGCGGCGAGCAAGAGCGCCGTCGCGGGCCTGACGCGCGCGCTGGCCAACGAATGGGCCGCGCAAGGCATCAACGTCAACGCCATCGCCCCCGGCTACTTCGACACGAACAACACGGCCGCCCTGCGCGCCGACCCGGGGCGCGAGCCGGCCATCCTCGCGCGCATTCCCGCCGGCCGCTGGGGCCAGCCGGGCGACCTGGCCGGGGCCGCCGTGTTCCTGGCCAGCCGCGCCAGCGACTACGTCCACGGCATCGTCCTGCCGGTGGACGGCGGCTGGCTCGCCCGATGAGCGCCCGTCCCGACATGGCGGGCCGCATCGTCTGCTTCGGCGAGATCCTGCTCCGCCTCGCCGCCCCGCCGGGCCGCATGCTGCTGCAGACGCCGGCGCTGGACGCGTGCGCGGGCGGCGCGGAGGCAAACGTCGCCGTCGCGCTCGCGCTGCTCGGCCACCGCACCGCGATGGTCAGCGTCCTGCCCGACAACTCGCTCGGCCGCGCCGCGCTCGACAGCCTGCGCGCGCACGGCGTGGACACGTCCGGCGTCCGCCTGCGCCCCGGCCGCATGGGCCTGTACTTCATCACGCCGGGCACCGCCGCGCGCACCTCCGAGACCATCTACGACCGCGCCGGCTCCGCCTACGCGCTGGCCGACCCCGGCCTGTACGACTGGCCCGCGCTGCTCGACGGCGCCGGCTGGCTGCACGTGTCGGGCATCCCGCCGGCCGTCGGCGACGGCCCGGCCCAGGCCGTGCTCGCGGCGATGCGGGCGGCGCGCGCCGCCGGCGTGTGCGTCGCGTTCGACGGCACAGCGGGCACGCCGGGGGCCGAACGCGGCCAGGACGGCGTCCCGCTGCTGCTGGAAGCGATGCGCATGGCCGACGTCCTGTGCGCCGCACCGCGCGACATCGCCCTCGCGCTCGACCGTCCCGAACTGATGGACGCCGCACGCGAACAGGAGGCGGCCCGGGTTGCGTTCGCCGCATTCCCGCACCTTGAACTGCTGGCCTGGACGCGCCGCGTGCACCACGGCGCGGACGAGCACGAGCTGTCCGCCCTCCTGCACACCCGCACGGCGTCCGTGACGGGCGGGAGCTACCGGCTGTCCGGCCTCGTCGACCGCATCGGTACGGGCGACGCCTTCGCGGCCGGCGTCCTGCATGGACTGCAGACCGGCATGGCGCCCGCCGACGTGGCCGGATTCGCGCTGGCCGCCGCCGCCATGAAACATGCGATCACGCGCGACGTCGAGCCCGCGCCGGCCGGAGCATTCGATGGCCGGCGCTGACGCAAGGAGGTCCGCATGAGCGACAGCTGGCGCCTCACCTGGGAATTCGGCAGCGCGGACGTGCAGTCGCTCGGCGCGATGCTCGGCCCGTTGAGCCTGCGCATCGGCGACGAGCGCGACCTGGAGATCATGCACGTGGCGCCGTGGGCCGGCATGACGCGCTCGAGTACCCTGCCCGGCATCATGCGGCGCCTGCGCGGCGAGTGGCCCTGCCTGCCGTTCGGCTGCACGGAGCCGCCGCACGGCCTGCCCGCCACGTGGCGCACGCATGCGCCCGACGATGCGTGGAACCACGGCTACGCGGCGAATCATCACTGGCGCTGCGTGTCCGCGAGCGATACCCGCATCCACCTGGCGATCGATTATCCGCCCGGCTCGCCGATCGAGCACATCGAGCGCGAGATCGCGGCCGATCCGCATGCACCCGCCGTCGACATCACGCTGCGCGTATGGGCCCGCCGCCCCGCGCGCGTGCCCGCCGGCCTGCATCCGACGTTCCGCCTGCCGCCGGCACCAGGGCGCGTGCGCGTCGTGCTCGGGCCGCACGACGGCATCCACAGCTATCCCGCCCAGCCGGCGGGCGCGGTGTCGCGGCTGCTGTCCGACACCCGCTCCGTGTCGCTGGACAGCCTGGCCGGCGTCGACGGTCCCGTCGACCTCGCGCACCTGCCGTTTTCCGCGCCGGCCGAGGAGCTCTTGCAGGTGCGCGCGATCGGCGGCGACAACGGCGCCGCGCCCCTCGCGCTGCACTACCTCGACTACGACGCGTGCGTGGGCCTGTGGTGGGACACGGCGCAGTTGCCCGACCTGCTGCTCTGGGTGAGCAACGGCGGCCGCATCCACTTTCCCTGGATGAGCAGCCATCTCGCCCTGGGCGCCGAACCCGTGAACAGCCTGTTCGACCTGGGCCGCGTCGCGACGGCCCCCGCGAACCACCCGCTGGCGGACCGCCTCGGGATCGCCATCGGCCCCGACGCGCCGTGGGAGACCCGTTACCGGATCGCCGCGTGGCCCCAGCCGTCCCCTCCAACCCAACGATAAGGAATCGCGCCATGGCACCCGATTTCCGTTCTCCCCGCTTCCTGCTCGACCACGTCGCCCATACGATGCGGTTCTACCACCCGCGCTGCATCGACCCGAGCGGCGGCTTCTACCACTTCTTCCGCGACGACGGCGCGGTGTACGACCGCACGACGCGCCACCTCGTCAGCAGTACGCGCTTCGTGTTCAACTACGCGATGGCGTACCGGCGCGTCGAGAATGCCGACTATCTCGCGGCCGTGCGCCACGGCGTCGCATTCCTGCGCGACGTCCACCGCGACCCGGGCACGGGCGGCTACGCCTGGCAGCTCGCGTGGGACGGCGGGCGCAAGACGGTCCTCGACGGCGACAACCACTGCTACGGCCTGGCCTTCGTCATGCTGGCGTATGCGCACGCGCTGCGGGCCGGCGTGCCGGAGGCGCGCGGCTACCTCGCCGAAACCTACGACCTGATGGAAGCACGCTTCTGGGAGCCGGAGCACGGCCTGTACGCGGACCAGGCCAACGCCGACTGGTCCGTGCGCGACGCCTACCGCGGCCAGAACGCCAACATGCATTCGTGCGAGGCGATGCTGGCGGCGTTCGAAGCGACGGGCGAAGTCCGCTACCTGCACCGAGCCGAGACGCTGGCCCGCAACATCACGCAGCGCCAGGCGCTTCTCGCCGGTGGCTACGTGTGGGAACACTATCGCGCCGACTGGTCGGTGGACTGGGACTACAACCGCGACGACAAGACGAACATCTTCCGCCCCTGGGGCTACCAGCCCGGCCACCTGACGGAATGGGCCAAGCTCCTGCTGCTGCTCGAACGCCACCGCGCGCACCTCGCCGGCGACGCCGACTGGCTCGCGCCCCGCGCCGTCCAGCTGTTCGACGCCGCGCTGCTGCGCGCCTGGGATGCCGACTACGGCGGCATCTGCTACGGCTATGCGCCTGACGGCAGCATCTGCGACGGCGACAAGTATTTCTGGGTGCAGGCCGAAAGCTTCGCGGCCGCCGCGCTGCTGGCCGTGCGCACCGGGAATCCCGCCTACTGGGACTGGTACGACCGTATCTGGACGTACAGCTGGGCGTACTTCGTCGACCACGACCACGGCGCCTGGTACCGCATCCTCACGCATAACAACCGCAAGATCTCCGACGAAAAGAGCCCGGCCGGCAAGACGGATTACCACACGATGGGCGCCTGCTACGACGTGCTGCAGGCGCTGGAGGCGGCGCGATGAGCGCGCTGCCCCGTTTCGTCGCCGCGGGCGAGGCCCTGACGGACCTGCTCACGACGGGCCCCGGCACGTGGACGAGCCAGACCGGGGGCTCGACGTGGAACGTGGCGCGCGTCGTCGCCCGCCTCGGCATCCCGAGCGCGTTCGCGGGCGCCGTCAGCCGCGACGTGTTCGGCCTCGAACTCGCCGCCGCCAGCGCGGCCGCGGGACTGGACGGCCGTTTCCTGCAGCAGGTCGACCGTCCGCCGCTGCTGGCCGTCGTGCACGAACGCCATCCTCCGAGCTACTTCTTCATCGGCGCCGACAGCGCCGACCTGCACTTCGATCCGGCGCGCCTGCCCGCCGGCTGGTGCGAAAACGCCGCGTGGGTCCATTTCGGCGGCATCAGCCTCGCCCGCCGGCCGCTGGCCGACACGCTCGTCGCGCTGGCGTGCGACCTGAAGCTGCGCGGCGCGAAGATCAGCTACGACCCGAACTTCCGCGCCCTGATGGACGAACGCTATGACGACACGTTGCGCACGATGGTCGGCCTGGCGGACGTCGTCAAGGTGTCGGACGAAGACCTGCGCGGCCTGTTCCGCAGCGACGACACCGGCGCCGCCTTCGCCGCGCTGCGCGCCATGAACCCGGCCGCGACGTACCTGTTCACGCGTGGCGGCGACGGCGCCCACCTCGTCCGCCCCGACGGCACCTGGCACGCCGCCGCGCCCCGGGTGGACGTCGTCGACACGGTCGGCGCGGGCGACGCCAGCATCGGCGCCCTGCTCTACAGCCTCATGACCTGGCCTGAGCGGGCCGGCGGCAGCCATCTGCGGGTCGCCGTCGCCGCCGGCACCGCCGCCTGCCGGGTGGCCGGCGCGCAGCCGCCCGCGCTGGAGGCCGTGCTGGCGCTGGCGGACGCCATCGCCGTGGGACGCGACGATGCGCTTGACTTCCCGGCGCCGGGCAAACAGTATTTCGGCACAACAGCAGAACGATAAGCAGAACGATAACCAGGAGACACCATGGCAACACGCACATCGCAATTCCGCTTCCTGTGCGGCTACGTCTACATCTACTTTTTCGCCCAGGCGATGAGCATTTCGCTGCTCGCCGTCTGGCTGGGGCAGACGCTCAAGCTGTCGGGAACGGAGGCGGGCATCGTGTTTGCGGCCAACGCCTTCGCCGCGATGTGCTCGCAGCCGATCTACGGCTTCGTGTCGGACCGCGTGGGCACGCGCCGCAACATCCTGTGGACCGTCGCGGCGCTCGTCGCCCTGTCCGGGCTGTTCTTCCCGTTCCTCTACGCCCCGCTGCTGAAGACGAACATCCTGCTGGGCGCCGCCGTCGGCGGCCTGTACCTCGGGATCACGTTCAATGCCGGCAGCTACGCGATCGAATCGTACGTCGACCGCATCGGCCGGCGCGACGGCTTCGAATACAGCCGCGTGAGGCTGTGGGGCTCGCTCGGTTTCGCCAGCGCCGCCGCGTTCAGCGGCCGCATTTACAACGTCGACCCAGGGATCAACTTCGCCCTTGCGTCGCTGGCGGGCGGCGTGATGCTCGCACTGCTGGCCGTCACGCGTGGCGGCCCGGCCGAACCCGGCGTGCGCGGCAAGGAGGGTGTCAAGCTCGCCGACGCGTTCGCGCTGCTGCACATGCCGGGCTTCTGGCGCTTCATGGTGTTCGTGCTGGGCGTGACGAACCTGTACCTCGTGTTCGACCAGCAGTTCTCCCGCTATTTCGCGTCGCTGTTCCCGGACCCGAAGACGGGCGTCGCGATGTTCGGCTACCTGAACTCCGCACAGATCTTCCTGGAAGCGGGCGGCCTGTTCCTCGCGCCCCTGCTCGTGCGCCGCATCGGCGCGAAGAACGGCCTGCTGCTGGCCGGGTCCATCATGCTCGTGCGGATCGCGGGTTCCGGCCTCGCCGTCGGGCCGCTCACGATCTCGGCGATGAAGCTGCTGCACTCGGTGGAACTGCCGATCCTCGCCGTCTCGATCTTCCGCTACATCGCACGCCACTTCGACAACCGCCTCGCATCGACCGTCTACATGGTCGGCGTGAGCTTCGGCCACTCGATCGGGATCTTCGCGCTGTCGTCGCTGGCCGGCATCGGCTACGACCGGATCGGCTTCCCCGCGACCTACCTGACCCTGGCGGGCCTGGGCCTCGTCTTCCTCATCCTGTCCGCCGTCTTCCTGCTGCCGACGCCGCCGGAGACCGCGGCGCCGGAGTCCATGGGCGGCAAAATGAATCTCAAGGAGCAAGCATGACCTCACCCCTGAACGCGGCCGCACTGGAACCGCTGAACACCGGCGCCCTGCCGGCCCACTGGAACCGCGCCATCGACAAGGCCGCCGTCGACCGTGCGATCGCGCGCGCACTGGAAACCGTCGACCGCAACCTGGCGCACTTCGGCGACGCGTTCCCGATGCCGTCGTCGCAGGGCGGCGTCTACCAGGCGATGGACAACACGGAATGGACGAACGGGTTCTGGACCGGCATGCTGTGGCTGGCCTACGAACTGACGGGCGCCGCGCGCTACCGCGACGCCGGCCTGCGCCACGTGGCCAGCTTCCATGCGCGCCAGCGCGACCGCATC
>CBIHRX010000019.1:0-39475 GCA_966212555.1 uncultured Massilia sp.
GCCAACCGCACCGGCATCATCACCCTGGACCGCCCGAAGGCGCTGAACTCGCTGTCGCTGGACATGGTCCGCGCCCTCACCGCCACCTTGCTCGCCTGGCGCGACGACTCATCCATCGACGCCGTCGTCATCGGCAGCACGAGCGAAAAAGCCTTGTGCGCCGGCGGCGACATCCGTTTCTTCCACGAGGCCGGCAAAGCCACGCCGCAGACGGGCAGCCCGTTGCTGGAAGATTTCTTCACCGAGGAATACGCGCTCAATCACCTGATTCACTTTTATCCGAAGCCGTACATTTCTCTGATGGACGGCGTCGTGATGGGCGGCGGCATGGGGATCGCCCAGGGCGGGCCGGACCGCGGCCTGCGCATCGTGACGGAACGTTCGAAGATCGCCATGCCCGAAGTGAACATCGGCCTGTTCCCGGACGTCGGCGGCAGCCATTTTCTGTCGCATGCACCGGGCCGCCTGGGCCACTATCTCGGCGTGACGGGCGTGACCATCGGCGCGGCGGATGCGATCTACGTCGGTCTCGCCGACGTGTTCGTACCAGGCGCGCAGCTGGATGCGCTGCGCGCCCTGATCGAGACGACGCCGGGCGCGGCGCTGCCTGCCGCGATCCGCGCGTTTGCCGCGCCGTTTGCTGCTGAAGGTGGCGAGCTCGAAGCGCAGCGCGCCGCCATCGACCGCCACTTCGGCGCGGCGTCCGTCGCGGCCGTGATGGCGTCGCTGGAGACGGATGCGAGCCCGTTCGCGCAAAAGACGCTGGCCACGATGCGCCAGCGCTCGCCGCTGATGATGTCCGTGACGCGCGAGATGCTCGTGCGCGGTGCATCGCTCGATGTGGCCGACTGCCTGCGCATGGAGCGCTCGCTCGTGCGCCGCACGTTCGAACACGGCGAAGTGCTCGAAGGCGTGCGCGCGCTCGTGATCGACAAGGACAATGCGCCGCGGTGGAATCCGCCCACGCTCGCCGAGGTCACGCCGGAGATGGTGGCGTGGTTCTTCGCGCCCGTGTGGCCTGAACACGCGCATCCCTTGCGCGATTTGTGATCTCGCTGCGCTTCGAATCCGAGCTGGCCGCCGCGCCGGATACGGTGTGGCGCCGGGTCACGTCCGTCGAGGGCATCGCCGACGAGATGACGCCGCTGCTGCGCATGACGTTCCCGCGCGGGATGCACGCGCTGCCCGTCGATGGCTTCGTGCCGGGACGGTGCCTGGGCCGCAGCTGGCTCCTGCTGCTGCGCGTGCTGCCCGTCGACTGGAGCGATCTCACGCTCGTCGAACTGGAGCCGGGCCGGCGTTTTCTGGAGCGCTCGCCGATGTTGTCGATGGCGTTCTCGCAGCACGAACGCATCGTCGCCCCTTCGCAGCAGGGCACGCGGGTCGTCGACAACCTGATGTTCCAGCCCCGCCTGTTGCCGCACGCGCTCGTGCGCGCGGGCGTGGTGCTGTTCTTCCGCCATCGCCACGCGCGGCTGCGCCGGCGTTTCGGCATCGCTTGAGGGATTCGCAGGAATACACCTACCGCCTGGAAGGCGCGTACCAGGGCATGGCGTCCGCCGCGCTGTTCGATCTTGACGAGTTCTTCTGACGTCCGCGTGGGCTCGGTGAGCCCACCCTACGGCTGTTCGCGGTGGCGCACGACGACCCGTTCCGTGTCGCCGAAATACGCGCCGAGCCGCTCCGCCATGTACACGGAGCGGTGCTGGCCGCCCGTGCAGCCGACGGCCACGGTGAGATAGCTGCGGTTGTCCTTCTTGAACGACGGCAGCCACTTGGCGATGAACGCGCGGATGTCGGACAGCAGCTCGGCCGCCTGCGGCTGGGCGTCGAGGAAGGCGATCACGGGTGCATCCTTGCCGTTCAGCGGGCGCAAGGTGAGGTCGTAATACGGATTCGGCACGGCGCGCACGTCGAACACGAAGTCGGCGTCGAGCGGCACGCCGCGCTTGAACGCGAACGATTCGAAATACAGCGTCAGCGGCGCGTAGGCGACCTCGGCCAGTTCCTTGACCCAGGCGCGCAGCTTGTTGGCCGACAGCTCGGACGTGTCGATCACGTGGCCCATCTTTTCGATCTGCCCCAGGCGGTCGCGCTCTTCCGAAATGCATTCGATCAGCGTGCGGCGCGACGCCGGGTTCTCGCCCGGACGCAGTTCGTGCGACAGCGGGTGGCTGCGGCGCGTCTCGGAAAAGCGGGCGACGAGCGAATGCGTGCTGGCGGTCAGGAAGATCACCTTGACCTGGTGGCCTTCTTCGCGCAAGGTCGCGACCGTGGTGGGCAGTTCGGCCAGCGATTCGGCGCTGCGGGCGTCGACGGCGACGGCGATGCGTTTCGTGTCGCCGCCTTCGACGGTGCCGACGAGGGCCGGCAGCAGGGCGGGGGGCAGGTTGTCGACGCAGTAGTAGCCAGCGTCTTCGAGGACGTTCAGGGCGACGGATTTACCGGAGCCCGAAATACCGGTGATGAGTAGGATGCGCATGCGCCGATGATAGCATTGGCAAGTGTTTGCCGCACTGCACAAGGCTTGTGGATGAGGTATTTGCAACAACCTCAGTCGCTGCTCATTGCCTGTCTTTGCCGCTCCATGAACTCCTGCAGCGTATCGATCCCGCGCAGCTGCAGGATCGTATTGCGCACGGCAGCCTCCAGCAGCACCGCGATGTTGCGGCCGGCCGCGACGGGAATCACGACTTTGCGGATCGGCAGGCCCAGCACGTCCTCGGTGGGGAAGTGGAAGGGCAGGCGTTCCACTTCCTCGTCCAGCGCGCCCCGTTTGACGAGGTGGACGATCAGTTTCAATCGCATCTTGCGGCGCACCGCGGTCTCGCCGAAGATCGCCTTGATGTCGAGGAGACCCAGGCCGCGCACTTCGAGCAGGTTCTGCAGCAGCGGCGGGCAGCGGCCTTCGATCATGTTCGGGGCGATGCGCGAGAATTCCACGGCGTCGTCCGCGACGAGGCCGTGCGAACGCGAGATCAGTTCCAGGCCCAGCTCGCTCTTGCCCAGGCCCGAGTCGCCCGTGATCAGGACACCGACACCCAGCACGTCCATGAACACGCCGTGCATGATGACGCGCTGCGCCAGCTTCTTCGACAGGTACACGCGCAGGTAGTCGATGACTTGCGCGGCCGGCAGCGGCGTCGAGAACAACGGGATGTTCTGCTCGTCGCAGATGGCGAGGATGTCCGGCGGGGTGTCGAGGCCCTGCGCGATGAACAGCGCCGGCGGACCGCCCGCGATCAGTTCGCCGATCAGATGGCTGCGCGAGCCGGATTTCAGACGCTGGTAGTAATTCAGTTCCTGGTGACCGAACACCTGCATGCGGCCCGGGTGGATCAGGTTCAGGTGGCCGACCTGGTCCGCGGCGGAGACGGCGTCGCCGGAAATCTGGCGCTCGCCGCCAGGAAATCCGGCGAACCAGCCCAGTTGCAGGCTGTCGCGGTTGTCGTCGTACAGCCGTTGGATGGTCAGCGGGGTTTGCAGCATGGTCGCTTTCGCAAGGTCAGCCGAGGGCTTGCAGGCTCGGCTGCCAGTTGATGATGCGTTCGTACACCGACTTCGGATCCGTGTCCGTCGTCAATGCGGTGCGGATCGCCTCGTCCGAGAACAGTTCCGCGATCTCCGACAGGATTTCCAGGTGCTGTTGCGTGACGTGGTCCGGGATCAGGAGGAAGAACAGCAGTTTCACGGGCTGGCCGTCCGGCGATTCGAACGGGATCGGCTCGGCCAGGCGCACGAACGCGGCCAGCGGCGATTTGAGGCTTTTGCTGCCCTTGATGCGGCCGTGCGGCACGGCGACGCCGTGACCGAGACCCGTCGACCCGAGACGCTCGCGCGCGAACAGGTTGTCCGACACGGTGGAGCGGGCGATGCCGCAGTTATTCTCGAAGATCAGGCCGGCCTGCTCGAAGGCGCGCTTCTTGCTCGACACTTCGATGTCCAGCTGCACGTTCTCGAGCGAGAGGATTTTGCTTAGATTAGTCATAACACGCTTCTATTGCGGTGCACCCTGGGGTGCTTGCGAGCGGGAATTATAGGCCTGTTTTATGGCCGTGTAATTCGATTTTGCACGCCGTCCGGTGCCTGTGTGATCCCTGCCGCAAACCTTCGCGTAAAGACTTCGCACCCGACCACTTGGCGTACGCAATTTCCGCCACGAAATCCCGGGATCCACGCATGAAACGTCTTCCCGGGGCCTCTTTTACCGATTTTTCTAGCGCTAAGTTGCCGTTTTACACATCCATAAACATCGTGAAGGATGTCGCCGGAAACGTACACTGTAGATGGGGACGAACGATCAAAAATCACCCGTCCGCAGTGTTCATTGACGCGCGGCACGCAGATTCGGCGGTTTGGCGGTGCTGAAATTGGCGCGCCACGGATTGATGTCCAGGCCGCCGCGCCGGGTATAGCGGGCGTACACGGCCAGCTTGTTCGGCTTGCATTGGCGCAGGATGTCCGTGAAGATGCGCTCGACACATTGCTCGTGGAACTCGTTGTGCTCGCGGAAACCGATCAGGTAGCGCAGCAGGCTTTCCTGGTCGATCTGCGGGCCGGCATAACGGATCTGCACGCTGCCCCAGTCCGGCTGGCCGGTGACGAGGCAGTTCGATTTGAGCAGGTGCGACACGAGGGTTTCCTCGACCGCGGCTTCCTCGTGGTTGGCCTTGAGGAGTTCGGGCGACGGGCTGTAGTTGTCGATCTCGACGTCGAGGCGGTCGATCAGGAGGCCGTCCAGCTCGCCCATCTTGAGCTTGTCGAAGTCCTCGGGCAGCGTCAGCGCCGCGTGCACGGGCGCGCCGACCGCGTTCGACAGGTCTTCGCGCAGCAGGGCCAGCAGGGCATCCGTGTTGGCCAGCCGGGTCTGGTTGAACGAATTCAGGTACAGCTTGAAGGATTTCGATTCGACGATGTTGGGCGAATCCGCCGGCACCGTGAAGGTCGCGATGGCGACCTGCGGCTTGCCGCGCATGTTCAGCCACGACAGTTCATAGGCATTCCAGATGTCGACGCCGAAGAAGGGCAACGTGCCCGTCAGGCCGAGTTCGTCGCGCTTTTGCTGGCGCGGGATGGGAAACAGCAGCTCCGGCGCGTATTCGGTCTGGTAGGCCGAGTTCTTGCCGAGAGGAGATTGTTCAGGGGTATTGGTCATGGTGTGTTCTCGATGCCGGCCACATGCTTGTGACGTACGTGACGATGCCGGTCCGGCGGCGGCAAAGCGGCGTATCGTACACCTTTCCCGCGATCGTTGCGCGCACCGCTAACGGATGCGTTACGGGTACATCATCGGTGGGCACAGGGGGCCCACCCTACGATATCGTTTGCCGTAGGGTGGACTCCCCGAGCCCACCATGCATCACAGGAACAGCTTGTAGACCGGATTCGCGCTCTCGTCCCAATAGCGATAACCGAGCGTGGCGAGGAACTGGCGGAACTCGTCCATCTCGCCGGACGGCACCTGCAGGCCGACGAGGATGCGGCCCACGTCGCCGCCCTGGTTCCGGTAGTGGAACAGCGAGATGTTCCAGTTCGGCGCCATGCTGTCCAGGAAGCGCATCAGCGCGCCCGGGCGTTCCGGGAATTCGAAGCGGTACAGCAGTTCGTCGTGCGCGAGCCCGCTCTTGCCGCCGACGAGGTGGCGCACGTGCTGCTTCGCGAGTTCGTCGTGCGTGAGGTCGAGGGTCTTGAACCCGTGTTCCTCGAACGTGCGCGCGACGGTGCCCGACTCGCTGCGGCTGCCGATCTGCACGCCGACGAAGACGTGCGCCTCGCGCTCGTCGCTGATGCGGTAGTTGAACTCGGTGACGTTGCGCGGGCCGATCAACGCGCAGAAGCGTTTAAAACTGCCGCGCTGCTCGGGGATCGTCACGGCGAACACGGCTTCGCGCGCCTCACCCAGTTCGGCGCGCTCGGCGACGAAGCGCAGGCGGTCGAAGTTCATGTTGGCGCCGCAGGCGACGGCGACGAGCGTTTCGCCGCGCACCGGATTCTTCGACATCTGCGAACGTTCCACGTACGCCTTGGCGCCCGCGATGGCCAGCGCGCCGGACGGTTCGACGATGCTGCGCGTGTCGGTGAACACGTCCTTGATGGCGGCGCACAGCGCGTCGTTGTCGACGATGATGATCTCGTCGACCAGCTCCTGGCACAGGCGGAAGGTTTCGGCGCCGACGAGGCGCACGGCGGTGCCGTCCGCGAACAGGCCGACGTCCGGCAGGGTCACGCGCTCGCCCGCTTTCAGGCTGCGCGCCATCGCGTCCGAATCGTTCGTCTGCACGCCGATGATCTTGATGTCGGGGCGGATCTGTTTTACGTAGGCGGCCACGCCGCTGATCAGGCCACCGCCGCCGATCGCGAGGAAGATCGCGTGGATCGGCGCCGAATGCTGGCGCAGGATCTCGACGCCGATCGTGCCCTGGCCGGCGATGACGTCCGGATCGTCGAACGGGTGCACGAACGCCAGCTTCTGCTCCTTTTCCAGCATCTGCGCGTGGTTGAACGCATCCGTGTACGACTCGCCGTGCAGGACGACTTCCACGTTGCTGCCGCCGAACGCGCGCACCGCATCCACTTTCACGCTGGGCGTGGTGGTCGGCATCACGATCACGGCGCGGCAGTTCAGCCGGGCCGCCGACATGGCGACGCCCTGCGCGTGGTTACCGGCCGACGCGCAAATCACGCCGCGTTTCAGTTGCGACTCCGACAGGTTGGCCATCTTGTTGTAGGCGCCGCGCAGCTTGAAGCTGAACACGCTCTGCATGTCCTCGCGCTTCAGGTAAATCTTGTTGTCGGTGCGCTTCGACAGGCTGGGGGCGTACTCCAGCGGGGTTTCGACGGCCACGTCGTAGACGCGCGCGGTGAGGATTTTCTTGAGGTAGTCGGTAGTCATGATCGGTGCGGGGCTGTTCGGGTTCCGGGGCGACGCTGACTGTCCTGCTTGGTGGGTAACCGAGGCGAGCAGTGCGGCAGCCTGGCTTGGTAGAGCCTGGCGTACCGTGTCGTTGCGAGGTGTTTCTCCTCATTATAATGTACTCAACTTATCCTTCCGCCGTCCATCCCTTCTTTCCGATGATCGAATCCGCCGTCCTGTGGCTGCTGAAATTCCTCGCCGTGCCCACCGTCGGGCTCACGTCGGTCTTCCTCATCGCCTTCGTCTCCGCGACCCTGCTGCCGCTCGGCTCCGAGCCGGCCGTGTTCGCCGTCGTGAAGGCGAATCCGGCGATGTTCTGGCCCGCCGTCTTCGTCGCCACCCTGGGCAACACGCTGGGCGGCATCGTCGACTACTGGATCGGCTACCGCGCCAAGGTCGCTTTTGCGAAGGAACGCTCGTCGCGCTGGTTCCATTGGCTGAAGCGCTACGGCGCGAAGACGATGCTGCTGTCCTGGGTGCCGGGCATCGGCGACCCGCTGTGCACCCTGGCCGGCTGGCTGCACCTGCCGTTCTGGCCCAGCGTGATCTATATGGCCATCGGCAAGTTCGGGCGGTATGTGTTCATGACCGTCACCTTGCTGTACGTGCCGGACGGGTGGTGGAAGTGGCTGGGGGAGATGAGCAGCAAGCTGTTCGGATGAGCGGGTCCATCCGGCGTGGATAAGATGCCTGTTCTTTCATCACGCCGAGCTTTCGCTGGAAAACGTTGCGTTCCGCCAAAACAAATTTGAACGAAAGCGTCGTTTTCTGTCCGTTTCTGCTTTTCCACCGTTGCAAAAATTATTCCTTCCCCAGCGTGGTGCATCGCAATAAGCTAGAATAGAGAGTCCTACGCGTCAGTACGACAGTCGATCTCCCCATGAACGCTCCTGCCAATATCCACGCCCTGCTCGAAGAAAACGCGCCCATCCGGCTGCGCGAAATCCCTTATAACTACACGTCGTTCTCCGATCGCGAGATTGTGATCCGGCTGCTGGGCGAGTCATCGTGGCAGTTGCTGGATGAATTGCGCGGTGCCCGCCAGACCGGGCGCTCGGCGCGCATGCTGTACGAAGTCCTGGGCGACATCTGGGTCGTGCGCCGCAATCCGTACCTGCAGGACGACCTGCTGGACAACCCGAAGCGCCGCGCCAAGCTGATCGAGGCATTGCATCACCGCCTGGCGGAAGTCGACAAGCGCCGCCTGACCGTCGATGCCGGCGAAGCCGATCCGGCCGTCGCGAGCCGTCGCAGCGCCGCCGTCGAGCAGTTGCTCGTCGCCGCGCGCAAGGCGGTCGACGACTTCGGCCGCGAGTTCGCGGACACGTACGACCTGCGCAAGCGCGCCAAGGCCGTGCTGGGCCGCTACACCGATAAACGCAATATCCGCTTCGACGGCATGCACCGCACGTCGCACGTGACGGACGCCACCGACTGGCGCGTCGAATACCCGTTCCTCGTCCTGCTGCCGGATTCGGAAGACGAGATGGCCGGCCTGGTGAAGGGCTGCATCGAGCTCGGGCTGACCATCATCCCGCGCGGCGGCGGCACCGGCTACACGGGCGGTGCGATTCCGCTGTCGCCGATGTCGGCCGTCATCAACACGGAAAAGCTGCTGCAGATGGGCGAGGTCGAGATGACGCGCCTGCCGGGCGTCGACCGCGATTACGCGACCATCTTCACGGGCGCCGGCGTCGTCACGCAGCGCGTGTCGCAGGCGGCCGAGAAGGCCGGCTTCGTGTTCGCCGTCGACCCGACGTCCGCGCACGCCTCGTGCATCGGCGGGAACATCGCGATGAACGCGGGCGGCAAGAAGGCCGTCCTGTGGGGCACCGCGCTGGACAACCTGGCCTCGTGGCGCATGGTCGACCCGAACGGCGACTGGCTCGACGTCACGCGCGTCGACCACAACCTGGGCAAGATCCACGATGCGCCCGTCGCCACGTTCAAGCTCGAATGGACGCACCCGTCCGAGAAAGGCGCGCCGAAGGGCCAGCCGTTCCGCACCGAGACCTTGGCCATCGAAGGCCGCCGCTTCCGCAAGGAAGGCCTCGGCAAGGACGTCACCGATAAATTCCTCGCGGGCCTGCCGGGCATCCAGAAAGAGGGCACCGATGGTTTGATCACGTCGTCGCGCTGGATCCTGCACAAGATGCCGAAGTTCACGCGCACCGTCGCGCTGGAATTCTTCGGCCAGGCGCGCGACGCGATCCCGTCGATCGTCGAGATCAAGGATTACCTGGACAGCCTGCCGAAGAGCGGCAAGCCGGAATTCGCCAGCCTGCGCCTCGCGGGCCTGGAACACCTGGACGAGCGCTACCTGCGCGCCGTCGGCTACGCGACGAAATCCAAGCGCGGCACCTTGCCGAAGATGGCGCTGTTCGGCGACATCGTCGGCGACGACGAGAACGCCGTCGCGCTGGCCACGTCGGAAGTCGTGCGCCTCGCGAACACGCGCGTGGGCGAAGGCTTCATCGCCGTCAGCCCGGAAGCGCGCAAGAAGTTCTGGCTCGACCGCTCGCGCACGGCCGCCATCGCGCGCCACACGAATGCTTTTAAAATCAACGAAGACGTCGTCATTCCGCTGAACCGCATGGGCGAGTACACGGACGGCATCGAGCGCATCAACGTCGAGCTGTCGATCAAGAACAAGTTGCAGCTCGTCGAGGAATTGCACGCCTATTTCGCGTCCGGGAACCTGGAAGTGACGAAGGCCGACGATGCGACGGGCGAAGGCGTGTCGAAGGAAGAGATCCTCGGCGACCGTCCGCAGCAGGCCGACGACCTGCTGGCCCGCGTGTCCGCGCGCTGGACGTGGATCATGGCGAGCCTCGACCAGCCCCTGGGCGCCGTGCTCGATCAACTGGTGGACGTCGGCCTCGACGGCCTGGCGGGCACGTTCCAGGCGCGCCTGGCGCAGCAGCCGCACGCCACGCTGTTCGACGTCGTGCAGGACCACACCGTGCGCGTCTCGTGGAAGAACGAGATCCGCGCGCCGCTGCGCCAGATCTTCAACGGCGCGGCCTATGCGCCGATCCTCGAGGAAGCCACGGCGATCCACAAGCGCGTGCTGCGTTCGCGCGTGTTCGTCGCGCTGCACATGCACGCGGGCGACGGCAACGTGCACACGAACCTGCCGGTGAACTCGGACGACTACGCGATGCTGCAGGACGCGCACAAGGCCGTCGAGCGCATCATGAAGCTGGCCCGTTCGCTGGACGGCGTCATCTCGGGCGAACACGGCATCGGCATCACGAAGCTGGAATTCCTCACCGACGACGAGATCCGCGACTTCCGCGACTACAAGCAGCGCGTCGACCCGGAAGGCCGCTTCAACAAGGGCAAGCTGCTGAACAGCGACACCGCGTACGCCGACCTGCGCAACGCGTACACGCCGTCGTTCGGCCTGATGGGCCACGAATCGCTGATCATGCAGCAGAGCGACATCGGCGAGATCGCGAACAGCGTCAAGGACTGCCTGCGTTGCGGCAAGTGCAAGCCCGTGTGCACGACGCACGTGCCGCAATCGAACCTGCTGTACTCGCCGCGCGACAAGATCCTCGCGACGTCCGCGCTGATCGAAGCCTTCCTGTACGAAGAGCAGACGCGCCGCGGCGTGTCGATCCGCCACTGGGAAGAATTCGAGGACGTGTCCGACCACTGCACCGTGTGCCACAAGTGCGTGACGCCGTGCCCGGTCAACATCGACTTCGGCGACGTCTCGATGAACATGCGTAACCTGCTGCGCAAGATGGACAAGCGCAGCTTCAAGCCGGCCCACCGCGCGGGCATGTTCTTCCTGAACGCGACCGATCCGACGACGATCAACGCGATGCGCAAGGGGATGATCGACTGGGGCTACAAGGCCCAGCGTCTCGGCGCGACCGTGCTGAAGGCCGTCGCGAAAGAGCAGACCAAGGCACCGCCGCCGACGACCGGCAAGGCG
This sequence comes from uncultured Massilia sp., assembly GCA_966212555.1. Lineage (GTDB taxonomy): Bacteria > Pseudomonadota > Gammaproteobacteria > Burkholderiales > Burkholderiaceae_D > Telluria. Next base: position 10,860 of record CBIHRX010000019.1, read on the forward strand.
CCGATCCGCGAGCAGGTGATCCACTTCGTGAACAAGAAGATGCCGGGCAACCTGCCGAAGAAGACGGCGCGGGCACTGCTGGACATCGAGGACGACAAGGTCATCCCGATCATCCGCAACCCGAAGGTCACCAATGCCGATACGGAAGCCGTGTTCTACTTCCCGGGCTGCGGTTCCGAGCGCCTGTTCTCGCAGGTGGGCCTGGCCACGCAGGCGATGCTGTGGGAAGTGGGCGTGCAGACCGTGCTGCCGCCGGGTTACCTGTGCTGCGGCTACCCGCAGCGCGGCGCCGGCCAGTACGACAAGGCCGACAAGATGATGACGGATAACCGCGTGCTGTTCCACCGCATGGCCAACACGCTGAACTACCTCGACATCAAGACGGTCCTCGTCTCGTGCGGCACCTGCTACGACCAGCTGGCGACCTACGAGTTCGAGAAGATCTTCCCGGGCTGCCGCATCATGGACATCCACGAGTACCTGCTGGAGAAGGGCGTCAAGCTGGAAGGCGTGACGGGGATGCGCTACATGTACCACGAACCGTGCCACAACCCGATGAAGCTGGGCGATTCGACGAAGACCGTGAACGCGCTCGTGCAGACCGTCGACAACGTCAAGATCGAAAAGAACGACCGCTGCTGCGGCGAGTCGGGCACATTCGCCGTGAGCCGTCCGGACATCTCGACCCAGGTCCGCTTCCGCAAGGAGCAGGAAATGGTGAAGGGCGCCGACAAGCTGCGCGCCGACGGTTTCAACGGCGACGTCAAGATCCTGACGAGCTGCCCGTCCTGCCTGCAGGGCCTGAACCGCTACAACGACGATTCGGGCACCACGGCCGACTACATCGTCGTCGAGATGGCGCGCCACCTGCTGGGCGAGAACTGGATGCCGAACTACGTGGCCAACGCGAACAACGGCGGTATCGAGCGGGTGCTCGTATGATCGGATGCGAGCTCTGTGACTTGTCGGTGCCGGCGGTTGTCGACAACGACAAGTTCGCGGTCATCCTCGTCGACGATGCCAACTACCCGGGCTTCGCGCGCGTGATCTGGAAGGCGCACGTGCGCGAGGTGAGCGACCTGGCCGATGAAGACCGGCTGCTGCTGAACGACGCCGTCTACAGGCTGGAACTGGCGGTGCGCGAAGTGATGCGGCCGCTGAAGGTCAACGTGGCCAGCCTCGGCAACGTCGTGCCGCACCTGCACTGGCACGTGATCCCGCGCTACGCCGACGACGCGCACTTCCCCGCGCCCGTCTGGGCGCAGCCGGCGCGCACGACGGACGAGGCGGTGCTGCAGGCGCGCCGGGCGCTGGTGCCGCAGTTGGCGGACACGATCGCACGCAGGTTCGCAAACCGATAAAATAGTTCCAACGTCGTCCCCGCGAAGGCGGGGACCCAATTTCGCCAGCATCTTCGCTGCGCATACAGAACTTGGGCTCCCGCCTGCGCGGGAGCGACGGTGATTAACCCTTCCGAATACATCATGCCAACCCCCACCAACCTCACCATCCGCCAGCAATCGAAGATCCTGGAAATCGCCTTCGACGACGGCGCCGCCTTCTACATCCCGTTCGAGCTGATGCGCGTGTATTCGCCCTCGGCCGAGGTGAAGGGCCACGGCCCGGGCCAGGAGGTGCTGCAGGTCGGCAAGCGCGACGTGGGCATCCGCGGCGTCGAGCCGGTCGGGAACTACGGCGTCAAGCCGCTGTTCACGGACGGCCACGAGTCCGGTATCTATACGTGGGATTACCTGTACAAGCTGGGGAACGAGCACGATGCGTTGTGGCAGGATTACCTGGGCCGGTTGCATGCGGCGGGGTATGAAGGCGACAGCGGGCGCGAGGCGAGTGCCGTGCCGGCGGCCGGGCCCAAGGGCGGCGGTTGCGGCAGCGGTGGGTGTAGCCACTAACGAAAACGAAAAAAGCGCCGGTTTGCACACGGCGCTTTTTCGTTTACCGGCCAGGGATTATTGCGGCTGGATGTTTGCTGCCTGCTTGCCTTTCGGGCCCGAGGTCACGTCGAAGCTGACGCGCTGGTTTTCCGCCAGCGATTTGAAGCCGGCCGAATTGATGGCCGAGAAGTGTGCGAACAGATCGTCGCCACCATCGTCAGGTTTGATGAAGCCAAAGCCTTTTGCGTCGTTGAACCATTTCACGGTGCCAGTCGCCATGTGTCTCTCTCTCAAGAATTTTTTTAACAAGTAATGAAGTATCGCCGGCAGCACATGGTTAAGCGATAAACATCCCTGTTCCAGACTGTGCGCAAGCGAAAATCATTATAAGCAGAGTTTTAACAATTGGGATGCACGATTGTTATCGTGTGTGGTAAAGCCGACATTGACGTCGACGCAAACGTTTTCGCCGCGTTTGCCCGGGTAAGCCATGTTTAAGCCGGGCCACGAACCCCGGCTTGTATAATGTGGCAAGACTAAACGGCTTGCTACTATGACCAACACCACCCATTTCGGCTACAAGACCGTCTCGGAAGACGAGAAGGTCCACGAGGTAGCCAAGGTATTCCACTCGGTCGCGTCCAAATACGACGTGATGAACGACCTGATGTCCGCCGGCCTGCACCGCGTGTGGAAGGCGTTCACCATCGCCCAGGCCGGCATTCGTCCCGGTTTCAAGGTGCTCGACATCGCCGGCGGTACGGGCGACTTGTCGAAGGCGTTCGCCAAGCAGGCGGGGCCGAGCGGCGAGGTGTGGCTCACGGACATCAACGAGTCGATGCTGCGCGTGGGCCGCGATCGTCTATTGAACAAAGGTCTTGTGACCCCCACCTTGCTGTGTGACGCGGAAAAACTGCCGTTCCCGGACAATTATTTCGATCGCGTCAGCGTGGCCTTTGGCCTGCGCAACATGACGCACAAGGATCAGGCACTGGCGGAAATGCGCCGGGTGCTCAAGCCGGGCGGCAAGTTGCTCGTGCTGGAGTTTTCGAAAGTGGCGGCACCGCTGCAAAAGCCGTACGACGTGTATTCGTTCTCGGTGCTGCCGTGGTTGGGCCAGCGCATCGCCAACGATGCGGAAAGCTACCGGTATCTGGCGGAATCGATCCGCATGCACCCGGACCAGGAAACGCTGAAGTCGATGATGGAAACGGCGGGCCTGGAAAGAGTGCAGTACTACAACCTGACGGCCGGTGTGGCCGCTCTGCACACCGGCATCAAACTTTGAGGTGAGCTGATGAAAAAGTTTTTGGCCAGCATGATGATCGCGCTGATGACGCTGTCCAGCGTCGCCGATGCGCGTCCGGTCGGCAGCGGCCGCTCCTTCGGCCGCCAGTCGCAATCCGTGAGCCGCATGCGTGCTCCGGCGCCCGCGCCGACGCCTGCCCAGCAGCCGTCGTACCAGCAGCGTCCGGCGCCGGCCCCGGTGGCGCCCGCCCAGGTGCCGCAGAAACGGCCGAGCATGTGGAAAGGCGTGCTGGGTGGCGCATTGCTCGGCCTTGGCCTGGGCGCGCTGTTCTCGCACTTCGGCATCGGCGGCGCCATGGCCAGCGCCTTGTCGTCGCTGCTGATGATCCTGCTGCTCGTGTTTGCCGTGATGTTCATCATCCGCATGTTCCGCCGCAAGGACACCCCGGCCAACCCGACTTTTACGGGCTTTAACCGGGATCCGGTCCCGGCCTCGGCCACGCCGGAAATCGGTTCGGGCCTGAACAGCTACGCGGGCAACCAGGGCGGCTTCCAGTCGGGCTTCTCGAACGCGCCGTCGCTCGACAAGGCGGCGCCCGCGCACGAGCAATGGGGCGTGCCGGCCGGGTTCGACACGGAAGCGTTCCTGCGCCACGCCAAGGCCTCGTTCATCCGCATGCAAGCGGCCTGGGACCGCGGCGACCTGGCCGACCTGCGCGAATTCACGTCGCCCGAGGTGTACGCGGAACTGTCGCTGCAGATCCAGGAACGGGGCGGCCAGCCGGACTACACGGAAGTCGTCAATATCGATTCCCAACTGCTGGGCATCGAGACGACCGACCGCGATTACCTGGCGAGCGTCCAGTTCAACGGCATGATCCGCAACGCGCCGGGCGCGGCGCCCGAACCGTTCGTGGAAGTCTGGAACCTGGCCAAGCCGCTGGCCGGCAACGGCGGCTGGGTGCTGGCGGGCATTCAGCAGATCACTTAAAATTTTCGCAAGAAAAAGCTTGTGCTCCAGGGTTTATGCTCTGGTGAACTGGTAAGATCGAAACCGCCCGACCTATGCCGGGCGGTTTTATTTTGTGTAGATGAAAATGGTCATGTCTTCGACTCCCTCTCTCCTGTCGCCCTCGGCCCCGGCCGTAGCGACGATCAACCACCTGCTGGCGCAGGAAGCGTGGGCGCGCGACGCGCTGATGCGCCATGCCGGCAAGACCGCCGTCATCGATACGGGTCACCTGGTCCTGCGCATGCGCGTCGCGCGCGACGGCATGCTCGAGACGGCGGGCGCCGACGACGCGGCCAGCGTCACCATCCACGTCAAGCTCTCCGACCTGCCGCTGATCCTGCAGAACCGCGACCGCGCGTTTTCGTACGTACGGATCGAAGGCGATGCCGAGTTCGCCAACACGATCTCGCAATTGTCCAAGGGCCTGCGCTGGGATGCCGAGCACGACCTCGAACGGATGATCGGACCGATCGGCGCCGTGCGCCTGGCCGGCGGCGCGCGTTCCGCGGTGACGGGCGCGGCCACGGCCGGACGCCGGCTCGCGGAAAACGTCGCCGAATTCCTGCTGGAGGAACGCCGCGTGCTCGTGCGCCCGGCGACTGTCGATGACTTCGCCGACGACGTCGGCCGCCTGCGCGACGACGTCGACCGCACGGCCAAGCGCATCGCCAAACTGGAGCAGAAGCTGGCCGCGCGCAGCGCCGCTCCCGTTCCGACGACCCCTGACACGCCTTCGGACCACTGATGATCCTGAAATTCCTGCGCCTGCTGAAGATCTTCACCGTCATCGTCAAGTATGGCCTGGACGAGATCGCAATTTCCGGCCTGCACGTACCGCGCACCGCCCGCCTGATCAATACCGTCTTCTTCTGGCGCCGCATCACGTCGCCGCGCGCGATCCGCCTGCGCCTCGCGCTGGAAGAGCTGGGGCCGATCTTCGTGAAATTCGGCCAGGTGCTGTCGACCCGGCCCGACCTGATGCCGCCGGACATCGTGGCCGAGCTGTCGCTGCTGCAGGACCGCGTGCCGCCGTTCGCTTCCGACCTGGCCGTCGCCCAGATCACGCGTTCCCTCGGCGCGTCGCCGGAGACGCTGTTCGCATCGTTCGAGCGCACGCCCGTCGCCTCCGCATCGATCGCCCAGGTGCACTTTGCCGAGCTCAAGAACGGCAAGCAGGTCGCGGTGAAAGTGCTGCGTCCGGGCATGAAGAGCACGATCGACGAAGACATCGCCCTGATGCAGATGGCCGCCGGCCTCATCGAAAAAGTGTGGGCGGACAGCCGCCGCCTGAAGCCGCGCGAAGTCGTGGCCGAGTTCGACAAATACCTGCACGACGAGCTCGACCTGATGCGCGAGGCCGCCAACGCGAGCCAGCTGCGCCGCAATTTCGCGAATTCCGACCTGTTGCTCGTCCCGGAGATGTACTGGGACTATTGTTCCAGCAGCGTGATCGTGATGGAGCGCATGAATGGCATCCCGATTTCGCAGACCGACCGCCTCGTCGCGGCCGGCATCGACCTGAAGAAATTGTCCAGCGACGGTGTCGAAATCTTCTTCACGCAAGTTTTCCGCGACGGCTTTTTTCACGCTGACATGCACCCGGGTAATATTCTTGTGTCGATCGATCCGGACACGTTCGGCCGCTACATCGCGCTGGACTTCGGCATCGTCGGCACCCTGAACGACTTCGATAAAGACTACCTGTCGCAGAACTTCCTCGCGTTCTTCCGGCGCGACTACAAGCGCGTGGCCGAGGCGCACATCGAATCAGGCTGGGCGCCGCGCGAGACCCGCGTCGACGAACTGGAAGCCGCCGTGCGCGCCACGTGCGAACCGATCTTCGACCGTCCTCTCAAGGACATTTCGTTCGGCCAGGTGCTGCTGCGCCTGTTCCAGACGTCGCGCCGCTTCAACGTCGAAGTGCAGCCGCAGCTCGTGCTGTTGCAGAAGACCATGCTGAACATCGAGGGCCTGGGCCGCCAGCTCGACCCCGACCTCGACCTGTGGAAGACGGCGAAGCCGTACCTGGAGCGGTGGATGGCCGAGCAGGTCGGCTGGCGCGCCTTCGTCGACCATTTGCGCGACGAAGCGCCCCGTTACGCGGCGATCTTCCCGCAATTGCCGCGCCTGGCGCACCAGGTGCTGGAAAAGCATGCGCACCGCGAGGTGGACCAGGATGCCGTCATGGCCATGCTGCTGATCGAGCAGCGCCGCACGAACCGCCTGCTGATGTTCGTCGCGTGCGTGACGGGCGTGCTGGCCGTGCTGGTCGTCGGCATGCATGTCGCGGAGCGCTGGAACTGGGGTCTTTGATGACGTCGACACCGGATTTCGCCAGCCGCGATCCGCTGTCGCCGCAATTCTGGGACGAGCGTTTCGGGCGCGACTTCACGCCGTGGGAGCGGGGCGGGGTGTCGCTGGCGTTGCGGCGGTTCGTGGCGTCCTCCCGGCCACTTACGGCGTTGGTGCCGGGCTGCGGCTCGGCGCACGAACTGACGCTGATGTGCGAGGCCGGCTGGGACGCCACCGCCATCGATTTCTCGCTGGAGGCCGTCGCGCGCGCCCGTGCGCTGGCAGGACCGTGGGTCGGCCGCATCCAGCAGGCCGATTTCTTCGCGTACGCACCGGCGCGGCCGCTGGACCTCGTCTACGAGCAGGCGTTCCTGTGCGCGCTGCCGCGGGCACGCCGGCCGGACGTGGCGCGGCGCTGGGGCGAATTGCTGGGGCAGGGCGGTTTGCTGGCCGGCTATTTTTATTTCGACGATGCGCCGAAGGGGCCGCCGTTTGGGATCGGACGTGACGAGCTGGAGGCGTTATTGATGCCTGCGTTCGAATGCATCGTCGACGAGGCCGTCGAGGATTCGATTCCTGTATTTGCTGGCAAAGAACGCTGGATGGTGTGGCAACGAACCTCAGCACGTCATTGAGTCAGCATGGGTTCCCGCCTCCGCGGGAACGACGACCAAAAGAAAAGGGCCCGCAAGCGGGCCCTGAGTGAAGTGCTTTTCTTCGGTATTGCGGCGGGCCGGAACCGGTCGCGCAAACTTCTGTTTCTTAATCCTTGAGCAGCGTTACTGCTGAGAATGCTATTTAAACAGCTAAGTTGATGTTCGGCAAACAGAACCAATCGTGCGCAGACGAAAAACAACACAGTTTCCGTAGGGCAGCAAGTTGGCGATGCGTCCATCGACCCCGCAAAAGCTTTATAATTCAGGGTTTTGATGATTTTTGCGGAGTATTCAGATGCCGATTTACGCCTACCGCTGCGATGAATGCGGTTTTGCCAAGGATGTACTGCAAAAGATTTCCGATCCGGTTCTGACCGTTTGCCCCTCGTGCGGCAAGTCATCGTTCAAGAAGCAAGTCACCGCCGCCGGTTTCCAGTTGAAGGGTACCGGCTGGTACGTGACCGACTTCCGCGGTGGCAGCGCGCCGGCAACGGGTACGGCGCCATCGACATCGTCCGACAGTAGTACGAGCAGCACGGAATCGTCGCCCGCGCCGGCGGCACCCGCCGCCGCACCCGCGAAAGACAGCAGCAGTACCTGAACGCGGCGCCGGCCCATCGCGGCCGGCGCATAATGAGCACCCGATAAATCATGCGTAAATATTTCATTACCGGCGCGCTGGTCCTGGTTCCCCTGGCGATCACGGCCTGGGTGCTGAACTTCGTGATCAGCACGCTGGACCAGTCGCTCGTGCTCGTGCCGACCGAGTGGCAGCCGCGCACGTACATCCCGGGCCTGGGTGCCATCATCACGCTGGCCATCGTATTCCTGACCGGCGTGCTGACCAATAACCTGGTCGGCAAATGGTTCGTGCGCATGTGGGAACGGCTGCTGCAGCGCATCCCGGTCGTGAACTCGGTCTACGGCAGCGTCAAGCAGGTGTCGGACACGCTGTTCTCGTCGTCGGGCAACGCGTTCCGCAAAGCCGTCCTGATCCCGTATCCGCACGAGAATTCGTACACGATCGCTTTTCTCACCGGCGTGCCGGGCGGCGACGTCAAGAATCATCTGGTGGGCGACTACGTGAGCGTGTACGTGCCGACCACCCCCAACCCGACCTCCGGCTTCTTCCTGATGATGGAAAAGAGCCGCGTCGTGGAGCTGGACATGACGGTCGACGCGGCCCTCAAGTACATCGTCTCGATGGGCGTCGTGGCGCCGCCGCCGCCGCTCGAGGCAGGCGCCGAAGCGCCCGCCGCCGCCACCGCGGAATAGAACCAACAAGGCAGCAAAGAATCCAGGGTGCGCCAAGAGCGGACCCACCGAATCAACCAACCAGGATCGAAAAACTATGTCCTCCATGCGTACTCACTACTGCGGCCTCGTGACCGAAGAGCTGCTGGGCCAAACCGTCAGCCTGTGCGGCTGGGTGCACCGTCGTCGCGACCACGGCGGCGTGATCTTCATCGACCTGCGCGACCGCGAAGGTCTCGTGCAGGTCGTCTGCCACCCCGACAATGCCGAGGTCTTCAAGGTCGCCGAGCACGTGCGCAACGAGTACTGCCTGCGCGTGACGGGCACCGTCGTGAACCGCCTGGAGGGCACCGCCAACGCCAACCTGAAGTCGGGCAAGATCGAGATCAACACCACGAAACTGGAAGTGCTGAACGCCTCCGTGCCGGTGCCGTTCCAGCTGGACGACGACAACCTGTCGGAAACCACGCGCCTGACGCACCGCGTGCTCGACCTGCGCCGCCAGCAGATGCAGCACAACCTGCGCCTGCGCTACAAGGTGTCGATGGAAGTGCGCAAGTACCTGGACAACCTGGGCTTCATCGACATCGAAACCCCGATGCTGACCAAGTCCACGCCGGAAGGCGCGCGCGACTACCTGGTGCCGTCGCGCGTCAACCCGGGCAACTTCTTCGCGCTGCCGCAGTCGCCGCAGCTGTTCAAGCAGCTGCTGATGGTCGCCAACTTCGACCGCTACTACCAGATCACCAAGTGCTTCCGCGACGAAGACCTGCGCGCCGACCGCCAGCCGGAATTCACCCAGATCGACTGCGAGACGTCGTTCCTGACCGAGCAGGAAATCCGCGACCTGTTCGAAGACATGATGCGCGTCGTCTTCAAGAACGCCGCCGGCATCGACCTGCCGAACCCGTTCCCGGTGATGGACTTCGCGACCGCCATGGGCTCCTACGGTTCGGACAAGCCGGACATGCGCGTGAAGCTGCAGTTCACCGAACTGACGGAGCTGATGAAGACCGTCGAATTCAAGGTCTTCAACAACGCCGCCAACATGGCCGGCGGCCGCGTCGTCGGCCTGCGCGTGCCGCAGGGCGCGTCGATGGCGCGTTCGGAAATCGACGGGTACGACCAGTTCGTCCGTATCTATGGTGCCAAGGGCCTTGCCTACATCAAGGTCAACGAGAAGGCCAAGGGCCGCGAGGGCCTGCAGTCGCCGATCGTCAAGAACATCTCGGACGACGTCCTGGCCAAGCTGCTGGAACTGACCGGCGCCGAAGACGGCGACCTGATCTTCTTCGGTGCGGATAAGGCCAAGGTCGTGAATGACTCGCTGGGCGCGCTGCGCGTGAAGATCGGCCATTCGGAATTCGGCAAGAAGGCCGGCCTGTTCGACGACGTCTGGGCGCCGCTGTGGGTCATCGACTTCCCGATGTTCGAGTACGACGAGGACGGCGACCGCTGGAACGCGACGCACCACCCGTTCACGGCACCGAAGGACGGCCACGAAGACATGCTCGAGACGAACCCGGGCGCCTGCATCGCCAAGGCCTACGACATGGTCCTGAACGGCTGGGAACTGGGCGGCGGCTCGATCCGTATCCACCGCGAAGAAGTCCAGAGCAAGGTGTTCCGCGCGCTGAAGATCGACGCGGAAGAAGCGCAGCTGAAGTTCGGCTTCCTGCTCGACGCCCTGCAGTACGGCGCCCCGCCGCACGGCGGCCTGGCGTTCGGCCTGGACCGCCTGATCACGCTGATGACCGGCTCCGAGTCGATCCGCGACGTGATCGCGTTCCCGAAGACCCAGCGCGCGCAGGACCTGCTGACCAATGCGCCGTCGGAAGTCGACGAGAAGCAGCTGAAAGAGCTGCATATCCGCCTGCGTAACGAGCCGAAGGTCGCTTAAAAATGACCACGTCGTTCCCGCGAAAGCGGGAACCCATGCTGAGCTGGCAAGACCAGGCTCAACATGGGCCCCCGCCTCCGCGGGGGCGACGTTGTTTGACGTTACAATGCGGGCATGCCCCACAAGATTCCCGAATCCGTCCTCGTCGTCATCCACACCGCCGACCTGGACGTCCTGCTGATCGAACGCGCCGACCGCCCCGGCTTCTGGCAGTCCGTCACCGGTTCCCTCGACCGCCCCGACGAACCGTTGCTGGAAACGGCCACGCGCGAACTGTTCGAGGAAACGGGCATCGTCGCCGACGGCGACCGCATCGTCCTCAAGGACTGGCTCCTGTCCAACGTCTACGAAATCTACCAGACCTGGCGCCACCGCTACGCGCCCGGCGTCACCCACAACACGGAACACGTGTTCTCCGTCTGCGTCCCGCGCGACATCCCGATCACCCTCGCGCCGCGCGAGCACCTGCACTATGCCTGGCTGCCGCTGCTGGAGGCGGCAGACCGGTGCTTCTCGTCCTCGAACGCGGAAGCGATCCTGCAATTGCCCCGCCACGTGGGCGACACGTAAACAATCGTCCATTTCAACCGTGCGCGGCTGAGTTGTGCTATTTTGCCTTGCCTTATAGCAACCGACTCCCGATCGCCCACGCATGCGCAGCGCAAGACATCTGACGTTCGTCGCCCTGGCCGTCTTCACCGTCATGGTCCTGGTCGCGGCGGTGCCGTTCTGGCTGAACCGCTCCGTCAACGTGCTGCTGGCGCAGTCGCGCGCCGAACTGCTCGCGCAGCAGCGCCTCGATGACATCCTGACCGCCATGCGCGACGCCGAGACGGCGCAGCGCGGCTTCGTCATCACCGGCAACGACGTCTTCCTCGAACCGTACGAACAGGTCCGGCGCGCGCTGCCCGCGGTGCTGCACGACGCCAAGGACAAGGCGCGCACGGATGCCGAGCGTGCCACCGCGTGGCGCGTCGCGCGCCTCGCGGAATTGAAGCTGGCGGAACTCGACGAGACCATCCAGCTCCGCCGCCGCGCGGGATTCGAGGCGACGGAGCGCGTCGTCAGCTCCCTGCGCGGCAAGCAGTACATGGACGACATGCGCCGGATCGTGGCGGAGGAAGCCGCCCGGAGCGGCGCGCGGCACGATGCGTTGCAGGCCGATTTGCTGGCCCGCTCCGCGCGCTCGTTCACCGTGAGCGTGGCCGCCACCGCCTGCAACATCGTCGCGCTGGGGATCCTGCTGCTGGTCGCCATGCGCATGCTGCGCGCGCGCCGCGCCATCGCCGGGGAGCTGGAGACGCAGGCCGGCCAGCTCGCGGAGGCCGTCGCCCTGACGACGCGCCACAACCGCGAACTGAAGCTGGTTGCGGAGCTGCTGCGCGCCGTGGAGGCCGTGCCGTCGGTGCCCGACGCCGCGCCCGTGATCGCGCGTTCGCTGCCGAAGCTCCTGCCCGGCGTGTCCGGCACGCTGTTCCTGCTGCGCGACGAGGACGACCATGTGCTGGACCGGCACACGCAATGGGGCACGCCGTCCGAGCAGCCGGCCGAGATCGACGTCGAGTCGTGCTGGTCGCTGCGCCACGGGGCGCGCTACCGCACGGCCGGATCCCACGACCTGCCGTGCGCCCACTACCGCAAACCGGAGGATGAAGCGATGGGGCGCCTGTGCATCCCGCTCGTCACGCACGATGAACTGGTCGGCATGCTGCACCTCGAGGGCCTGGACACCGGTCCGGCCTGCGACGAACAGGAGCGCCTCGCGGTGACGGTCGCCGAGCAGCTCGCGCTGGCGCTGGGGAATGCGCGCCTGCGCGAATCGCTGCGGCGGCAATCGGTGCTCGATCCGCTCACGGGCCTGTTCAACCGGCGCCATTTCGACGCCGCGCTGAAACGCGAGCTGGCGCGGGCGCGCCGCAAGAACGTGCCCGTGAGCCTCGTGCTGGTCGACATCGACCATTTCAAACGTGTCAACGACGGCTATGGCCACGCCGTCGGCGACGCCGTGCTGCGCACCATCGCGCAGCAGCTTCGCCTGGGCATCCGCGAAGGCGACATCGCCTGCCGCTACGGCGGCGAGGAAATGGTACTCTTGCTCCCGGAGTGCACGGCGTCGGATGCCGGCACGCGCGCGGAGGCGATCCGCATCGCGCTGGCCGCCATCGCGCCGCATCCCGAGGGCGAGGGGCCGGAGCGGGTGACGGCGTCGTTCGGCATCGCGGCCTTTCCCCAGCACGCCCAGGACGCCGAGGCCCTGTTCTGGGCGGCCGACAAGGCGCTGTACCGTGCCAAGCAGCAGGGCCGCAACCGGGTGATGACGGGCATGTGATTCTGGTGCCGCCGCCGCGATTGTGTCATAAGTTCCACATGGCAACAAATGTTTCTTGACCGGAATTGGTGGCATTGATATTTTCGGTCTGGAAGGAGGCGCTTTCATGGCCGACACGCTCACTATCCCCATCGACCAGGTCCAGATCGGCCTGTATGTCCACCTGGACCTGAAATGGTTCCAGCACCCGTTCGCGTTCAGCCATTTCAAGGTCAAGACCGAGGACCAGCTGCGCATCCTGCGCGGCCTGGGCCTTGCCACCGTCCGCGTCGATCCCGCGCTCAGCGACATACCGGTACCGACGCCGGGGCAGGCGCCGGCCCAGGCCGTTCCGGCGGCGCCCGCCCCGGTGCCGCCGGAAGCGCGTGCCGAGTCGCCGGTCATGGCGGCGAAACGGGAGATGATGGAACGCATCCGCGAACAGCGCGAGAACGCGGCCCGCATCGAGCAGGCGTTCGTGAACACGGCGCGCGCCATCCGCGACATCGACCGCAACCTGTTTTCCCAGCCGGCCGAGACGGTCCGCGTGGCCGGCAAGCTGATCGGCCAGATCACGGATTCGATCCTGTCCGCGCCCGAGCTGGCGATCAACCTGATGGGCGACAAGCTGGGCGGCGAGGAAATCTACGTCCACTCCCTCAACGTCACGATGCTGTCGATGATGATCGCGCGCGACATCAAGCTGCCGCACGAAGTGGCGAGTGCGCTCGGCATGGGTGCGCTGTTCCACGACGTCGGGACGAAGAACATCCCGGACAAGGTGCTGAACAAGCTCGATGTCTATAACCACGCCGAGCAGGCGCTGGTCGAAACGCATGCCCACGGCGGTTTCGAGATCGCCCAGAAGCTGGGCCTCGCGGCGCCGGCGCTGGCCATCATCCGGGACCATCACGAGATGTTCGACGGCAGCGGCTATCCGCGCCACCTGCAGGGGGAGGCGATCAGCATCCTCGCCCGCATCGTCGCGATCGCGAACCATTACGACGAATTGTGCAACCCGCGCAATCCGGCCGACTCGCTCACGCCGCACGAGGCGCTGTCGCTCATGTTCGCCAAGATGCGCAGCCGCTTCGACCCGAAGCTGCTGCAGGTGTTCATCCGCTGCCTCGGCGTGTACCCGCCGGGCACGATCGTCCAGCTGGCCAACGGCGTCGTCGGCATGTGCGTCAACGTCAACACCGCCAAGCCGACCAGGCCCCAGGTCATGATCTACGAGGCCAGCGTGCCGCGCGAGGAAGCGATCGTCGTCAACCTCGAGACGCAGCCCGACCTGAACATCGTGAAGTCGATCCGCCCGTCCCAGGTGCCGAAGGACATCTACAACTACCTCAGCCCGCGCAAACGCGTCAGCTATTACTTCGACGCGAGCGACCCGGGGCGGAGGAGCCAGCCATGAACCTGCACCAGCTGATGGTCGACCACAGCCCGCACATGGTGATGCTGGTCGATCCGGCCGACCTGCGCATCCTCGTCGCCAACCGCATGGTCGAACAGATGCTCGGCTACGGCGCCGCGCAATTGCGCGACATGGTCATCACCGACATCGAAAGCTCGCTGCAGGACGTGTTCTATTGGGAAGACGTGCGCGGCGGCCAGTACCTCGGCTTCGAGGCGCAGGAGGGCGAATACCTGTGCGCCGACGCGTCGATGCTGACGGTCATGAAGTCGGTGAGCGTGATCGACGACGGCGACCGTCCGCTGCTGCTCGTGCGCGCGCAGGACTGCCGCCACGAGCGCCAGGTCGAAGCCCTGCTCGAGCAGACCCTGGCCCAGTTGCGCACGACGCTGGAGTCCACCGCGGACGGCATCCTGGTGATCGACTGGCACGGCAAGATCACGAGCATGAACCGGCTGTTCTCGGCGATGTGGGACATCCCGGTCGCGCTGCTGGAGGCCGGCGACGACGACGGCATCATCGAATACATCGCGAGCCAGGTGGAGCAGGGCGACCTGATTCGCATCCGGCTGCGCCAGGTGGCCGACGCGACCGAGACGCAGGACCTGTTCCGCCTGAAGAACGGCCGCTTCTTCGAATGCCGCTCGCGCCCGCAATTCCTGGCGGAGCACATCATCGGCCGGGTGTTCGGCTACACCGACGTCACCGAGCGCCACCGGGCCGAGGAAGCGTTGCGCGAATCGCGCGACCAGCTCGAATCGAAAGTGCGCGAACGCACCCGCGACCTGCAGGAGGCGAATGCGACCCTGGAAAAGGAAAAGGCGCGCCAGGCGGAGCTGATCAAGAAGCTGGGCGAGGCCCAGAGCCAGCTGCTGCAGTCGGAGAAGATGGCGTCGATCGGCGTGCTGGCCGCCGGCGTCGCGCACGAGATCAACAACCCGATCGGCTTCGTCAATTCGAACCTGGGCAGCCTGCAGCGGTATGCCCAGGGCATGCTCCGGCTGCTCGACAGCTACGCGGCGCTGGAAGGATCGTTCAGCCAGCAGGACCGCGCCGACATCGCGCGGGTGAAGGAGGAGGTCGACGCCGAGTACCTGCGCGAAGACCTGGAACCGCTGCTGCGCGAATCCCTGGACGGCATCGACCGCGTGCGGCGCATCGTGCAGGACATGAAGGATTTCTCGCACGTCGACGGCGGCGACCTGCAGTACGCCGACCTCGAGGCGGGCCTGAACAGCACCCTGAACGTGGTCTGGAACGAGATCAAGTACAAGGCCGAGGTGACCAAGGAATACGGGAGCATCCCGCAGATCGAGTGCTACCCGTCGCAGCTGAACCAGGTCTTCATGAACCTGCTGGTCAACGCCGCGCACGCGATCGAGAAGCAGGGCCGCATCACCCTGCGCACGGCCCACGACGAAAAGCACGTGTGGATCGAGGTCGAGGACACCGGCACCGGCATTCCCGAAGACCGGCTGGGGCGCATCTTCGAGCCCTTCTTCACGACCAAGCCGGTGGGTAAAGGCACCGGCCTCGGGCTGTCGCTGTCGTACGGGATCGTGCAGAAGCACGGCGGCCGCTTCGAGGTGCAGAGCGAAGTGGGCAAGGGCACCCTGTTCCGCGTCGTCCTGCCGCGCTTCCGGCCGGTGCCCGAGGCGGGCGTCGTCATCTAGTCCCCCGCTTTCCATATGCGCGAAATCTTTTAACGAAAACGGCATATCGAAGCGTAAAAGCATTCGTTCCGATTCGATGGAGCCGGCAGTAGCCTGTGCCCATCTCATCGACCCGGAACGACCATGACTGTTCTCCTGCTGGGCGGAAGCCCATCTTCTCCTTCGACGACATGGCGCCTGCAGCAACTGGTGGGCGAACGCCTGGCCGCGCTGGGCCATCGCACCGGCGCGCTGCAGGTGCGCGAGCTGCCCGCCCTGGCGCTGCTGCGCGCCGACGTCAAGGACCCGGCCATTCTCGATGCCGTCGCCCGCGTGCGCGACGCCGATGCGATCGTCATCGGCACCCCTGTCTATAAAGCGTCCTTCAGCGGCGTATTGAAAGCGTTCCTCGACCTGCTGCCGCAGGACGGCCTGGCGGACAAGCTCGTGCTGCCGCTCGCGACCGGCGGCAGCCAGTCGCACATGCTGGCGCTGGACTATGCGCTGCGCCCCGTGCTCGCCTCGCTCGCGCCGCGCCACATCTTCCCCAGCATCTTCGCGACGTCGGAGCAGCTGCCGTGGGATCCGGAACTGGGCCTGCGTCCGGTGCCGGCCATCGCCGCGCGCATCGCCGCCGGCGTCGCGCAACTGAACGACGAGTTGCGGCGCACGCCGCACGTATTCGCCGTCGCCGCCTGATCATCACGACCAAAAAAGGATCCCCCATGACTGATTCGTTCGATGCCGGCACGCGGCGCCAGCAGCGCCGCCGCACGCTCGGCATGCTGTTCGCCGCCGCCGTGGCGGCGCCGTTTGCCGACTTGCCGCAGGCCCGGGCCGCGGGCGCGCCGCGCGAGGTGCGCATCGGCTACCAGAAGTACGGCACCCTCACGCTGCTGAAGGGCCGCGGCACGCTGGAGAAGCGCCTGGCCGAAAAGAACATCGCGGTCAAGTGGACCGAGTTCCCGGCCGGTCCCGCGCTGCTCGAAGGCCTGAACGTGGGCAGCATCGACTTCGGCACGGTCGGCGAAGCGCCGCCGATCTTCGCCCAGGCCGCGGGCGCGAACCTGGTCTACGTCGGCAACGAGCCGCCGTCGCCGGACTCCGAGGCGATCGTCGTGCCGCAGCATTCCACCTTGCGCAGCGTGGCCGAGCTGAAAGGGAAAAAGGTCGCCCTCAACAAGGGCTCGAACGTGCACTACCTGCTCGTGAAGGCGCTGGAGAAGGCCGGCGTCGACTACCGCGCCATCCAGACCGTGTACCTGCCGCCGGCCGAGGCGCGCGCCGCGTTCGAGCGCGGCGCCGTGGACGCCTGGGTGATCTGGGATCCGTTCCTCGCCGCGGCCGAGAAGCAGCTGGGCGCGCGCGTGCTCGCCGATGGCAGGGGGCTCGCCGCCAACCACCAGTTCTACGTGGCCGCGCGCCCGTTCGCCGAGCAGTATGCGGACGTCGTGCGCATCGTGATCGACGAACTGGCCAGGGTCGACGAGTGGGGCCGCACGCACCAGCAGGAAGTCGCGACGGTCCTTGCGGCGCAGACGGGCCTGCCGGTGGACGTCGTGGCCCTGGCGGCCCGGCGCTATGCATATGGCGTGCGCACGGTGACGCCGGACGTGCTGGCCGCGCAGCAGAAGATCGCGGACACGTTCCACAGCCTCAAATTGATCCCGAAACCGATCGTCGTGCGCGATGCGCAGCCGCCCGCCAACCTGCTCGCGAAGGAATAAGCAATGAGTACGCCAAACGTTTTCTGGTTTATCCCGACCCACGGCGACAGCCGCTATCTCGGCACCAGCAAGGGCGCCCGCCCCGTCGACGCCGACTACACGCGCCAAATCGCCGTGGCCGCCGACACGCTCGGCTACGACGGCGTGCTGCTGCCCACCGGGCGCTCGTGCGAGGATGCGTGGGTCGTCGCGTCGTCGCTGATCCACGCCACGCGCAAGCTGAAATTCCTCGTCGCGATCCGTCCCGGCCTGTCGACGCCGGGCCTTTCCGTGCGCATGGCGTCGACGTTCGACCGGCTGTCGAACGGCCGCCTCCTGGTCAACGTCGTCACGGGCGGGGACCAGGCGGAGCTGGAAGCGGACGGCGTCTTGGCCGACCACGAGACGCGCTACGAGATCTCGGATGAATTCATCCGCATCTGGCGCGCCGCGCTGGCCGGGGAGGGCGGCGACGACGGGTATCACTTTACGGGCAAGCACCTGACCGTGAAAGGCGCGCGCACGCTGTACCCGTCCGTGCAGAAGCCGTATCCGCCGCTGTACTTCGGCGGCTCGTCGGAAGCGGCGCACGAACTGGCCGCCGAGCAGATGGACGTGTATCTCACGTGGGGCGAGCCGCCGGCCGCCGTGGCCGCGAAGATCGCGGACATCCGCGCGCGCGCCGCGAAACACGGGCGCACGCTGAAATTCGGCATCCGCCTGCACGTGATCGTGCGCGAGACGAACGAGGAAGCGTGGGCCGCGGCGGATAAACTCATCAGCCACCTGGACGATGCCACCATCGCCAAGGCGCAAGCCGCGTTCGCGAAAATGGATTCGGTGGGCCAGCGCCGCATGGCCGCGCTGCACGGCGGCCGGCGCGACAAGCTGGAAGTGGCGCCCAACCTGTGGGTCGGCGTGGGCCTCGTGCGCGGCGGCGCGGGCACGGCGCTCGTCGGCGATCCGGAGACGGTGGCCGCGCGCATGCGCGAGTACCAGGACCTGGGCATCGAGACGTTCATCCTGTCCGGCTATCCGCACCTGGAAGAGTCGTACCGCTTCGCGGAACTCGTGTTCCCGCTGCTGGGCAAAGGGAAGGAGCATGGCGAGCATTCCATCACCGGCCCGTTCGGCGAAGTGATGGCGGTCGACATCGTGCCGAAAAAGGTGGCGTGATGCAGCGGGCGGCCCAGACCCTTCCGGCGTCCGCGCAGCCGCGCGGCACCGCGTCCATTCAGCGCCTGCTCGCGCCGCTGGCGCCGTGGGCGCTGCCGCTCTTGTTGGTCGTCGCGTGGCAGGCCGCGTCGCGCGCCGGCCTGCTGTCGACGCGCGTCCTGCCCGAGCCGCTGGCCGTGGCGAAAGCGTTCGGCGACCTGGCCCTGTCCGGCGAGTTGTGGACGCATCTGCGCGTGAGCCTGTGGCGCGCGGCGGCCGGCTTCGGCCTCGGTGCCGCGCTGGGCCTCGCGCTGGGCCTCCTGAACGGCAGCAGCCGGCGCGCCGCCACCTTGCTCGACACGACGGTCCAGATGGTGCGCAACATCCCGGCGCTCGCGCTGATCCCGCTCGTGATCCTGTGGTTCGGGATCGACGAGGCGGCAAAACTGTTCCTGCTGTCCGTGGGCGTGTTCTTCCCCGTCTACCTGAACACCTTCCACGGCATCCGGTCGGTGGACGCCGGCCTGATCGAAATGGCGCGCAGCTACGGCCTGTCCGGCCGGGCCCTGTACCGCGACGTGATCCTGCCCGGCGCCCTGCCTTCGATCCTCGTCGGCGTGCGCTTTTCGCTGGGGCTCGTGTGGGTGCTCCTGATTGTCGCCGAAACCATTTCCGCGCAGGCCGGCATCGGCTACATGACGATGAATGCGCGCGAATTCCTGCAGACGGACGTCGTGCTGGTCGGCGTGTTGCTGTACGCCTTGCTGGGCAAGGCCGCCGACCTGGCGGCACGCGGCCTGGAACGCCGCTTCCTGCGCTGGAATCCCGCTTACCACTGATACTCATGCACATCGACGAGAACGAAGACAACCGGGCCGGCGCACGCCTGGCATTGCGCGGCCTGACCAAACGCTATGCCGGACGCACCGTGCTCGATGCCGTCAACCTCCGCATCGAGCCGGGCGAATTCGTCGCTATCGTGGGCCGCAGCGGCTGCGGCAAGAGCACCTTGCTGCGCGCGATCGCGGGCCTGGAACTTCCCGACGCCGGCCAGGTCAAACTCGGCAGTAACGGGGAGAACCCCGAGACACGCATGATGTTCCAGGACGCGCGTCTGCTGCCGTGGAAGACCGTGCTGCAGAACGTGGCGCTGGGCCTGAAGGATGGGACGGAGCGGGCTCGTACGGCGTTGCAGGGCGTCGGCCTGCTGGAGCGCGCGGACGACTGGCCGGCCGCGCTGTCCGGCGGCCAGCGCCAGCGCGTGGCCCTGGCGCGCGCGCTCGTGCACGAACCGCAGCTGTTATTGCTGGACGAGCCGCTCGGGGCGCTCGACGCCCTCACGCGCATCGAGATGCAGCAGTTGATCGAATCGTTGTGGACGGCGCGCGGCTTCACGGCCGTGCTCGTCACGCACGACGTGCAGGAAGCCGTCGTGCTGGCCGATCGCATCCTGTTGATCGAACAGGGGCGCCTGGCGCTCGACCTGGACGTGGGCCTGGCGCGGCCGCGCGCGCGGGGCACTGTCGAGTTCGGCGAACTGGAGCAAAACGTGCTGGAGCGGGTGCTGCGGACGTCTCAACCCGCGTGATTGTGAGAGTTTTGATTTGATTAAATCTGCTCGATTGTTACATCGAGCGGTTTCCCCTCATTGTATAAGCGGAATTAAATTTACCAAAATTTGATGCACACAATACAATCGTTTGTTTGACAGTCAGAAATGATTTCATTAAGTTCCACAAGTCGTTTCTGGCGACTTTACATTTTAACAATGTCCAACAAAGGGAGGAATCATGAGCGAACGCAGACACGAGCAGAAGGTCAAAGACGTTGGCGTCGATAACGATTACCTGTGCATCGAGCTATTGAGCGGTCTCCGCCTGATGGGTCCGTTGCGCACCAACCCGGTCTACCGCGACCCCGTCATCCCACCCGAAGCGCGTCCTCTGCCGAACGGCGATTTCAGGCACGCCGCCTTAGCCCCCTGAGAAGTCACCCAACGCCTCTTCCGGCCACAAGCCGGAGGAGGCTCCCACCCGGCGCACGATTGCGCTCCCCGCCCCGGAAAGGCACGGACTGATGGGGTTACAATGTTCCCATGAAAATCCGTGTTGCGACCTACAACATCCACAAGGGCGTCTCTTCCTTCCGTAGTACGCCGCGCGTGTTGGCGCTGAAAAAAGCCATCGGTGCCTTCGATGCGGACGTCGTGTTCCTGCAGGAGGTGCAGGGCCGGCACGATCGCTACCAGGCCCGCTACGGCGAAAAGGTGCGCAGTCCCCATCATCACTGGCCCGAGAAGGCCCAGCACGAATTCTTTGCGGGCGAAAACCTGCATGCCGCCTACGGCATGAATGCCGTGTACGATCACGGCCACCACGGCAACGCGCTGCTGTCCGGCTTTCCGATCTCGAACCAGAACAACCACGACGTCTCCGACCACGCCTACGAACAGCGCGGCATCCTGCACTGCGTGCTGGAAACGCCGTCCGGCAACGTCCACTGCTATGTCGTGCACCTGGGCCTGTTCGAAGTGAGCCGCCGGCGCCAGGCCGAGGCCCTGGTCCAGTGCGTGCAGGACTCCGCGCGCGCGGACGAGCCTGTCATCATCGCCGGCGACTTCAATGATTGGCGCAATACCCTGAGCGATTGCCTGCGCCTGAAGCTGGGCGTCGTTGAGGTATTCGATGAATTGGAGCGGCCGGCGCGGCTCGGCGCGCGGATTGGTGATATGGTGCGCAATGCGGCCGGGCGCGAGAAACGCCTGGTGCCGGCGCGGACGTTTCCCGCCGCGCTGCCCTGGTTCCGGCTCGACCGGATCTATGTGCGCGGCTTCCAGGTCGAGCATGCCGAAGTGCTGCACGGCCCGCAGTGGGCGCGCTTGTCGGACCACGCACCGATCGTGGCCAACCTGCAGCTGGCATAGCGATGCGCACAGTCACGTATGTAGCCAACAACGACGTTACCCTCCTCGAAAGCGGCAGCACTTATTTCCCCGCGCTGCTGGCCGCGATCGACGCCGCCCGGCACGAGATCCTGTACGAGACTTATATCTATGCCGAAGACGACACGGCGCGCGCCGTCACGGACGCACTGATCCGTGCCGCGAAACGCGGCGTCAAGGTGCGCGTGCTGGCCGACTGGTTCGGCACCGGCAACCGCACCGCCTTGCGGCTGAAAGAGGAATTCTGCGCGGCCTGCGTGCACTACCGCATGTTCAACCCGTGGTTCAAGCGTGGCGCCGCGCGCAGCCACCGCAAGATCGCCGTGATGGACCGCCAGGTCGCCTTTGTCGGCGGCATCAACACGAACGACGACAACTTGCACGATTACGAGCCGCACGCGCCGCTGCCGGCACCCCGCTGGGATTTCGCCGTGCGCGTGCAGGGGCCGCTCGTGGCGGAAATCCACCGCGAAGCCCAGGCGCAATGGACACGGGCCGGCCATTTGCCGCTCGTCCGACGGATCAATTTGTTCCGGGAAATGCGCAAGCAGCCGGCCGCGCTGGGCGACTATCCGATGCGGGCCGCATTCGTCGTGCGCGACAACTTGCGCAACCGCCGCACGATCCAGCGCGCCTACCTGCAGGCCATCGGCCGCGCGCGCAAGCGGGTGCTGATGGCCACGCCGTATTTCGCGCCGGGCCGCAAGTTCCGCGAGGCACTGTGCCAGGCCGCGCGCCGCGGCGTCGACGTCTGCCTGATGATCGGCGTGGGCGAATTCCGCATGCAGGATGCCGTCGCGTCGTCGTTCTACCCGCAGTTGCTGGCGGCCGGGGTGCGCATCGTCGAGTACCACAAGACGCAGTTGCACGCGAAGGTCGCCGTCGTGGACGACAACTGGGCCACGGTCGGCTCCAGCAATTGCGACGGCCTGTCGCTGTTCGTCAACCAGGAAGCGAACGTCGTCGTGCGCGACGCGCAATTTGCCGGTACCCTGGCCCGCCAGATCGAGCGGGGCGTCGCCGATGGCGTGCAGGTGTGCATGGATGATTTGCGGCAACTCGGTTGGGTGCGCCGCTGCGGCCACGAAATGGCCTATCTTCTCTATAAAATGACCATGCGGGTCGTCGCGATCGGCTACGCATGATGGAAAGACGCTATGACAGAGAATGACAACGTAAGGATCGACAAATGGCTGTGGGCGGCGCGCTTTTTCAAAACGCGCTCGCTGGCGGCGGATGCGGTCGACCGGGGACGTGTGCGGATCGGCGGCGAGCCCGTCAAACCCGCCCGTTCGGTCAAGGTCGATGATAAGATTTTCATCGACAACGGTTCGAATCGCTGGGAAGTGGTCGTGCTGGGCCTGTCCGACAAACGGGGGCCGGCGCCCGTCGCCCAGGCGTTGTACCGCGAGACGGAAGAGAGTATCGTCCGTAGGGAAAACGACCAGGAAGCACGCCGTTTGTTCCCCGAACCGGGCAGCACGATCAAGGGCCGTCCGACCAAGCGCGACCGTCGCGCCATCACCCGTGCGGGCGGCTGACAACACACTAGAACAGCGCCTCTAAGTTCCCGTTTGACATTTCACGGCTGGTAGATAATAGTACGAGCGTTCGGATTTTTTCGGTAGATCAAATCCACTCTTACGCGAGGCAATTATTAATACGACAGCTAAATCGATGAGCATGCGCAAGGGCGAGATGACGCGGGCCGCCATCCTCGATGTTGCGCTCGAGCTCGCCAGCCGCGACGGTCTGGAAGGCCTGACGATCGGCCTGCTGGCCGACCGCATGAACATGAGCAAATCGGGCGTCTTCGCGCACTTCGGGTCGCGTGAAGACCTGCAGATCGACGTGCTCAAGCTGTACCACCGCCGCTTCGAGCAGGAAGTCTTCTTCCCCAGCCTGAAGGAAGCCCGCGGCCTGCCGCGCCTGCAAGCGATGTTCAACCACTGGCTCAAGCGCGTGTCGGTGGAGATCGCGTCCGGGTGCATCTATATCAGCGGTGCCGTCGAATACGACGACCGTCCGGGCCCGATCCGCGAAGAACTCGTCGCCATGGTCCGCACGTGGCAGGGCGCCCTGCTGCGCTGCGCGCAACAGGCGATCGAATGCGGCGACCTGAAGCCGGGCACCGACCCCGAGCAACTCGTGTACGAGATGTATGGCCTCGTGCTGGCGGTGCACCACGATGCGCGCTTCCTGCGCATCCCGGGCGCCGTCGACCGCGCGCACCGCGGCTTCGCGCGCCTGGTCGAAGATTACCGCAATCCCAACAAGCAAGGCAGCCAGGCGGATACCGCCAGCGCTCAGTAATTCATACCAAATATTTACCTGTCAGGAGAACAACCATGGGTCAGTACGTCGCGCCACTTCGTGATATGCAGTTCGTTCTGCACGAGTTCCTCAACGTCACCGAAGAATTCAAGAACCTGCCGGCGTACCAGGAGATCGACGCCGACATCATCAACCAGGTGCTGGAGGAAGGCGCGAAATTCACGCAGGAAGTGCTGTTCCCGCTGAACCACAGCGGCGACCGCGAAGGCTGCCACTACGACGCCGCCACCAAGACCGTCACCACGCCGAAGGGTTTCAAGGAAGCCTACAAGCAGTACGTGGAAGGCGGCTGGGCCGCACTGGCCTGCGATCCGGAATACGGTGGCCAGGGCCTGCCGGTCTCGCTGAACAACTCGTTCTACGAGATGCTGAACTCGTCGAACCAGGCATGGACCATGTACCCGGGCCTGTCGCACGGCGCGTACGAGTGCCTGAAGGAACACGGCACCGACGACCAGAAGAAGTTCTACCTGCCGAAGCTCGTCTCGGGCGAATGGACCGGCACGATGTGCCTGACCGAAGCGCACTGCGGCACCGACCTGGGCCTGCTGCGCACGAAGGCAGAACCGCAGGCCGACGGCACCTACAGCATCACCGGCTCGAAGATCTTCATCTCGGCCGGCGAGCACGACATGTCGGAAAACATCGTCCACCTGGTGCTGGCCCGCCTGCCGGACGCGCCGGAAGGCTCGAAAGGCATCTCGCTGTTCCTCGTGCCGAAGTTCCTGCCGAACGCCGACGGTTCCGTCGGCGCCCGCAACGGCATCACCTGCGGCGCCATCGAAGAAAAGATGGGCATCCACGGCAACTCGACCTGCCAGATGAACCTGGACGGCGCGATCGGCACCCTGATCGGCCAGCCGCACAAGGGCCTGAACGCGATGTTCGTGTTCATGAACGCCGCCCGCCTGGGCGTCGGCATGCAGTCGCTGGGTCTGACGGAAGTCGCGTACCAGAACGCGCTCGTCTATGCGAAAGACCGCATCCAGATGCGCAGCCTGTCGGGCCCGAAGGCACCGGACAAGCCGGCCGACCCGATCATCGTCCACCCGGACGTGCGCCGCATGCTGCTGACGGCGAAAGCCTATGCCGAAGGCGCGCGCGCGCTGACGTCGTACGTCGCGCTGCAGATCGACCGCGAACTGAACCACCCGGACGAAGCCGTCCGCAAGGAAGCCGCAGACGAAGTCGCGCTGCTGACCCCGGTCGTGAAAGCCTTCATCACCGACAACGGCTGGATCGCCACGTCGGAAGCGATGCAGGTGTACGGCGGCCACGGCTACATCGCCGAGTGGGGCATGGAGCAGTACGTGCGCGACGCCCGCATCAACATGATCTACGAAGGCACGAACACCGTGCAGTCGCTGGACCTGCTGGGCCGTAAGATCCTGATGGACAACGGCGCCAAACTGCGCGCGTTCGGCGAAAAGATCAAGGCGTTCGTCGAAGACAACGGCCTGGACGAGCAGATGTCCGAATTCGTCAGCCCGCTGGGCGAACTGGGCGAGAAAGTCGGCAAGCTGACGATGGAAATCGGCATGAAGGCCTTCCAGAACCAGGACGAAGTGGGCGCCGCCGCCGTGCCTTACCTGCGCGTCGTGGGCCACATGGTGTTCTCGTACTTCTTCGCGCAGATGGCGAAGATCGCGCTGGCCAAGAAGGATTCGGGCGACAAGTTCTACGAATCGAAACTGGCGACCGCACGCTTCTACTTCGCCCGCCTGTACCCGGAAACCGCGATGCTGATCCGCCAGGCACGTTCGGGTTCGTCGAACCTGATGGCGCTGGACGCAGACCTGTTCTAAATCGCACCATCACACCTACCGTCGTCCCCGCGAAAGCGGGGACCCATACTGAAGAACCGAATTCGGAAGCCATGCGTCAAGGCGAATCGACCGAGTTCCGAAGCTCAGCATGGGTTCCCGCCTGCGCGGGAACGACGACTAATCAAAGGATAACGAGAATGTCCAACTTCATCGTCAAGAAAGTCGCCGTGCTGGGCGCCGGCGTGATGGGCGCGCAGATCGCTGCGCACTGCGTCAACGCCAAGGTCCCGGTCGTGCTGTTCGACCTGCCGGCCAAGCCGGAGCAAGGCTCCGGCGGCAACGCCAATAAAAATTCCATCGTCCTGAAGGCCATCGAGAACCTGAAAAAGCTGTCGCCGGCTCCGCTGGGCAACAAGGAAGACGCCGCGCTGATCGAAGCCGCCAACTACGAGGACAACCTCGACGTGCTGGCCGGCTGCGACCTGATCATCGAAGCCATCGCCGAGCGCATGGACTGGAAGCACGACCTGTACAAGAAGGTCGCGCCGCACATCGGCGCCAACGCGATCTTCGCCTCGAACACGTCGGGCCTGTCGATCGAGAAGCTGGCCGAAGGTTTCGACGCCGAGCTGAAGTCGCGCTTCTGCGGCGTGCACTTCTTCAACCCGCCGCGCTACATGCACCTGGTCGAACTGATCCCGACCGCCGCCACGAAGCCGGCAATCCTCGACCAGCTCGAGACCTTCCTGACGTCCGTGCTGGGCAAGGGCGTCGTGCGTGCGAAAGACACGCCGAACTTCATCGCCAACCGCGTCGGCATCTTCGGCATGCTGGCCACGATCCACGAAGCCGAGAAGTTCGGCCTGTCCGTGGACGTCGTCGACGACCTGACCGGCGCCAAGCTGGGCCGCGCCAAGTCGGGCACGTTCCGCACGGCGGACGTCGTCGGCCTGGACACGATGGGCCACGTCATCAAGACGATGCAGGACAACCTGCAGGACGACCCGTTCTTCGGCGTGTACAAGACGCCGGACGTGCTGGCCAAGCTGATCGAAAAGGGCGCACTGGGCCAGAAGACGGGCGCCGGTTTCTACAAGAAGGTCGGCAAGGACATCCTGCGCCTGGACACCGCGACCGGCGAATACGTGCCGGGCGGCGCCAAGGCGGCCGACATCGTGGCACGCATCCTGAAAGAGAAGGATCCGGTCAAGAAATTCAAGGCGATGCGCGAATCGACCAACCCGCAGGCGCAGTTCCTGTGGGCGATCTTCCGCGACGCCTTCCACTACATCGCCTTCCACCTGGACTCGATCGCCGACAACGCACGCGACGTCGACTTCGCGATGCGCTGGGGCTTCGGCTGGAGCGTCGGTCCGTTCGAAACGTGGCAGGCCGCCGGCTGGAACACGATCGCCCAGTGGGTCAAGGAAGACATCGACGCGGGCAAGGCCCTGACGGATGCGCCGCTGCCGGCATGGGTGTTCAGCGCACCGGTCGCCGAGAAGGGCGTGCACACGCCTGAAGGTTCCTATTCGGTCACGAAGAACGCGTACGTGCCGCGCTCGGACCTGCCGGTCTACCAGCGCCAGCAGTTCCGCGCACCGGTCGTGGGCGCGGGCGGCGACGATCCGAAGACCGCCGGCACCACCGTGTTCGAAGACGATTCCGTGCGCCTGTGGCACTCGGGCGACGAGGTGCTCGTCATCTCGCTGAAGACGAAGATGCACGTGATCGGCGACGGCGTCATCAAGGGCATCCAGCGCGCGCTGGCCGAAGCCGAGAAGGGCTTCAAGGGCATCGTGATCTGGAATACCGATGCGGCCGACGGCGGCGCGTTCTCGGCCGGCGCCGACCTGCAATCGGCCCTGCCGGCCTTCATGGCGGGCGGCGCGAAAGCGATGGACCCGATCGTCAAGGAACTGCAGGACACGTTCATGGCGATGAAATACTCGAACATCCCGGTCGTGGCCGCGGTGGCCGGCCTGGCGCTGGGCGGCGGCTGCGAAATGGCGCTGCACGCGTCGAAGCGCGTGGCATCGATCGAGTCGTACATCGGCCTCGTGGAAGTGGGCGTCGGCCTGGTGCCGGCCGGCGGCGGCCTGAAGGAAGCGGCGGTGCGCGCGGCCAATGAATCGAAGGGCAACGACATCCTGCAATTCCTGAAGACCGGCTTCACCAACGCGGCTACTGCGCAGGTGTCGAAATCGGCCCTGGAAGCGAAGGCGATGGGCTACCTGAAGGACGACGACATCATCGTCTTCAACCCGTACGAACTGCTGCACGTGGCGAAGGTCACCGCGCGCTCGATGTTCGACGCCGGCTACCGCGCACCGCTGCGCCGCCCGGTCACCGTGACCGGCCGCTACGGCTGGGGCACGATCCGCGGCCAGCTGGTCAACATGCGCGACGGCGGCTTCATCTCGGCCTACGACTACCACCTGGGCGACACGATCGCGGAGATCGTTTCCGGTGGCGACATCGACCAGGGCAGCGTCGTGTCCGAGCAGTGGCTGCTCGACATGGAACGCAAGGCATTCGTCGCGCTGCTGAACAATCCGAAGACCCAGGAACGCATCATGGGCATGATGCAAAACGGTAAACCGGTACGTAACTGACCGCGGCGCGACACTAAGGACTACTGACATGAGCAAACAACTTCAAGACGCATACATCGTCGCAGCGACCCGCACCCCGATCGGCAAGGCGCCGCGCGGCTTCTTCAACAAGACCCGTCCGGATGACCTGCTGGTGCACGCGATCCGCAGCGCGATGGCCGCCGTGCCGAACCTGGACCCGGCCCTGATCGTCGACGCCATCGTCGGCTGCTCGTTCCCGGAAGCGGAGCAGGGCTTCAACGTGGCCCGTAACGCCGTCGTGCTGGCCGGCCTGCCGAACACCGTCGGCGGCGTGACCGTCAACCGCTACTGCGCCTCGGGCATCACCGCCCTGGCCATGGCCGCGGACCGCATCCGCGTCGGCGAGGCCGACGTGATGATCGCCGGCGGCGTCGAATCGATGTCGATGGTGCCGATGATGGGCCACCACCCGTCGATCAACATGGAGACGTTCAAGGACGAGAACGT
>CBIHRX010000020.1:0-39360 GCA_966212555.1 uncultured Massilia sp.
GATTTCCATTTGCCGCTGGTCCACGCCGGCAAGTACATGGGCAGCCTCGTCGCCACGTACAACCTGCAGACCTTGCTGGACGAGAACGTGCCCTGGTGGTTCGCCCAGGACAATGCCCTGTCGCTGCTCGACCGCGACGACCATGTCGTGGCGCAGCGCGCGGCGGGCGGACCGGGCCGCGGCGTGTACACGCACAAGCGCGCGCTCGACCTGCCCGGCTCGCAGATCGTGCTCGCCACCGACAGCGTCAAGGCCGCGCCGAAGCTGCTGCCGAACCTGCTGGTCGGCTCCGTGATCGTGCTGGCCCTCGGCCTCGTCATCTCGCTCGTCGCGCTGTGGCGCCACATCGCGCGCACGATCGCGGCGGAAAACGCGCTGCGCCAGCAGATGGCCTTCCGCACCGCGATGGAGGATTCGCTGCTGACAGGCCTGCGCGCGCGCGACCTGGAGGGCCGCGTCACCTACGTCAACCCGGCGTTCTGCCGCATGGTCGGTTATCCGGCGGAAGACCTGCTGGGCAAGAAGCCGCCGATGCCGTACTGGGCGCCCGAAGCGATGGCGGAATACGAAGACCGGTTCCGCCGGGTGCTCTCGGGCCACGCCACGCCGCAGTTCGAGACCGTGTTCCAGCGCTCGGACGGCGTGCGCGTGCCCGTGCTCGTGTTCGAGGCGCCCCTCGTCGACGCCCACGGCCGCCACACGGGCTGGATGAGTTCCATCCTCGACATCACCGACCGCAAGCGCGCGGAAGAACTCAATCGCCAGCAGCAGGAAAAGCTGGAGACGAGCGCGCGCCTGGCGACGATGGGCGAGATCTCGTCGATGCTGGCGCACGAACTGAACCAGCCGCTGGCCGCCATCTCCAGCTACACGGCGGGCGCGTTGAACGTGCTCGCGCGCGAAACCCATGCGGCCCCGCTCGACACCGGCATGCTGAAACGCGCGCTGGAACAGGCGAACACGCAGGCGCGCCGGGCCGGCCAGATCATCCGCAGCGTGCACGAATTCGTGAAAAAACGCGAGCCGCGCCGCGAGACGGTGGCCATTCCCAACGTCGTCGACGGCATCCGCGCCCTCGTCGAACTGCAGGCGCGCCAGAGCTATGTCGCGCTGCAGGTGGACGTCCCGCCCGACCTGCCGCCCGTGCTCGCGGACCGCGTGCTGATCGAGCAGGTGCTGCTCAATCTCACGCGCAACGCGATCGAGGCGATGCAGGCCGTCGACCCGGAGCGGCGCGTCTTGCGCATCGCCGCGCACACGGGCGAACAGGGGCAGGTCGCGGTGTCCGTCATCGACAACGGCCATGGCATTCCGCCGGAAGTGGCCGAACGCCTGTTCTCGCCATTCTTTTCGACCAAGGCCGAGGGCATGGGCATGGGCCTGTCGATCTGCCGCACCGCGATCGAATTCCACGGCGGCACGCTCACCCACGCGGACAATCCGGGCGGCGGCACCATCTTTACGTTCACCTTGCAGCAGGCGCAGGAAGCGCCCGTCACCTGATTCGTGCTTTACTGCTTTACAATACAGCGAAAAAAGGAGACCCCATGCTGCACATCGTCGACGACGAAGACGTCATCCGCGACGCCCTCGAATGGCTGGCGCAGTCGCGCGGCCTGCCGGCACGCGGCTATGCGGGCGGCCAGGCCTTCCTCGACGCGCTCGGCGACCGCTTCGCCGCGGATGCCAACCATGGCGACTGCGTGCTGCTGGACGTGCGCATGCCGGGCATGAACGGCATCGCCGTGTTCGACCAGCTGGTGGCGCGCGGGCTGCTGGCGCGCCTGCCCGTGATCTTCCTGACCGGCCACGGCGACGTGCCGATGGCCGTCGATTCCCTCAAGCGCGGCGCCTTCGACTTCTTCGAAAAACCGTTCAACGACAACCAGCTGATGGACCGCGTCGAGGAAGCCCTCGCCGCCTCGCGCAAGGCCGCCTCGCGCGACGCCATCCACGCCCGCCTCGCCACCCTGTCGGCACGCGAGCGGGAAGTGCTCGACCTCATCCTGGCCGGCAACATGAACAAGGTCGTCGCCGACAAGCTCGGCATCAGCATGCGCACGGTCGAGGTGCATCGGGCGCATATCTTCGACAAGATGCAGGTCAAGACGGCGGTGGAGCTGGCCGGGCTGTTGAAGTAGAGATATCGTCGTTTCCGGCGGTAACTCCGCGCACGACAGACCGCACGTCCCGCGCCGCGCGGGGTTCGCTTGTAAAATCAACCTGAACATGGAGTGGTCGAACTCACCACGTCGAAACATTCTTTAGGGAACGCAGATGAGCGATAAGACGATAGCCGACAAAATGTTCTTGAGGACCGCGAAATCGATGCTGATCCTGAACGGGAACGTCCACCCCGGCATGGTGTCGCAGATGCCGCCCAACCTGGTCAAGCCCGACCAGGAGAAGGTCGACGTGGTATTGCTGTTCGCAATGAACCGCAAGGAACTCGAACAATATTTCCCGGTCGCCAAGGAGCGCCTGGGCGACAAGGGTTCGCTGTGGGTCGCTTATCTGAAACAGACCGCCTCCAAGGCCACCGACATCAATCGCGATTCGATCAATGCCTATGCCAAGGACAACGGCATTACGGGCGTCGCCATGATTTCCATCGACGGCGACTGGTCCGCACTGCGCATGAAGCGGATCGAACTCTAGACAGTGTGCCCATGGCGCGCGAGCGCCCACGCGACGTGCTCGCGCACGAGCGCGGACGCGTGGTCCGCACGTGAGCGCAACGCGGCGACGACGTCGTCCGACGTGGTTGCATTACCGAGTCCGACCGCCAGGTTGCGCAGCCAGCGCTCGTGTCCGATGCGGCGGATCGGGCTGCCTTCGAGCCGGCGGTTGAACTCGTCCTCGCTCCAGCCGAACAGCTCGACCAGGCCCGCCGTGCCCAGGCCGTTTCTCTCATCGAAATCCGGCACGGTCGCCCGCTGGGCGAACTTGTTCCACGGGCAGGCCAGCTGGCAATCGTCGCAGCCGTAGATGCGGTTGCCGATCAGCGGCCGGAATTCCTCCGGGATCGCGCCCTTCAGTTCGATCGTCAGATAAGAGATACAGCGGCGCGCATCCAGCCGGCCCGGGCCGAGGATCGCGCCCGTCGGGCAGGCCTCGATGCATGCGCTGCACTGGCCGCAATGGGCGCCGGTCGGTGCGTCGACCGGGAGCGGCAGGTCGACGAGGATCTCGCCGATGAAGAACGTGGAGCCGGCCTCGCGGCTCAGTAATAACGTGTGCTTGCCGCGCCAGCCGAGGCCCGCCTTCTGCGCCAGCGGCAGCTCCATCACGGGCGCGGAATCCGTGAACACGCGGTAGCCGTACTCGCCGACGGCTGCCTTGACCTTCTCGGCCAACGCCTGCAACCGGTTGCGCAACACCTTGTGATAATCGCGGCCGCGCGCATAGATCGACACGACGGCCGCCTGCGGGTCGTCCTGGCGCAGGCGTTCGCGCGCGCGCCAGTCGGCCGGCGTTGCCATCGGCAGGTAATCCATGCGCGCGCTGATCACGCGCACCGTGCCCGGCACCAGCTCGGCCGGCCGGGCGCGCTTCATGCCATGGCTTGCCATATAATCCATCTCGCCGTGGTGGCCGGCGTCCAGCCAGGCCTGCAGGCCCGCTTCGTGGCCGGCCAGGTCGATGTCGGCGATGCGCACGTCGGCAAAGCCCAGTTCCGCGCCCCATGCCTTGATGGCCTGGGCGAGTGCGGAAAAATCGGGCTGGACGGGGGGCTGGGCGGACATTGGCGGACCTACAAACCTGATATTTTATTCGATGCACCAGCAACTGACAGCTTATCTTCCCGACGAATCGGCCACGCAGGCCCTGGGCGCCGCCCTCGCCCGCGCGCTGAGCCCGGGCCTCGTGATCTACCTGCACGGCGACCTGGGCGCCGGCAAGACGGCGCTCACGCGCGCGCTGCTGCACGCGGCCGGCCACAAGGGGGCCGTCAAGAGCCCGACTTATACGCTGTCGGAGCCGTACCGCATCGACCTGGATGGCCAGACAGTCAACCTGATCCACTACGACCTGTACCGCATGTCCAGCCCCGAGGAATTCCTCGATGCGGGCTTCCGCGAAGATTTCGACGGTAACAACATCTGCATCGTCGAATGGCCGGAAAAGGGAGCGCCGGTGTTGCCCCCGCCCGACGTTAAAGTGTTGCTTAAGGTCAGCGGTCTCGGGCGTGAGGTAGAATTGCAGGCGTTGTCCGACTTGGGCCTGCTATGCCTCGAACGCCTGCACTTCCCCCCGACTCCCTGATTCCCGGTTCCGCGAAGCGACGCACGATCCTGAAGGCCGGCGGCACGCTGCTGCTGTCCGTCGTCGCGCCATTGACGGCATCCGCCGCCCAGATCATGGCCGTGCGCGTGTGGCCGGCCGACGAATACACCCGCGTCACGCTGGAAAACGACGGCGAGCTCAAGACGACGCACTTCATGGTGCCGGACCCGCCGCGCCTCGTCGTCGACATTGACGGCCTCGCACTGAACGACACGCTGAAAAGCCTCGTCGCCAAGATCGAATCGAACGACCCGTACATCAAGCAGGTGCGCGTGGGCCAGAACCGGCCGAACGTCGTGCGCCTCGTGTTCGACCTGAAGGAAGACGTCAAGCCGCAGGTGTTCAACCTGGCGCCCATCGCCGGCTATCACCACCGCCTGATCTTCGACCTGTATCCCGTCAAGCCCGTCGACCCGCTCGCGAGCATGATCGCCAAGGAAAACTGGAGCACGGATGCGGCCCCCGCCACGCCGACGCCGGCCGTGCAGCCGGGCGAGCCGACCGTCGGCCAGGCCGGCCCGGACGCCATCGCCAAGCTGGAAGCGGACGCGGCCCGCGCCGGTTCCACGCCCGCGCAGCCGCAGCCGACGACGCCGCAACCGGCCCAGCCGCCCGCGAAAGCCGCGCCGGGCCAGAAGGTGGCGCGCATGGTGACCATCGCACTCGACCCCGGCCACGGCGGCGAAGACCCCGGCGCGACGGGCACCACGGGCGTGCACGAGAAGGACATCGTGCTGGAAGTGGCCAAGCGCCTGAAGGCCAAGCTGGAAGGCTTGCCGAACACGCGCGTGATGCTGACGCGCGACGCCGACTTCTTCGTCCCCCTCGGCCAGCGCGTGGAAAAAGCGAGAAAAGTGCAGGCCGACCTGTTCGTGTCGATCCACGCCGACGCCTTCGTCGAACCGACGGCGCGCGGCTCCTCCGTGTTCGTCCTGTCGGAAAAAGGCGCCAGCTCGAGCGCGGCGCGCTGGCTCGCGAACGACCAGAACAAGGCCGACCTGATCGGCGGCGTCAATCTCGGCACGCACGACAGGCAGCTCGCGAGCGTGCTGATCGACCTGTCGCAGACGGCCCAGATCAACGACAGCATGAAGCTCGGCAAGGCCGTGCTGACGGAAATCGGCGGCATCAACCGCCTGCACCGCGGCGTCGTCGAACAGGCCGGATTTGCCGTGCTGAAGGCGCCGGACATCCCCTCGATTCTCGTCGAGACCGCGTTCATCTCCAACCCGGAGGAAGAAGCCCGGCTGAAGGATGATGCCTACCAGAACCAACTGGCCGACGCGATCACGAAAGGCATCAAGCGCTACTTCGCGTACAATCCGCCGCTGGCGAAGAGCCGACTGACCTAACGGACGCCTCCGGGCGTCCCCTGAGGAGGATTCTCGTGAGCGCAACGACCATCAACTTCGGGCAATTGCCCGCCCTGCAACTTCGCGCGCCGGACGGCGCGGAGGCGACCATCACGTTGTACGGCGCCCACCTCGTGTCGTGGAAAGCCGTCACCACTGAAGGCGGACCGGCCCAGGAACGCCTGTTCCTGAGCAGCCTGTCCGCGCTGGACGGCCAGAAGGCGATCCGCGGCGGCGTGCCCGTCATCTTTCCCCAGTTCGCCGAGCGCGGCACCGGCATGCGCCACGGCTTCGCGCGCGTCTCGACCTGGCGCGTCCTCGACCAAGGGGAACAGGATGGCGCGGCGTTCGCCGTGCTGGGGCTGAATGCATCGGATCTGCCGCCGCAAGCGGCAGCCGGCTGGCCGTACGCCTTCGAACTGGTGCTGCGCGTGGCCGTGCGTGGTGCGCAACTGGATATGTCGCTCGACGTGCGCAACACCGGCACGCAACCGTTCCCGTTCGCCGCGGCGCTGCACACGTACCACCTCGTCGAGGACGTGGAAGCCGTGCGCATCGACGGCGTGCAGGCTGAGACGCTCGCCATCACCGACAAGCTCGACCAGGTGTTCGAGCGCATCGCCGGCGCGATCGCGTTCGACACGGGCGCGGACAAGGTGACGCTGGAGCAGACGGGCTTCAACGACGCCGTCGTGTGGAACCCGGGCGCGGCCGATACGGCGGCGCTGTCCGACATGGAAGACGAGGAATACCGCCGTTTCGTCTGCATCGAGCCAGCCCTGCTGGGGGATACGGCCGCCCGACCGCAGCAGCTGGAACCGGGCGGGGTCTGGCGCGGGACGTACCGGGCCGTGGTACAGGCCGGATAAACGACGACGCCGGCGCTTGCCGGCGTTTTGCATTGTGCCGCCTGCCCGCCACATTTCACTTTTTGCGGGATCGTATGCGAGGCGAATTGACGAGTTATTTTGTTATCGATATCGTAAACCTGCGCAAACATGCGCCACGGTTGAACCTCTTTTCGACCCGTGAACTATTACATTATTAGGAGCATCAATGCTGAACCGTATTCTGGGCCGCTCGATGGCCAAAGATCTGACCACCGACGAAGTCGAACAGGTCGCCGGCGCAGGTTGCTGGACTCAAACCGTGTCGACGTATTACAACGGCATTGTCTATTACGAAGCGGATATGTATTGGCCGGGGTTCGACGTGGAAACCTACTGTGACTAAGTAGGGTTTCGAAGGGCGGTTCTGGAGGGCTGCCCTTTTTTGTTATCGATACCTCGGCCGTGCGCCACGGTCGGATCCACTTTCCGGGTGAGCCATTGATGTCAGCATTCAGCGTCGTACAGATCTTCCTGTCCTGTGTTCACGCAACGCTTTTTGTTGTTCAATTGCCCTGGAAAGGCAGCGGCACCACGAAGAATTTCACGTTTGCGCTGATCCATCTCTGCATCGCGGCAGCCCTATCGAATTCGCCGGTTTTTTACGTGTCCGCGGCAGCGAACCTGGCCGCGATTTCCATCTCGGCCGGCGGGATCCGGCTCCGGCGCGGCACGACAGCGTCGTGCGACTGCTTCGGCGTATTGAACGACGAACTCGGCAAGCGAAGCCATACCATCGGCGTCGCGATCATTGCGGCGCACCTCCTGGCGCTCGCCCTGTCGGCCGTGATGTCGCGCGCGGGCGCGGAGCGGCTCCCCATCGTTTCCCCGCAAGTCTGCGGCGGCGTGCTGTCATTCCTGATCGCGTTGGTCGGCGTGCGCACGCATCGAACGAAGGCGCCGCCCGGTGCGCGCGCCGCCTTCAACCCGAACGAACCGGTACGCATCGCGGTACCGGCCGACATGGTCCTGGGCCGCGACCAGCGGGATACGCCGCGCACCCTGGCCAGCATCCATCCGGCCAACGGGTCATTCGGCTTTCTCATCGCGACCGAAGGTTGCCAGCCGTGTGCGCTGCTGAAGCGCGACATCGCGACGCTGCGGGACGTCGTGCAAATCCCGCTCTGCCTCATCAATGGCAGCCCTGGCCCGGCGCTCGAACCGCATAGCCTGCATGACCACGACAAGACGCTGCGGCAACTGGCGGGCGTGGCGGCCACGCCGTGTCTGTTGGTGCTGGATGCGGGCGCCGGGGTCGTCACGCGCAAAGTCTATGGACTGGAATCCATCCGCGCCGCGCTGCTGGAATTGATCGCGACGAACCGGCCGCTGCCGCATTTCACCGAGAGCGTGTCATGAGAACCATCCGCCAAGCCGAAGCGGCGGAATGCGCGCTGGCCTGTCTCGCCATGATCGCCGACCACCATGGTCATCGCAGCGAAATCGCCCTGCTGCGGCAGCGCTTCCCGCAATCCCTGAAAGGCACCGGCCTGGCGGAACTGCTCCGCATGGCCGCTGCATTGGGCATGTCCTCGCGGCCGGTGAAGGCCGAACTGGAGGACGTCAAATTTCTCAAGCTGCCCTGCATCATTCACTGGAAAGCCAAGCACTTCGTCGTCCTGCGCGCCGTGACGCGGCGCCATATCGACATTGTCGATCCCCTCGACGGCTCGCATCGCATGAGCCTGGCGGAGTTTTCCCGGTCCTTTACCGGCGTCGCCGTCGAGCTGACGCCGAATGAATCATTCAAGGCGCTCGATGAGCGCATCGCCATCGATTACCGTGCCCTGATCGGCAAGATCTTCGGATTCAAGCGTTCCATCGGACAGATCCTGGCGCTGGCCTTGTGCCTTGAATTGTTCGGCCTCGGTATTCCGCTGATGAGCAAATGGATGATCGACGATGTTTTGCCAGGCAAGGATATCGGCTTGTACTGGATCATCCTGTGCGGTTTTGCCCTGTTGCTGGTGATGCGTGTGATCACCCAATACGGCCGGTCGACGGCGGTCATCGCACTGACGTCGCAATTCGGCGTGCAGTGGGGTACGAGCCTGCTGGCGCGGCTGCTGAACGTACCGCTCGGCTATTTCGAAAAACGGCAACTGGCCGACGTCACGTCGCGTTTCTCGTCATTCAGCACCATCCAGAAAACCATCAGCACGACCTTTATCGAGGGGATTCTGGATGGCGTCATGTGTGCCATCGGGCTGTCCATCATGTTTTCCTTGAGCGGGACGCTCGCGCTCCTCGTCATCTCGTCGACCCTGGTCTATTTCGCGCTGCGGGCGGTGCATTATCGAACGCTGCGCGAGCTTCAGGAAAACCAGATCTCGGCCGCCGCCCGCCAGCAAAGCCAGCTGATGGAAAGCATCCGCGGCATCCTGGCAATCCGCCTCTTCGACAAGGTGGAACAACGCCGCGCGCAATGGCATAACCTCTACGTCAACGAGGTGAACGCCGGCACGCGCATCCAGTACGCCCAGACGAATTTCTCGACGACGCTCATGGCCTTGCAAGGCGCAAAAGATCTGCTCGTCCTGGCGATCGGCATGAAGTTGATCATGAACGGCGAGTTCAGTGTCGGGGCGTTCATGGCCTTTGGCGCGTACAGCGGGACGTTCAGTACGCGCGCAAACAGCCTGGTCGACCGTATCCTGGACTTTCGCCTGCTGCGGCTGCACGCGGAGCGGCTGGCCGACTTTGCATTGCTGCCGCCCGAAATCGATCCCGCGCAGGCCGTCGATCACCGTGTCACCGAGGCGCCGCCCGCGATCGCGTTCAAGAACGTGTCCTTCCGTTATGCCGCAGGCGAGCGCGACGTCATCCGCGACTTGTCGTTCACGGTGAACCCCGGGGAATCCGTCGCCATCGTGGGCCCTTCCGGCGTGGGCAAATCCACGGTGCTCAAACTGTTATTGGGGATCTGCAAACCGACCGAGGGCGTCATCCTGATCAATGGCCAGCCGCAGGACACGTTCGGCATCGGCGAATTCCGCAGGATCGTCGGGACGGTGCTTCAGGAAGATGCGCTGTTCACCGGCTCCATCGAAGACAATATCGCGTTCTTCGACAGCGATCCGGATATCGCCTTCGTCCAGGAGTGCGCGCAAAAAGCCGCCGTGCACGAGGAAATCGCCAGGATGCCGATGCGCTATAACACGCTGATCGGCGACATGGGTTCCGCATTGTCGGGTGGCCAGAAGCAGCGGGTGCTGCTCGCCCGCGCCTTGTACAAGCGTCCGCTGGTGTTCTTGCTGGACGAGGCCACCAGCCACCTCGATCTCGCGAATGAGCTGATCGTGAACCAGTCGATTCGCGATTTGCAGGCGACCCGGATCTTTGTCGCGCATCGTCCCGATACGATCCGTTTCGCCGACAGGGTCATCGACCTGCGCAGGAATGCGCCCCCCCAACGCATGCATCCGTCCAGCCTGGAGGCCGACCTTGGCGCTCATTCGTAAGGAAGTCGCGGAAAGCCGGGCGATGCGCGATTACGGATCGGTCGTCCTCGCCGTCGAACGATCCAGTTCGATGATCCTGCTGATCGCCCTGGGATTCATCTGCGCGGCATTGGCATTGGCGTCGCATTTCAGTTACACGAGCCGGGTCCGCGTGCCAGGGGTCGTCGATAACGGGCGGGCCATCCTGTTCGTCCCGCCTGACCAACTGCCTCGTATCAGAATCGGCCAGGCCGTCACGTTACGGCTCGCGGGCTACGCACCCGACGCTGCCGGTCGCATGACGGGGACGGTCAGCGCGATCGCGGAGGCGCCCGGCACGCGCGTGACGGTCGCGCTGGGCGCGCAAGGCGCACAGGTGCTTCCCGCAGGGACGCGGCTCGATGCCGCCATCGACGTCGAACGGCACCGGCTGATCGGCTGGCTGTTCCGCCCCATGCTGCAGGTTTTTGAACGGATTGACTGACCGGATAGCCGATGACCATTCTGATGATTTCCCAAAGCCGTGACTTGCACGCACTGGCGGTCGAATACTGTTTGCGCGAAGCGGGCGCCGCGGTTGCCTGCCTGAATAACGAAGAACTCGTGTCCCATGCCACGCTGTCGTTCAACATGGATTCCGGGACGCACAGCTGGCGCTACCGGCACGGCAAGACGGACGTGGATTTTGACGAGGTAAAAACGGTCTGGAACCGCCGCTTTTCCCAGGTCGAACTGCCGACCGCGGAACTCCACCCTGATGACCTCGCGATCGCCGGGCGCGAAGTCAGGGAATTTTCGAAATCCCTGTATCACGCCATTGCACGACAGGCGCGGTGGGTCAATTCGATCGAATCGATGGCGCGCTCGTCCTCCAAATTCGCGCAGCTGCTGCAGGCGAGCAAGGCA
The DNA here is from genome assembly GCA_966212555.1 of uncultured Massilia sp. GTDB lineage: Bacteria > Pseudomonadota > Gammaproteobacteria > Burkholderiales > Burkholderiaceae_D > Telluria. The sequence continues at coordinate 10,873 of CBIHRX010000020.1, forward strand.
GGCATACGGATTCCCGACACGCTGATCTCCAACGATCCGGCACGCATTCGCCGTTTCCTGGATGACCCATCGCCCGCGATTTACAAATCCATGCTGCAAATGGATTGGGTGGAAGACGGCAAGACCTTCAAGCTCGCGACGTCGTGTGTCGGCCTCGAGGATTTGCCGCCGGACAGGATGTTGCAGCTCGTCCCGGGCATCTACCAGCGCCGCATCGTCAAACGCAGCGATATCCGGACGATTTTCCTGGGCGACCAGCACACGAGCATCAGGATCCCGACGAAGGACAATCCGGCGGGCGACGTCGACGTTCGCGTCACACCCCTGCTGCGCATGAAGGCGGATCTGTTCGAACTTCCCGACGTTGCGGTGCAGGCATGCCGGGCCATGATGCAGGCATTCGGCATGGAATTCGCCTGCTTTGATTTCGTCGAAAGCGCCGATGGCGAGCTGGTGTTTTTGGAGATTAATCCGGCCGGGCAGTTTCTATGGATGGAAGGCGTTGTCCCCGCCACGCGCATGCTGGAAAAGTTCCTGGACTTTATTTCAGGCGGACAGGTTCGCGGCCCGGTCTCCTTCCTCGAGGTGGTCGATCAGCCTGTTTTCGAAACCTGGGTTCGACAAAGAAACCGCCCGATTTGAACGGATCCCGCATGGACACCTGCTCTCCCGTAGATGCGCGACACCTCGCCAAATGGCCCTGGGGGCTTTCGTTTCCCATGGTAAGACACCAGGGCGTGGACATCGTGTGGACGAACCCGCGCCTTCCATTCGAGGGCGGGGCGCCCGCACTTCTGGACGAGTTCGCCTGGCATATTCCGCCTGTCCAGGCGCCGGCCGTCTCCGGCGCGGAGACCAGGACGTTTTATGCGGAATGTTATGGCGGCGACGGCATCCATCACAATGGCGGAGGCGTACGCTGCGCATGGAGCGGTGACTGGCTGGTCAAGGGCATCGGCATCAATCTGCTGTCCGGTTATTCCGACGAGGATGCCGCACAAAGGCGGAACGGACGGGGTAGTGTTTGCGAGATGCTGGTGGAAGCGATCTGGGGCGAGGTATTGACGATCGCGCTGCCGTTTGGCGCGGTACGGTTGACCGCCGTGCTCAAAACGGATGAACGGTTGCCGGACCTGGATTATCCGACCGGGGGAACGGGTATCCGCGAATTCGTGTCGCGGCCGGCCCACTTCATGCGCGCCTGGAGTTTCCACGTCCGGCCGGAGCACCGGGACAAGATTCCATCCGATACGGCCCGGGTCAGGCAAGCCATTGCCCGGCTACCGGCGTTCCTGCCGCTGCCGCCCGCAATGAGCGCGAGCGAGATCGCAGCACTGACACCCACGCAACGTCTCGACGCGGGACTCGAGGAGATGATGCGGCGCTTCGCCGAACAGATCGCGGCAGCCCGGGCCAGGCGGCTGAGTCACGGCACGATGACGGCGTCGAATGTCTGCATCGATGGCCGCTGGAATGACCTCAACTCGGTAAGCGCCCTGCCTGGATTTGGCTATCGGCGCAATTTTTCCCCGTTCTGGGCGGAACATCACGCGCCGTTGAAAATCCTGGACCAGCTGTGTTTCTACATTGCGAAGTATTTTCCCGAGCCGGAACCTGGTCTGGTGGACGCCGCCCGGCTGCGTGCCCGCTACGGAAAATATTATGACGAGGCCGCCGCGCGGCGCTTTGTCGCGCTGTGCGGATTCCCGCACAGCGTGGCCGATCGCGTCTGGCAGCGTCCGGAAGGCCGAATGGAAATGGAACGCTTATCCCGGCAAATCATGCATCTGGCAAAGGCCGGTTATTCGGCACGGCGTCCATTCCATGACGATTTCGAAAACACGACCGTCGTCGGCAAATATGACGTGCGCGCGATCCTGCGGCGCATCACCGCGCCATCGGCGCATGCGTCCGGCACCGTGTCCCTGGATGACCTGATCGGCGAATTGCCGTTGCGTACGGCGTTCATTCGCCAATATGGCATCGTCGCGACGCTGATGCATGCGCAAGCGTGCGAGCAAGGCATCTCGCCCCAGGCCTTCACCCGTCTCGTTGCGTTCAATTGCCATAAGTCCGGACGTGACATGCCCATTCTTTTCCGGCACGTGATGTTCGAGCGCTGCAACCAGCTGGTCGAAGCTTATCCGGACACGGCGACCTTGCGCCGCAAAGCGGACGAGCTGGTCGAATCCGTCGTGAACGAAGCCCGTGTCGTCTACCAGGAGCCCGTGGACTTCAGCACGCTCCTGTGGTGCGAGGACGGGCTCGCGCTGGAATACGATGCGCGCACCGACGGGATCGTCGTCGACAGTCGGGGCGATCGATTCGCGCTTCCCGGCGCTGGCATTCGCGAGGATGTCGCGGCGTCGGTGCGCGCGCTGAAGCGCTATTGGGGCAAGGCATACGAGGAGATCATGCAATGACGACGCGGCGTGGTTTACTGATGCAGCCGAAAAAAAGGCCGGAGGCGAACATCATGGAAAAGCGGGGCACGATGGCTTTTCTGCTGGCGCGCAACGAGAAATACCAGCGTTATCCGTTTGCCGTCATGAACGAATGGATCGATCCCCCTTTGTTATGCAAGCAATTTGCGGTGTTCTACCGGTGGAATGACGGCGAACCGATCGGCTACATCACGTGGGCCTTTCTTGCGCCGGATGTCGAAGCGCGCTGGAAAACCGATCCGCACGTGAGCCTTCATCCGAGCGAATGGAACGAAGACGGCAATTTGTGGATCATGGATTTCCTGGCCGAGCCAGGGTATTGCGCGGACATTGTCGAGTTTGTCAGCGAACAGCTTTTCGCCGGCCATGACCGCGCCTATGCCTTGCGCAGAAATGAGGATGGGTCGGTACGCAAGATCAGTTGTTGGAGACGACGTTCCCAGCGTTTCATTTTGTAGCAAAAAATGAACGGTGCACCTCGCCACGCGGCCTAAACTACAGGCTAGACGCATGGGAGGACACGCGATGAACACATTGGTGAAACGGCTGGCACTCGTGCTGGCGGCGGGGTCCGCCCTGTCGGGCTGCGCCGTCTATGCGCCGCCTTACGCGGCCTACGACGCGCCCTATTCTCCGTACGGCTACGGTCCCACGTATGTCGGGCCGCCCGTCTCGCTCGACTTCAGCTATCGCGAATACCGTGGCGACCGGGGCTGGCACGGACACCGCGGTGGCCGCCGCTGGCGCTGAGCACGCTCAGTTCGATTCCTTGATCATGCGGCCGGCGGTCGACTGGACCGGCCGCGCGTTCAGCGGATACAGGCGCGAAAACAAGGCCATCTGCGCGGGCGACGCCTGCATCGGCTGCTTGAACACCATCCACAGCACGCCTTCCGTGCACGGTGGTTCCGTCAGCGAGCCCATGTAGGTGAAATACTCGCGCCGTTCCGGCAGCGCGTCGATCGGGTCGATCACGATCGAGGGCGACACGGTGTCGAATTTTTCCAGCGGCAGATTGTCCCAGATCGTCTGCATCAGGCGGTGCGGCTGGCCGCGCTCCAGCAGCACGGCGATGATCGCGATCTTGCCTTCCGCGCTCTTGTGCACGAGATGGATGACCATTTCCGTGCCCTTGCCGTTGATCTTTTCTTCGGACGGACGGTGGAAGTGGAATTGCTGCAATTCGTACACGGTGTTGCCGACCGTGATGAAATTGCCGCCGCCCACCGTCACCTGGATCGTATGGCCGTTGTTGACCTCGCTGAACGACGACGGGTGATAGTCGAAGCTGATCTGTTCGAGGTTGACCTTGATGCCGTCGCGCAGGTCGATCGGCGACTGGCGGTTGCCGGTGCCGCATTTGGCCCAGTCGACGTTGATCTTCGACCAATTTGCCGGCCCCGTCTCGCCTTCGTACGACCACACGGTGCCGTGCTTCGGCGCGGCGGCAATGGCGGCTGCCGCGGCGGCGGCCTGCTCCTCCTGCTTGCGCTTCGCATCGGCGAGTTTTTTCGCGCGCGCGGCGGCGGTCGCGCGGGCCTGCTGGCGCTCGCGCAGCGCGGCCAGGCGCTGGGCAATCTTGGCCGACAACTCGACCTCGGCATCTTCCTCGCTGGCGGCGCTGCTGCTTGCGGCCGATTCGGCTTTCGGCTCGGCCTTCTTTTCCGCGGGCTCGGCTTTTTTCGTCGCAGACGGCACCATGGCCGATGCCGGCCGGGACACGGAAGCCGCCAGCCTGGCTGCCGCTGCGGCGGCGGGATCGTTCGCGGCGCTTGCGCTCAGGGCGACGCAGCTGCAAGCGAACAGGGCGATCAGGTTACGCATGGGAATCCAGTAGTGTTGCTCTCCCCTGCGTTATCGGCGTGACCGACAGTAAACTTGAGCCTGGGGAACAATTCCTTGCGTCAATAGGCCACCGTAAACGAAAAACGCGCCGTCGTGCGGCGCGTTTCATTGATCGGTCTGGCAATGCTCAACGGCTCATCATGCGCCGTCCGACCTTGTACAAGCCGCCCAGCGCCAGCGGCACGACGGCCGCGCCGACACCCACGAGCACGATGACCGTCAGGTGATCGCGGACCACGGGGATATTGCCGAAGAAGTAACCGCCGGTCACCAGGCTGACCACCCACGCCACGGCGCCCGTGACGTTGTACATCTGGAAGCGGGTATGGGTCATGTCCGAGATGCCCGCGACGAACGGCGCGAACGTGCGCACGACGGGCACGAAGCGCGCCAGGATGATCGTCTTGCCGCCGTGGCGTTCGAAGAATTCGTGGGTGCGCTGCAGGGCGTCCTTGTTCAGCCAGCGGTAATCGTGCGTGAACACGCGATGCCCGATCGCCCCGCCGATGTAATAGTTGAGGGTATTGCCCGTCACCGCCGCAATGATCAGGAGAATCGTCAGCAAGGCATAACTCATCTCGCCGGTGGCGCAGAAGGCGCCGGCAATGAACAGCAGGGTGTCGCCGGGGAAGAAGAACAGGACCACGAGGCCGGTTTCGCAGAACACGATGGCGAACAGCACGGCATACACATACACCCCGTATTGCGCCAGCAATGTGCCCAGGGTCTTATCGACATGCAGGATCATGTCGATGAATTGCATCAGATCCATAATTTTCCTAAATGGTAGCGCCGAATCATACCATCAGTCCGACCCCGAAAATGGGTGCCGGCTCATCTTGACTGCGAATTTTCTTCATCGGCAAAAAGTTTTAATTCTATTATTTTCCAGATTACAATCGTCATCACACCACCGATGACCAAGCCCGCCACAAGCGGCCAAGGAGACGACATTGACGAAGGCTGATTCCTCCCTCCGGCGCACGATTCTCGCCGCCACCTGTGCCCTCTTCGCGGCGACCGCCGGCGCGAAGGAACTCCCGCCGAAGCCCAGCGTCGCCGACATCGTCAAGGCGTCGAAACCGTCCGACTGGCGCGCCCTCGATCCCGCCAACACGCTGTATATGGAACTCCCGTTCGGCCGCGTCGTCATCGAACTGGCGCCGACGTTTGCACCGAACCATGTGAAGAACATCAAGGCCCTCGTGCGCGAGCATTATTTCGACGGCCTGGCCATCGTGCGCGTGCAGGACAACTGGGTCGTGCAATGGGCCGATCCGAACGAGGACAACGACAAGGCCCGTGCGATAAAAGGTGCGCAGAAGACGCTGAAGGCCGAGTTCACCGTCCCCCTCAGGAACGACACGCATTTCACGCGCATGAAGGACGTCGACGGTTACGCACCCCAGGTCGGCCATTCGAACGGTTTCCCCGTCGGGCGCGACCCGAAGACCGGCGAGACCTGGCTGGCGCACTGCTACGGCATGGTCGGCGTGGGCCGCGACAACGATGCCGACAGCGGCGGCGGCACGGCGCTGTACGCCGTCATCGGCCCGGCCCGCCATCTCGACCGCAACATCACGGTGGTGGGCCGCGTGATCTCCGGCATGCCGCAACTGGCCGCCCTGCCGCGCGGCCCGGCGCCGATGGGCTTCTACGACAAGCCGGACATGAACGTGCCGATCACGTCCATCAAGGTGGCGGCCGACGTCCCGGCCGACCAGCGCAGCCGCTTCGAAGTAATGCGCACGGAGAGCGCCACCTACCAGGCCGTCCTCGACGCCCAGCGCAACCGCGGCGGGCCGTGGACCAAGGTCGCGGCCGGGCACCTCGACCTGTGCGCGGCGCCTATTCCCGTGCGGGAACAATAAACCGGGGTCAGACCCCGTTTTTTGGCAAAATCTTTAAGGCATTTTTGTCAAGCCATTTCCTTAAATCGGGGTCTGACCCCGGTTTGGCAAAAATCAAACAGCACCGGCTTTGGGGCTTGTCGCGAGCTATAATTTGCGGATGAACGCCCCGGCCCCCACCCACCGCCCCATCCAGCAGCTTCCCGACCAGCTCATCTCGCAGATCGCCGCCGGCGAGGTCGTCGAGCGGCCGTCGGCCGTGGTGAAGGAGTTGCTGGAAAACGCGCTCGACGCCGGCGCCACGCAGGTCACGGTCCGGCTCGAAGAAGGCGGCGTCAAGCGCATCGCCATCACGGACAACGGCCGCGGCATCCCGCCCGAGGAAATGCCGCTCGCTCTGGCCCGTCACGCGACGTCGAAGATCGCGTCGCTGACCGACCTCGAGAACGTGAACACGCTCGGCTTCCGCGGCGAGGCGCTCGCGTCGATCGCGTCCGTCGCCGCCGTCAAGATCACGTCGCGCACGCAAGGCGCCGCGCACGCGTGGGAGATCGTCGGTTCGCACCAGGGCACCGTGTCGCCGTCGTCCGGTCCGTTCGGCACGACGATCGACGTGCAGGACCTGTATTTCAATACGCCCGCGCGCCGCAAGTTCCTGAAGTCCGAACAGACGGAATACGGCCACTGCGCCGACATCGTGCGCCGCATCGCGCTGGCGCGGCCGGACGTGTCGTTCAGCCTGACGCACAACGGCCGCACGATCGACCACTGGAACACGAGCGAGGCGGCCAAGCGCAGTGCGCAGATCCTCGGCGGCGACTTCGCCGAAGCCCGCCTGCAGCTCGACGAGAGCGCCGGCCCGCTGCGCCTGCACGGCTACGTCGGCCTGCCGACGGCGTCGAAGGCGCGCGCCGACAGCCAGTATTTCTATGTCAATGGCCGCTTCGTGCGCGACAAGCTGCTCGTCCATGCAGTCAAAGCCGCGTACGAGGACGTGCTGCACGGCGACCGCTTCCCGTCGTACGTGCTGGCGCTCGAACTCGACCCGGCGATGGTCGACGTGAACGTGCACCCGTCGAAGATCGAAGTGCGCTTCCGCGACAGCCGCGCCGTGCACCAGTTCGTGTTCCACGCCGTGCAGCGCGCGCTGGCCCGGACGTCGGCCACCGCGCACGGCGACACGCCCGCGCCCGTGAGCGCGGCCGAGATCACGCCGTCGTCCACGTCGCTGGGCGATACGGCGTGGCGCCGTCCGCACGAGCAGACGTCGTTCGGGTCGCAGCTGGCGTCGCCCGCCTGGACCTCGGGATCGGGCGGCGGTGGTGGCGGCGGCGGCTCGCGCGCCTCGTCGACGTTCTCGCCGTCCCCGTTCCCTGCCGGCAGCCGCTGGGATGCACCGGCGGGCGCCGGCGTCCCGCAACGCACGGCGGACTACGGCGCGCTGTTCACCGGCGCGCCCAAGCCTTCGTCGCAACCGCTGGGCGTGCAGGAAGCGCCGCTGCCGGAAACGACGAAACCAGCCTCCGACGACGACTTCCCGCTCGGCTTCGCGCTGGCCCAGCTGCACGGCATCTACGTGCTGGCGCAGAACCGCAAGGGCCTCGTCCTCGTCGACATGCACGCCGCGCACGAACGCATCCTGTACGAGCAGTTGAAGAACGCGCTCGACGCCCAGGCCGGCGGCGAGCAGATGCAGGTGCAGTCGATGCTGATCCCCGTGACGTTCTTCGCCGACGCCATCGAAGTGGGCACCGCGCAGGAAGAACAGGAGACGCTGAAGGCGCTCGGCTTCGACATCGCCGCCGTCTCGCCGACGACGCTCGCCGTGCGCGCCGTGCCGACGCTCCTCAAGAACGCCGACGCGCAGACGCTCGCGCGCGACGTGCTGCGCGACGTACGCGAATTCGGCGGCTCGCGCGTGCTGATCGAGCGCCGCAACGAACTGCTCGGCACCCTCGCCTGCCACACGGCCGTGCGCGCGAACCGCATCCTCACGCTGCCCGAGATGAACGCCCTGCTGCGCCAGATGGAAGCGACGGAACGCGCCGACCAGTGCAACCACGGCCGCCCGACCTGGGTCCAATTGGAGATCGCCGCGCTCGACAAGCTGTTCCTGCGCGGCCAATAAAGAATCGCATGACATCGCAACACAAACCGCTGGCCGTGGCCATCATGGGCCCGACCGCGTCCGGCAAGACGGCGGCGGCATTGACCATCGCGCGCGCCCTGCCCGTCGAGATCATCTCGGTGGATTCCGCCCTCGTGTACCGCGGCATGGACATCGGCACGGCAAAACCATCGGCCGAGGAACTGGCAAGCGCGCCGCACCACCTCATCGACATCATCGACCCGCTCGACGCCTACTCCGTCGCGCAGTTCCGCGAGGACGCGATCCGGCTCGTGGCCGAGATCCAGGCGCGCGGCCGCCTGCCGCTGCTCGTCGGCGGCACGATGATGTACTTCAAGGGCCTGAACGACGGCCTGGACGACCTGCCCACGGCCGACGCCGACGTGCGCGCGCGCATCGACGCGGAAGCGGCGCGCATCGGCTGGCCCGGCATGCACGCGAAGCTGCGCGAGGTCGATCCCGTCACGGCCGACCGCCTGGCGCCGAACGACGCCCAGCGCATCAACCGCGCGCTGGAGATTTACGAATTGTCGGGCAAGCCGATGTCCGCGCTGCTCGCGCGCCGCGAGAAGCCGGAACTGCCATTCGACCTCGTGCCGTTCGCGCTGGAGCCGTCGGACCGCGCCGTGCTGCACGAACGCATCGCGCTGCGCTTCGACCAGATGCTGGGCAAGCGCGACGACACGGGCATCGTGGCCGAGGTCGCGGGCCTGCGCGCGCGGGGCGACCTGCATCCGAGCCTGCCGTCGATGCGCTGCGTGGGCTACCGCCAGGCTTGGGAATACCTCGACGGCACCATCGATCGTGCCCAGCTGCGCGAGACGGGCATCATCGCCACGCGCCAGCTGGCCAAGCGGCAGCTGACCTGGCTGCGGTCGATGCCGGAGCGGATCGTGATCGATTGCCTGGGGCCGGATCCCGCGCGCCAAATGCTTGCTCATCTTGCCACGTTGCGGACCTGAGACGATTCGTGCGAGGCTGGACAGGGTGATCCTGAGGGGGTAGCCTTGACACTTCGGGGGCCGGACGGCATAATGCACCCCGTTCTGGTGATATAGCTCAGTTGGTTAGAGCATAGCATTCATAATGCTAGGGTCGGTGGTTCAAGTCCACCTATCACCACCAGAATTCTTCATATGATTGACGGCCTAGCTCATCTTTGACTAGGCCGTTTTTCTTTTGGCCTCCTCTAAACCAGCAAGTTAGCTGGCCAGATTAAGTCTGCTCTGCCAACTGGCATTCCTGACGAATGTTGCATCTCCAGCAGCTTTCCAAGGCGATGCTGAACCCTCCCCCCTCATCCGGCGTGCCAAGCCGTCACGAAGCGGCGATCCATCTTTTCGCCCGTAGTACACACATCAAACGCAGAGTTGCTTATAAGCAACAAAATCAACAATCGTGACAATTCAATAGTTTCCCATGGGAATCATAATGCTAGCATCGGGCAGTCATATGGACTGAGCTTCTTGGTCCTGAAATAAAACTTACTATTCCGATATGCTTGAATTTAATAATTTGAATCGAAAAGAATTCGACAGTAGATTTTCCAGGCTCTGCTCAGTTCTTTACTTGGCCTTACAGCGAATTATGAAGCTTGGTCTCTACTTAACCATGGTTTTTCTAACATGCTTCGGTAACGAATGCATGGCGCAATGGCCTTCTCCTCCCCCGGACATGCCAGCACGCATTGTGGCGCGTTTCAATTATACCGAAACCCGTGTTGCAAACACATTCGACGTTTGCTTGCTGTGGTCACAGGCCAATGGACAATTCACGAATCCTCGTTTCGCTGGTCAACCGAGTCCGGTCGCTGGACTTGCAATGAATTGGAATAACAATGCTACGTTGATAAACGGTATAGGAATAAATTGTTGGTATACATCACCGTGGGGCGATCCTGATCAAAGAGGGCCCGGCTTCGTATATTGCGGCGATGGAGGATTTAGTTCATATCCTCAGTCCCCTTTTGTCGTAGATGCTTCAACGTTGAAATGCGTGTGTCCCCAAGGATCGTTTTGGTACGACGACGTAAAGCAATGCATCAAAACAACAAAGCTTACCGGAACGAGTGCTCCGTCAAGCAAAGGCGCTAACCTTGGCCCGCCTCCAACGCCGGACTGTAATTGCAAAGCACCGTCTGAACCAAGCCTGGGAGAACCGATCAATCCCAGTACTGGCAACATGTGGCACGTCGAAACGGATTTTGTTGACGATGCGCCTGGAGGGCTTGAGTTAAAACGCGTCTATAACAGTACGCCCGTTAGTCTCGAAGCCAAAATACCTCACTCGTTCGGCATGCGTTGGACACAAAAATATGACGCGTCGCTAAGACAGGAAATCCGCTCTACAGCTGCGGATGGCACAAATGGCATTATTTGTTGGCGTCGAGAAGATAACAAATTCACCTGGTGCGAATCCGCTCTACAGCCGCCAATCAGCGCCAATCCGTCCGCTGTATCAATTTCGAGAGGAGATGGGAAGCGCTATTTCTTTAATTTGACAAACGGGGTATGGGTAGGGGACGCCGATACAAATGATCGAGTTACGGCACAGTATGACTCCACAGGCACGGCAATTGTCGGTTGGACCTACGTATCGGCTGACAACGATAGCGTCGAACGTTATAGCGCAAACGGCGCGCTGGTTTCGATAACCACTCGCTCTGGCTTAACTCAAAAGTTGACTTATAGCAGCGGCACAAGCAATGACAGCACGTCCTCAAGATATCCTGCAGATGCACCCATCTGTTCGAACGCACAACAAGGTGACGTATTACCAGCGGGCCGACTGTTATGCGTGACAGATCAGTGGGGGCGTCAATTGCAATTCGAATATGATATTGCAGGGCGAGTCAAAAAAATGCTAGATCCGAAAGGACAGTCTTACGTTTATGAATACGACGGCCCTTCCGGAGGGTGTCAAATATTTGATGCAAGTAATCCTAACTGCGTGGCTAATAATCTTACAAAAGTAACCTATCCAGATGAAAACTCCCGAGTTTATGTCTACAAAGAAGCTGCTCAAATCAACAACGGAACAGCATGCTTTCCAAATTCAACGGGCGTTGGACGCGATTTTTTCCTGAATACCTTGACAGGACTAATTGACGAGAATGGACAACGCTATGTCAGCTGGACGTATGACTGTTCCGGACGTGCAACGTCGTCGCAACTAGGCGACGGAGCCAATAAGGTTACATTAACTTACCCGACTTCGACCAGCCAGACAGTAACTCACTATACAGGCCCGCTTTCGAGCCCCCAAATTACTAGCGTCAATCTTACATCAGAAGTTATATTAAATGTGGCAAAGAATGCATTGATGAACGCTCCATGTGCCGAATGCGGAGCATTTAAGCAGCGCGTTCACGACACTAATACCAATGTCATAGCAGTCACCGATTGGAACGGAATTTCAAAGTGTTATCAATATGACCTTGCGCGCAATCTCGAAATTGCACGCATAGAAGGAATAACATTTGCCTGCTCCAGCGGCCTATGGTCTGCATCTTCGTTATCTGCGCCTGCCCGCAAGATCAGTACTAAATGGCATTCAACATATCGTCTTCCTGTTGCGATCGCCGAGCCGAAAAAGTTGACGACCTTTACATACGACAACTCTGGCAATCTGTTAACAAAAACTGAGCATACTACAAGTGACATTTCGGGCACACTCGGATTTTCGGCACAAGTAACAGGCACGCCTCGCACTCGTACGTATACCTACAATTCTACAGGACAGTTATTGACGAGTACTGGGCCGAGAGTTGATGTGCTTGATCAAACAACCTATGAATATGACGGCCTCGGCAATCTCAGCTCTATCAAAAATGCTTTGGGTCAGATCACTTCATTTTCAAATTATGACGAGAATGGACACGTGGGCAGGATTGTTGCGCCCAATGGTTCAGTTACAACATTAACTTATTCGCCTCGTGGCAAGATAACGAATATCAGCATCGAAGCCGACGGAGTAACGGAGACAACCCGTTATGAGTACGATAGCGCTGGGCAACTGAGCAAGATAACTACCTCTGATGGAGCAACATTAAGTTACACCTATGACACGGCACATCGATTGACTGCAATCGCAGATGAGAAAGGAAATACAATTACCTATACATTAGATATCCGTGGCAATCGTACTGCAGAGCAGGTAACGGACCCGAACGGAGTATTGGCACGACGAATTAGTAGGGTATTTGATGCAAACGATCGAGTCACCTCACTAATCGGTGGAATGCGGTAAGGGTTATTCCTGTTAAAGATGCTGAAGTCTTTAACAGTTGGGCGTCGCATATCAGGTCCTAATTTTCGTGCCATTAAGACAACTGAAAACGTGTGACGCACTTTGCATGACGCCTCCGAAAGATCATGCATACATGCCTGATTAAGAAATCGAAAACCTTTATGAAAATAACTTCTTGTCTCGGAGCGGTCTGTTGTATTACGTTCACAGTTGGAAGCGCATGCGCACAGACCCAAGATACAGTCACGACCTTTACGTACGATAACCTCGGAAACGTAAAGACGATTAACCGACCGCTGAGCCGTACAACTTCTTATAGCTATGACGCGCATAACCGCACAACCCAGCAAAATGTGACCGCCGGGTCGGCCACGCTGGTCACAAGTCAGAGCTACGATGGCTTAGACCAAGTTGCCACGGTGACTGATCCGCGTAATCTCGTCACTACATATACCGTTGACGGACTCGGCAACCGAAGTCAGTTGAGTAGTCCGGATACTCAGAGTTCGAGTTATACGGTCGACGAGGCGGGCAACGTCCTCAGCGTCATCGATGCACGCGGAAAAATAACTACATTCCAATACGACGCTCTCAACAGGATCGTGCGTGCTCAATATCAGTCTGGTACCCCATCGCAGTTCGAATACGACGGCGGTCCAGGCGGCCCGGCCGTAGAGATCGGCAATTTGACCCGCATCACCGACGAGTCGGGCTCGACTACCTTCACGCATGACATGAAGGGTCGGGTGCTGGCCAAGACCCAGCTGGTCAATGCCGGGGGCTCAAGCGCCCAGTTCATGGTGCAGTACAGTTACGGCAGCGCGGGCTCGGCGATCGGCAAGCTTGAAAGCATGACCTATCCGAGCGGTGCCCGTGTGAACTATCGATACGATGCTAGCGGTCGGGTAAACAGCGTCACTGTCAACCCGTCCAACGGAACCGGGGCGACGAGTACGTTGACAGAAGTACCACTGCTGACCGATATTTCCTACACCGCGACCGGTAACGTGCAGTCCTGGCACTGGGGCAACTCGGCGTTGCCGGTGTACCGGCGTACGTATGACCTCGACGGGCGCCTGACGTCGTATCCGACCGATCTGCTTGGCACCGTGCGGACCGTTATCTACAACGCCGCCAGCCTGGTGACGGCATATGCCCATGCCGGAGGTCCGAATCCCGCCCAACACGACCAGTCGTTTAGCTATGACGCAGCTGACCGCCTCACCAGCTTTACGCTGGGCGGTGTAACGACAACTTATACCTACGACGCAAACGGTAACCGCACTCAGCAAACGGGTCCAAATGTTACCTATACCTACAGCACAACAAGTAATCGTCTGAGTTCAGCCACGTTTTCGGTACCACGGACGTACACCTACGACGCTGCTGGTAATCGGATTGGTGATGGCATTTTTACGTACACGTATAGTGATCGCGGAAGACTTGCTCAAGTGAGCGGTAACTCGGTGCTGAACATGTACTACAACGCGCTGGGTCAGCGTGTGCTGAAGGTGAGTGCCAACGGATTTACCACCTATGTATATGATGAAGACGGGCAAACGATAGGCGAATATGGTGGAGCCGGCCTGTCTGGGGTCGAGACGGTCTATCTGAGCAATTTGCCCGTCGCTGTGCTCTCGCCGCAGGGCAATTTCTACGTGGTTGCCGATCATATTGATACACCGCTCGTATTAGCTCAATCAGACGGCACAAATGTATGGGATTGGCGTAGTCGCGATCCGTTTGGAAATAATGCACCACTTACTTCAGCAACGGTGACAGCGTATGATCATCGTTTCCCCGGGCAGGTGGCAGATACCGAAACAAGTCTATATTATAACTATTTCAGGGGGTACGATCCGCAAACGGGGCGATATATCGAAAGCGACCCCATTGGGCTCGATGGTGGCATTAATACCTACGGTTACGTAGCAGCAAATCCCTTAACGTCCATAGACCCAAATGGATTGCAAATTCTCTATCGAATTCCTGGGCCTGCACCTGGAGCATATTTCCCTAATTCCGTGAGTCCATCATTAAGTTCCGCTTACGATGATGACGATGACGGACGAGATGCCACTTCGGCAAGAAGTCGTGCACGACCGGTTCCGTACCCAGACCGGAAGCGTGGGAGATACACTTGCATTTGTCGTGCAAATCGTGACGGCCGTTGCGAGGACAACCACTCCAATAATAACCTGGCTTCGGCCGAGGGGTATGGAGAAGGGAATACTCTTTCAGAGGCAAAGCGTGCTGCGGAGAAAGCCGCCAAAGATAATTTGGGTGCAAAGTCGACCCACCATATTCAATGTCGGTGCCGTGGCCCTAATGGTGACAGGATGATTCCACATGGCTAATGATAATCTTTTTTTGCGTGCTTCTCAGCTGATTGATAGCGGCGATTGTGCTGAAGCGTATAAGCTACTAAAGCCTCTAATCGACGAAGGTCAAGCGGAAGCACTATTCCTTTTTTCGAAATTCAGCATTAGGTCGGAATCGGATGAGGAATTTGAACGGCGGAGCTTGAAATGCCTGGAGCGTGCCGCTGCAGCGCATTACCCTCCAGCGCTTTACGCTTTGGGGGTTTGTTATGATGCCGGCGAAATGACCGCATACGATCCACTGATGGCGGCACGCCTGTTTGAGCAAGCTGCCATCGGTGGTTATGCGAAAGCTAAGCTAAGTCATGGGCTAAATCTATACTATGGCTCTAACGGAGTTATGAAGGATGTCACGGCTGGTCTCGAATTTATTCGCGCCGCGGCAGACGACGGCGTAGAGGGAGCCATTGAATTTTTTCCTAGATAGCTCGATCACTGAAGATTAAGTAAGCCTCGCACTTAAGCTTGTCGGATTTCTATGTGAAGCGAGGCCATGAAGTTAATTTGAGGGTCTGATTTATCAGCTCTCCCCCGCCAACGCCTCCGTCGGCATTTCCATCCCCTGCGTAAAATCGGCCTCCGACTTGCGGAAATGCTCGACAAGGAAATCGATGAACGCCCTGGTGCGCACCGCCTGGTTCTTGCGGTTGAGGTAGTAGACGAACAAGTCGGCCGACGGCAGCGTGTACTGCGGCAGCACGATGCGCAGCCGGCCGCTTTTGACGTATTTGGCGAGGTCCCATTCCGAGCGGATCAGGATGCCGTGCCCGTCCAGCGCCCACCCCAGCACGATGTCGCCGTCGTTGCTCGACAGCGCGCCGTGCACCTTCGCCACCTCGCTGTCCTCGCCCTCGTTGAACCGCCAGATGCCGTACGCGTCGTCGTTCTGACGGTGCAGGATGCAGCGGTGGCGAGATAAGTCCGCCAGTGTTTGCGGCACGCCGTGCTGCTGCAGGTAGCGCGGCGACGCGCACAGGAAGCGCCGGTTCGACAGCACGCGGCGCGCGGCCAGCCGTTTATCGGGCAACGCGCCGAAGCGGATGGCGAGGTCGTAGCCGTTTTCCACGAGGTCGACCGGGCGGTCCGTCACGTCAAGCTGCACCTCGACCTGCGGATGACGCTTGCAGAACGCCGACACAATGGGCGCGATGGTCGTACGGCCGAACCCGAGGCTCGCGTTCACGCGCAGCAGACCGCGCGGCGCGGCGCGGTTGCTCGCGACCGCGTCTTCCATGTCGCGGATCGCCGCCAGGATGCGCGTCGCATGCGCGAGATAGGTCTCGCCCTCGCTCGTCAGCGACAGCCGCCGCGTCGTGCGGTTGACGAGGCGCACGCCCAGCCTTGCCTCCATCTGCGCCAGGCGCTTCGTGGCGGCCGGCGGCGTGAGGTCGAGCGCGCGGGCGGCCGCGGCCAGCGAGCCGTGGCGCGCGACCAGCACGAAGAATTCGAGTTCGGAAGCGCTGTCAGTATTCACCGGGATTCAATAATCAATTCACATGAAGCGAATTATAGGGACGACCTGCGGAATTACCCTGCACGCTTGGACAACACACCAGCGAGGCCGCCATGAGAATCGTCGAAATCCGCGAACAAACCCTCCCCATCAGCTCCCCCATCCGCAACGCCTACATCGACTTCAGCAAGATGACCCTGAGTCTCGTGGCCGTCATCACGGACGTGGTCCGCGACGGCAAGCCCGTCGTCGGCTATGGCTTCAATTCGAACGGCCGCTACGGCCAGGGCAAGTTGATGCGCGAGCGCTTCATCCCGCGCATCCTCGACACCGATCCGGCGTCCCTGCTGGACGACGCAGGCGACAACCTCGATCCGCACCGGATCTGGGATGCGATGTTCACCAACGAAAAGCCGGGCGGCCACGGCGAGCGCTCCGTCGCCATCGGCACCATCGACATGGCCGTGTGGGATGCCGTCGCGAAGATCGCGGACAAGCCGCTGTTCCAGCTGCTCGCCGACCGCTACGGCGACGGCCGCCCGCACCGCAACGTGTTCGTGTATGCGGCCGGCGGGTACTACTACCCCGGCAAGGACCTCGAGACGCTGAAGGACGAGATGCGCAGCTACATCGAGCGCGGTTACAACGTCGTCAAGATGAAGATCGGCGGTGCGCCGCTCGACGAGGACCTGCGCCGCATCGACGCCGTGCTGTCCGTGCTGAAGAATGGGCAGAAGCTGGCGGTGGACGCCAACGGCCGGTTCGACCTCGACACCGCGATCGCCTACGCCAAGGCGTTGTCGCGCTACGACCTGTTCTGGTACGAGGAAGCGGGCGACCCGCTCGACTTCGAACTGCAGGCCACCTTGCGCAACTATTACGACAAGCCGATGGCGACGGGCGAGAACCTGTTTTCGATGCAGGATGCGCGCAACCTGGTCCGCTACGGCGGCCTGCGCCCGGACCGCGACTGGCTGCAGTTCGATTGCGCCCTCTCCTACGGCCTCGTGGAATACCTGCGCACGCTCGACATGCTGCGCCAGCACGGCTGGTCGCGCACGCGCTGCATCCCGCACGGCGGCCACCAGATGTCGCTGAACATCGCGGCGGGCCTGGGCCTGGGCGGCAACGAATCGTATCCCGACCTGTTCCAGCCGTTCGGCGGCTTTCCGGACGGCGTGCGCGTGGAGGACGGCTTCATCACGATGCCGGAACTGCCGGGCATCGGGTTTGAAGGAAAAGCGGACCTGATCCGGGTAATGCGCAATTTATCCGAGGCGTAGGGCGGGCTCCCCGAGCCCGCGCGTAACGCTTGTGGTTCGCCGGTGTCCGCGTGGGCACACGTTGCCCACCCTACAGACTAAACGCCGCTCACGTCCGCATCCTCGCCGAGTTCGAACTCGCCGCGCGCGAACGCCTCCAGCACGGCCTGGGCCTGCTGGAGATGATCCGCCGGAACGAGGATGCGCACCCCGCCCAGCGCGGGCGCCAGCAGCATGTCGGTCTGCACGAGGTGCGCGTCGGCCAGCACGGCCGGGATGCCGGAGGCGACGAGGCAGCCCTGCACGAGATTCGCCTCCAGCGGGATCAGGTAGCGCGCCACCTCCACCAGGTCGCGGCCCGGCAGGCGTGCCAGTTCGGGGACGCCGGTCAGCAGTCCGTCCAACGTATCGTTCGATGCTTGCATGACTCGCTCCTTTTACGCCAGCGCGGACAACAGGTACAGCACGACGCCGATCAGGCCACCGACGATGGTGCCGTTGATGCGGATGTATTGCAAGTCCTTGCCGATGTTGATTTCGACCTGGTGCGACATCTCGCCACTATCCCAGTGTTTCACCGTGTCGGCGATGTGGCGCGTCAGGAAGCCGGCGAATTCGGGCGCGGCGCCGCGCGCGGCCAGTTCCAGGTTCTCGTTCAGCGCCGTGCGCAGGACGGGATCCTCGGCGAGCGTCCGGCCGATCCACGCACCGGTCGCGACGATCCGGCGCCGCAGCACCGAATCGTCCTTGTGCAGGTCGGCCTTGATCCAGCCTTTCAGGTCGCCCCACAGCGAGCCGATGTAGCCGTTCACGGTGGCGTCGCCGATCAGGTGACGCTTGATGTCCTCGCCCTTTTCGATGAACGAAGGATCGGTCTTCAGCCGTTCGATGAAGTCGTGCGTGAAGACGTCGAAGCGGCGCCGCAGCGGGTGCCCGGGGTCCTCGCTCACGCGCTTGAGGATGCCGGCCGCGAGCCGGACGGAGATGTCCGCGCCCTTGCGGCCGATGAGTTCCGACGGCAGCATCTTTTCCATCAACGCGTACTCGTCGCGCAGCCAGTCGACGATGCCCTGGGCGATGAAATCCTGCGTCTCCGGGTTCGCCAGCAGGTGTGCCAGTTGATCGATGCCCTCGTCGAGGATCTGCTGGTGGCGGCCGTCGCGCGTGAGGCTTTCCAGGATCGTGCCCGCCGTCTGCGACAGGTCGACGCCGCCGATGGCCCCGTGCACCGCGCGGCGGATGAAGTTCTGCACGGCGGCGTCCTCGATGACGTCGAGCGCGAAGCCGGCCACGCGCACGAGCGTGTCGCCCAGGCGTTCCGTGTTTTCCGGCCTCGTGAGCCAGTCCGCGACCTTCTGCGCGGGGTCGTGGCGCTGGATCAGGCGCACGATGGAATCCGTGTCGAGGAATTTGTCGCGCACGAACGCGGCCAGGTTGTCGGCGATGCGCTCCTTGTTGGCGGGGATGATCTCCGTGTGGCGCGACACGATCGGGATCGGGATGCGCTTGAACAGCGCCACGACGGCGAACCAGTCGGCCAGCGCGCCGACCATCGCGGCCTCGGCGAACGCCTTCAGCAGCCCGATCCACCAGTTGCCCGGCCAGCGGGCGGACAGGAACAGCGCGACGACGAACAGCAGCGCGGCGCCGATAAAAAAGCCCAGCGCAAGGCGCTTCGCCTGGCGCAGTTCGAGTTCCTTGGCTGACGAAATAGGCATGGTGTCCATGCCGCCATCGTAGCCCAGCCTAGACGATATTGTCGCGCCGCAGCGTGGCGATGGCGTCCTCGGTCCAGCCCCAGTCGGCCAGGATCGCGGCCCCGTCCCGTCCCGGCGCTGCCACCGGCCCCGCCTGACCGGGCGTGCGCGAAAAACGCGGCGCCGGCGCCGGCTGGGTGACGCCGTCGACGTCGACGAAGGTGGCGCGCGCCGCGTTGTGCGGGTGGCGCGGGGCCTCGTCCATGTCGAGCACGGGCGCGAAGCACACGTCCGTTCCTTCCAGCAGCGCGCACCAGGCGTCGCGCGTGCGCGTGGCGAACAGCGCCGCGAATCGTGCTTTCAGCGCGGGCCAGTCGTCCCGGTCCCATTGCCGCGCGAACGCCGGGTCCGACGCCCCCGTCAACGCCAGCAGCCGCGCATAAAACTGCGGCTCGATGGCGCCCACGGCGATGAACTTCCCGTCCGCGCAGGCATACGTGGTGTAGAACGGCGCCCCGCCGTCGATAAAATTCGCGCCGCGCGCGGCCGACCACGAGTCGTGCGCGCGCAGCCCATACATCATCGCGCCCAACAGCGCGGCGCCGTCCGTCATCGCGGCATCGACGACCTGCCCGCGGCCCGACGTCCGCGCTTCCAGCATGGCGCAGACGACGCCGAACGCCAGCATCATGCCGCCGCCGCCGAAGTCGCCGACGAGGTTCAAAGGCGGAGTTGGCGGACGGTCCGCGTCGCCCAGCGCATGCAGCATCCCGGACAGCGCCACGTAGTTCAGGTCATGCCCGGCCGCCTGCGCCAACGGGCCGGCCTGGCCCCAGCCGGTGACGCGGCCGTACACAAGACGAGGATTCCTCGCCATGCACGCGTCCGGGCCGAGTCCCAACCGCTCCATCACGCCTGGCCGGAAGCCTTCGACGAGCGCGTCGGCCTGCGCCGCGAGGTCGAGCACGAGTTGGCGTGCGCGCGGCTGCTTCAGGTCCAGCGCGAGCGAGCGCCGGCCGCGCGCCATCACGTCATACTTCGTGCCCAGCGTCGGGTACGGGGTTGGCGCTGAAGGATCCGGCTTGCGGTCGATGCGGATCACCTCTGCCCCCATGTCGGCCAGCATCATCGCGGCGAACGGGCACGGGCCGATGCCGACCATCTCGATCACGCGCAGTCCCGTCAAAGGTCCCTTGTTCATTACAGCGACCGGGCGATGATTTCTTTCATGATCTCGTTCGCCCCGCCGTAGATGCGCTGCACGCGCGCGTCCAGGTACATCTGCGTGATGGGGTAGTCGAGCATGTAGCCGTAGCCGCCGAACAGCTGCAGGCAACGGTCGACGATCTTGCACTGCAGGTCCGTGATCCAGTACTTCGCCATCGACGCGCGCACCGTGTCCATGCGGCCGGCGACGAGGTCCTCGATGCAGCGGTCGATGAACACGCGCGCCACCGTCGCCTCGGTCTTGCACTCGGCCAGCACGAAGCGCGTGTTCTGCATGTCGATGAGGGCCTGGCCGAACGCGCGGCGCTCGCGTGCGTGCGTGATCGTCAGGTCCAGCGCGCGCTCGATGCACGCGACGCCCGCCACGCCGACGATCGTGCGTTCGTACGGCAGCTCCGTCATCAGCTGGGCGAAGCCGCGGCCTTCCTCGCCGCCCAGCACGTTCTGCAGCGGGACGATGGCGTCGTCGAAGAACAGCTCGCACGTGTCCTGGCCCTTCTGTCCCATCTTCTCGAGGATGCGGCCGACGCGGTAGCCCGGGTTGTTCGCCGTTTCCAGCAGCATCAGCGAGATGCCCTTCGAACCTCCGGCCGGATCGGTTTTCGCGACGACGAGGACCAGGTCGGCGAGATAGCCGTTCGAGATGAACGTCTTGGAACCGTTCAGGCGGTAGCCCAGGTCCGTGCGCACGGCCGTCGTGCGGATGCCCTTCAGGTCGGAGCCGGCCCCCGGTTCGGACATCGCGATCGCGGCGATGAGCTCTCCGCTCGCGAGGCGCGGCAGGTATTTGTACTTTTGCTCTTCCGTGCCGTGGTTCAGCAGGTAGTGCGCGACGATCGCATGCACGTGCAGGCCGAACGCGGTGTCGCCGGCCAGCGCCAGTTCCTCGAACACGACGGCCTGGTGGGCGAACGTGCCGCCCGAGCCGCCGAAATCGTCGGGCACGTCGGCCAGCAGCAGACCGAGTTCGCCAGCCTGTTTCCACAGCGCGCGGTCGACGTGCTGCTGCTCGCGCCAGCGCCGCTGGTGCGGCACGACTTCGGCCGCCACGAAGCGGCGCACGGCGTCGCGAAAAGTCTCCAGTTCCGTTGTCATCGCGGGCTCCTCACACCTGATACAACGTGACGACGCAGGCGCCGCCCAGGCCCAGGTTGTGCTGCAGCGCCGTGCGTGCGCCCTCGACCTGGCGCGCGCCCGCCGTGCCGCGCAACTGGTGCGTCAGTTCGAAGCATTGCGCGAGGCCCGTCGCGCCGAGCGGGTGGCCCTTCGACAGCAGGCCGCCGGACGGATTCGTGACGACCTTGCCGCCATACGTGTTGTCGCCGTCACGGATGAATTTGTCCGCGCCGCCTTCCGGACACAGGCCCAGCGCCTCGTACGTGATCAATTCGTTGTGGGCGAAGCAGTCGTGCAGCTCGACGACGTCCAGGTCGTCCGGTCCGACGCCCGCCTGCGCGTAGACTTTTTGCGCCGCTTCCCGGCTCATGTCGTAGCCGACGAGGCGCATCATGTCGTTCGACTCGAACGTGCCGGAACGGTCCGTCGTCATCGCCTGCGCGGCGATGTGGACGTCGGCGCGCAGGCCGCGCTTCTTCGCAAAGTCCTCGGACACCAGCACGGCCGCCGCGGCGCCGCACGTGGGCGGACAGGCCATCAATCTCGTCATCACGCCGGGCCAGATGGCGGGCGCGTCGAGCACGTCCTGCACGCTCACCTCCTTGCGAAACAGGGCCAGCGGATTGTTTGCCGCATGGCGGCTGGCCTTGGCGCGGATGCGCGCGAAGGCCTCCAGCGGCGTGCCGTATTTTTCCATGTGCGCGAGGCCGGCGCCGCCGAAGTAGCGCAGCGCCAGCGGGATCCCGGGCTTGCCGACGAGGCGGTCGGTGACGGCGTCGAAATCGTCGAACGGCGCCGGCCGGTCCGTGAACACGGACGCCAGCGCGCCGGGACTCATCTGCTCGAAGCCCAGCACGAGCACGCAATCGGCCGCCCCGCCCTGCACGGCCTGGCGCGCGAGGTACAGCGCGGTCGATCCGGTCGAGCAGTTGTTGTTGACGTTGACGATCGGGATGCCCGTCATGCCCACGCCGTACAACGCCTTCTGGCCGCAGGTGGAATCGCCGTAGACGTAGCCGGCATAGGCCTGCTCGACGTCCTCCCAGGCGATGCCCGCATCCTCCAGCGCGGCGCGCGCGGCCTGCGCTCCCATCTCGTGGTACGGGGCGCTCGCCCCCGGTTTGGCGAACGGGATCATCCCCACGCCGGTCACATGGACTTTGCGGCTCATCGTCGTCTCCTTGTTATTAGGTCAGCCGACCTATCCGGCCGATTATAGGTCAGTCGACCTGCTTTTCAAAGCATGCCATGCGATAATGCCGGGCATGAAAGCAACGATCGACCAGACCCTGCGCAACAAGCCGTCCCTCACGACCGAAAAAGGGTGGGAACGGGTGCACGCCATCCTGCAGGCCGCGCGCCGGCTGCTCACGGAGGACGGCTATGCCGGGCTGTCGATGCGCAAGGTGGCGGCCGAGGCAGGCATGACCCTGTCGAACGTCCAGCACTATTACAACAGCAAGGACGTCTTGCTGGAAGCGGCGCTGCTGTCCACGATGGACGAATTCCAGGCCAAGATGGACCGCATCTCGGCCGAGATGCGCGACCGCCCGCGCCTGGACCAGTTCCTGTCGACGACCGACATGTTCCTGGAAGAGATCACGGACCCGGTCACGCACGCGCTGTTCTTCGAGATCTGGGCGCTGGCGTCGCGCAACGCGTTCGCGTCGAGCCTGATGGACCGCATGCTGGGGCGCGAGCGCAAGACCGTCTACAACCTGATCCGCGGGCTGAATCCGGCCATCTCCGACGACGAATACATG
Source organism: uncultured Massilia sp. (assembly GCA_966212555.1). GTDB lineage: Bacteria > Pseudomonadota > Gammaproteobacteria > Burkholderiales > Burkholderiaceae_D > Telluria. The sequence continues at coordinate 34,287 of CBIHRX010000020.1, forward strand.
CAGCGCGCGATCCTGATGGTGGCGCAGATCGAGGGGTTGATGCTGTTCCGGCTCGATCGCGAATCGCGCCGCGAGCAGTTCCTGGCCGTCAGGGCGGCGGTGCGCAAGGCGCTGCTGAATCTCGCTACCGTGCCGTAAGCATCCCTCATTCGTCGTGTCGCGTATACTGGCCCGGTTGTAGGGTGGGCACCCCGTGCCCACGCGGACGCCGTCATTACGCAAGCGTCCGCGTGGGCGGAGGCCGCCCAGCCTACCCTAGTTCAACCCCAAGGAGCCGGGATGCACCACGACATCAGCCTGATCACCACCATTGCCGCCGCCCTCGGTCTCGGCCTGCTGTTCGGCATGCTGGCCGTGCGCCTGCGCCTGCCGGCCCTGGTCGGGTACCTGGCCGCGGGCGTCCTCATCGGCCCCGCCACGCCCGGCTTCGTCGCCGACGTGCACCTCGCCTCGCAGTTGGCCGAGATCGGCGTGATGCTGCTGATGTTCGGCGTCGGCCTGCATTTCTCGCTCGACGACCTGCTCGAAGTGAAGGGCATCGCCCTGCCCGGCGCCGTGCTGCAGATCGCGGTGGCGACCCTGCTCGGCATCGGTCTCACGCACCTGTGGGGCTGGAACCTCGGGGCCGGCCTCGTGTTCGGTCTCGCATTATCCGTCGCGAGCACGGTGGTGCTGCTGCGCGCGCTGGAGGACCGCGGCCAGCTCGATTCCTTCAACGGCCGCATCGCCGTCGGCTGGCTCGTCGTGGAAGACCTCGTGACGGTGCTCGTGCTCGTGCTGCTGCCCGCCCTCGCCGGGCCGCTGGGCGGCAAGGGCGAAGGCGGCTCGCTGTGGCTGTCGCTCGGCAAGACCTTGCTGCAGGTGGGCGCCTTCATCGCCTTCATGCTGCTCGTGGGCCGCAAGCTGTTTCCATGGTTCCTGTGGCGCGTGGCGAAGACCGGCTCGCGCGAGCTGTTCACCTTGTCCGTGATCGCGGCGGCCGTCGGCATCGCGTACGGGTCGTCGCATTTGTTCGGCGTGTCGTTCGCGCTGGGCGCGTTCTTCGCCGGCATGGTGCTGCGCGAATCGGAACTGAGCCACCGCGCGGCGGAAGAGACGCTGCCGCTGCGCGACGCGTTCTCCGTGCTGTTCTTCGTCTCCGTCGGCATGCTGTTCGATCCGCGCGTGCTGGTGGAGAGTCCGCTGGAAGTGCTGGGCGTCGTCGCCATCATCCTGGTCGGCAAATCGCTGGCCGCGTTCTTCCTCGTGCTGGCGCTGCGCTACCCGCTCAACACGGCGATCACGGTGTCGGCCAGCCTCGCGCAGATCGGCGAGTTCTCGTTCATCCTGGCCGCCCTCGGCATCTCGCTCGGCCTGCTGCCGGAGATGGGCCAGAACCTGATCCTCGCCGGCGCGATCATCTCGATCGCAGTGAATCCGCTGATGTTCAAGCTGGTGGGCCCGCTGCAGAACTGGGTGCTGTCCAGGTCCGACCACGCGCGCAAGATGGCGCGCTCGCCCGACCCGCTGGCCGAGCTGCCGACGACCGTCACGCACGAGCGCCTGACGGGCCAGGTCGTGCTGGTCGGCTACGGCCGCGTGGGCAAGCGCATCGCGCAAGAGCTGGACCGCGAAGGCATCCACTACGTCGTGGCGGAACAGAACCGCGACATCGTCGAGGACCTGCGCCGGCGCGACCAGCCGGCCGTGGCGGGCAATGCGGCGGAGCCGGCGGTGCTGATCCAGGCCCACATCGCGCGCGCGTCCATGCTCGTGATCGCGACGCCGGACACGTTCCACGTGCGCGCCATGGTCGAAACGGCCAAGGCCCTGAACCCCGGCATCCGCTGCGTGGTCCGCACGCACAACGAGGAAGAGGCGCGCCTGCTGCGCGAAGAGACGGGCGGCACGGTCCTCGTGGGCGAACATGAACTGGCGCGCAGCATGACGCGACATGTGCTGGACGGGCTAGCGCTCGCGCAGGCGCACTGATTCCGCGACGACGACGGCGATGGCACAGGCCATCGTCGCCGTCTCCATGATGCCGGCGGCCAGCAGCGCGACGGTCAGGCCCGCGCACCGCTTGACGCAATGCGCCCCCAGGCGCGCGCCGTGCCGCAGCGCCGCGGCGCAGACGGGTGGGCCGGACAGGGCCGGATGCGCCGGACGGCGGCGCCACGCCGCCAGGTGCCAGGCGGCGCCCGCCACGCCGGCCAGCGCCGCCATCATCGGCATCATGCGCGCCAGCGCGGGCGTATTCAGCAGCGCCTGCGCCATGGCCGCCCCGGCCAGGTACACGGGCACGCCAAACGCCGTCCACGTCGCGGCCCAGGCCAGGCCGGCGGCCGCCGTGAGCAGGGACGCCCTGCCCTCCAGCGTCGCCCGGTAGCGCCGCAGCGGCGCCACGGCGAGCGGCAGCATCATCGGCACCATCATCGCGGCCCACCTCCCGACAAAACCGGCGGCGGCGCCGAACCACGACTGGCCGCACGCGGGCAACCACATCGCCGACATGGTCCACCCGCCGGGCATCGGCATCCCGCCCATGATCACACGGGATACTCGTCGTGGCGCCGCCACCAGACGCCGTTTTCGTTGCGGCCTTTCGGTGCGCGGTCCAGCCATGGGTACATGCCCCACAGCGCGTCGAGGCCGCGCGCGTACGTCGAGTACGTGTGGTACACGACGCCGTCCTCCAGCACGAACGCGCTCAGGCCCGGGCGCTCGCGCGTGTACGTGGCGAGGTCGGTGCCGGTCGATGCGGCCTGCTGCGCCGCGGGACCGGTGCCTCCTTCCCCGATCGGCGCCGGCAGCGGCATCGGCGGCTCGCGGCGGTAGTTGTATTCGATGCCGCCTTCGCGCTGCTGCGTCTCGCTGAACCAGACGTTGAAGTCGGCGTTGAAGTCGGCCTCGCCCGGAAGCGCCGTCGCCCACGGGAACGTCCATCCCATGCGTTCCTTGTAGGCGCGCAGCTTCGCTTGCGGCGCGCGCGACACGGCCATCAGCATCACGTCGTGGTGGGCCAGGTGCGTGGCGATGCCGTTGAACCCGTCGGCGATCGCCGAGCAGGATGGACAGCCCGCCGTGTAGTCGACGCCGAACATGAAGTGGTAGACGAGCAGTTGCGACCGGCCCTGGAACAGGTCGGCCAGCGCTGCAGGACCGGCCGCGGTATCGAAGCGGTAGTCCTTGTCGATGCAGACCCAGGGCAAGGCCTGGCGCTGGCGTGCCAGCTCGTCGCTGCGGTGCGTGAGCTCGCGCTCCGCCTCCCACAACCGCAGCCGCGCGGCCAGCCATTCGTCCCGGGTTCCCGTCTGATGCATGGTCATCGTTTTCTCCTGATGGTTGAAGGTGCGGTGCTATAGTAGGGACGACCTGCCACCCGGCGGGAGTGACAAGTTTGGCGCGATTCCGATGGACTCGATGATCACGGCAGCGGCCTTGTCGCTGGCACACGGCGACCCGCTCGCCGCCCTCTCCCGCGTCGCCTTGCGTGACGACGCGCCCGCGCTCGCATTGCGCGGCATCGCGATGGCGCAGCTGGGCGACCTGTCGCGCGCCCGACAATTGGTGCGCCGCGCCGCCCGCGCCTTCGGTGCGAAGGAAGCCGTCGCACGGGCGCGCTGCCTGCTCGCCGAGGCCGAGATCGCGCTTGCCGTGCGCGACCTCGACACAAGCACGACCTTGCTCGCCGACGCGCACCGCACGCTGGACGCGCACGGCGACCACGCCAACGCCGCGCACGCCCGCTACCTGGAGATCCGCCGCCTGCTGCTGACGGGCCGCCTCGACGATGCCGAGGAGCGCCTGGCCGCGCTCGCCCCGGACGGCCTGCCGCGCGCCCTCCGTGCCGCGCACGAGCTGACCGCGGCCGGCATCGCGATGCGCCGCATGCGCGCGCACGCTGCACGCGCAGCGCTCGCCCGCGCGGATGCCCACGCGCGCGCCGCCGGCATCGCCGCGCTGGGCGCCGAGATCGAGTGGGCCGCGCGCCTGCTCGATACGCCGGCCGCCCGGCTCGTCACGCCGGACGGTCCGCGCGCCGTGCTGCTCGACGAGGTGGAGCGGCTGATGTCCTCCACCGCGCTGGTGGTCGACGGCTGCTTGAACGCCGTGCACCACCTCGGCGTGAATATCCCGCTGGCCCGGCGCCCGGTCCTGTTCGCGCTGGTGCGCACCCTTGCCGAGGCCTGGCCGCAGGACGCGCCGCGCGACACGCTGATCCTGGCCGCGTTCCGCACCCGCCATCCCGACGAAACGCACCGCGCCCGCCTGCGCGTCGAGATGGGCCGCCTGCGGACGGTACTGCGCGGCACGGCCGGCGTGCGCGCCACGCCGCGCGGCTTCCAGCTGGTCCCGCGCGATGGCGACGGCGTCGCCGTGCTGCGCCGCCCCGTCGACGACGACCACGCGGCCGTGCTGGCCTTGCTGGCAGACGGCGAGGCGTGGTCCAGTTCCGCGCTCGCGCTGGCGCTGGGCACGAGCCAGCGCACCGTCCAGCGTTCGCTGGAAGCGCTGGCGGCGGCCGGGAAGATCCAGGGATACAGACAGGGCCGCGCGCGCCGCTGGGCCATGCTGCCGCTGCCCGGATTCGCGACAAACTTGTTACTCGCGACCGCGCCGGGCGTTGCCTAGAATGACCGTATGAAAACGACACCTGCCCACATCGTCCGCGAATACGGACCCTACGACGACAAGCCCGCCGTGCACGGCGTCTCCTTCGACGGCAAGCAATTGTGGTTCGCCTCCGGCGACCACGTGAACGCCGTCGATCCCGCCACCGGCGAGCTGCGCCGCTCGCTCGCCGTCCAGGCCCATGCGGGGACGGCCTTCGACGGACGCTACCTGTACCAGATCGCGGACAGCCGCATCCAGAAGATCGACCCGGACACGGGCGCGGTCCTGTCTAGCATCCCGACGCCGGAAGGCGGCGGCGCCGGCCTCACCTGGGCCGAAGGCTCGCTGTGGATCGGCCAGCACCGCGCGCGCAAGATCCACCGGCTCGATCCAGAGACCGGGGCGATCCTGAACACGATCGAGGCGAAGCGCTTCGTCACGGGCGTGACGTGGCTGAACGGCGAGCTGTGGCACGCCA
>CBIHRX010000021.1:0-39177 GCA_966212555.1 uncultured Massilia sp.
TCCTCGCGCGTGAGCTTGAGTTCCTGCACGAGGTGGCTCGTGGCCGTCACGCAGATGCCCAGCGGCGTATTGATCTCGTGCGCGACGCCGGCCACCATCTGGCCCAGCGACGCGAGCTTTTCCTTGCGCACCAGTTCCGTCTGCGCTTCCTGCAACTGGTGCAGCGCCTGTTCGAGCGCGGCGTTCTGCTGTTCCAGGCGGTCCTTGGCCTTGCGGATGGCACGGTCGGCCTGCATGCGCGCGATGGCCACCGCGACGTGGCTGGAGATGAAGGCCATCAGGTCCAGGTCGGCCTTCGTGTACAGGACGGCCGGGTCGTAGCTCTGCATGACCAGCACGCCGTACGCCTTGTCGTTGACGAGCATCGGCGCGCCGATCCAGCTGGCGATGTCCGTGTTCCCCAGCGGGTGCTTCACCTTGCCCGCCGCATGCAGGCGCGCGAAGCTGCCGGCGTCGTGGAGTTGCGCCTGCTTCGTCTGCAGCACGTACGACACCATGCCCATGCCGAACGGGAAGCGCTGCTGCGGCGGCACGTCGTCCTTTTCGTCGGCAAAATAGGGGATGCTGATCTCGCCGGTGTCCGGGTGCGTGAGCGCGATGATGAAATTCTTCGCCATCATCAGTTCGCCGATGATGGCGTGCAGGCTGGACGCCAGCACGTCGGTTTCGAGGGCGGAGGCCGACAGGTCCGCGATCTGGTACAGCGCGTGCTGCACCTGCTCCGCGCGGCGGCGTTCGGCCACCTCGCGCGCCAGCGCGCGGGTGCGCTCCTGCACGGCGCGCTCGAGGCGGTCCATGCTCTGCAGGCCCTGCAGCGCGTTCGACACGTGGTTGGCGATCAGCGCGAACAGCGCCTGGTCTTCCGCGCTGTACGTATGTTCGGGCAGGTAGCTCTGGATGACGACGACGCCCAGCACCTCGTGCTGCTGGTCGAGCAGCGGGCACCCCATCCAGTGCTCGGCGATGCTGCCCGTGCCCCAGACGGCGCCGTTTTCCCGCGCGCGCATCTCGTCGCCCGTCATCGACAGGGGCTGCTTGTTGAGCATGACCCAGGCCGTCGGCGATTCGTCGGGCGACGCCAGCGTCACGCGCTCGTCGGGACCCGGTCCTTTGTCGCGCGAGTCGACGAAATAGACGAAGCGGACCGTATTGTCTTCCCGCTCGGCCAACGTGACGTAGAAGTTCTCCGCATACATGATGCGGCCCAGTGCGCGGTGCACGGCGCCGATGAACTCGGTGACGTCGGTACAGCTGGCGGACAGCTGCCCGATGTCGAGCAGCATGGCCTGGACCGCTTCCAGGCGGGCGAGACGGTCTTCCATCGATTCCCCTTATCGAACAAAATTGCGCTCGGGAAATCTTAGCAGTTCAGGCCGGGCTTGCGGGGTTTGTGTCGCGGAAAACACAGCCGGCGGGACACATGAACCGTCGTTCCCGCGAAGGCGGGAACCCATGCCGAGGTTCCGAAGCCCGTACCCCAAACGGACCGTGGTATTGCCGAGGTACCGAATTCTGTTGCTCAGTATCGATTCCCGCCTGCGCGGGAATGACGTTCAGCGCGGCGCGCGGAACTCGTTCTCGACCCAGGTGGACGCGGACGACGGCGACAACTTGAAATCGGGACGCACGCGCACCTGCGCCACGCGCTCCCCCATCTCGTCGAACGCGCTCAGCAGGGCGTACGGATTGTCCTCGTCCGGCACGATGTCCAGGGTCACCTTCAACTCGCCCTCGGCGGTAGAGACGACAGTACTCTTGTGCAATTGCGCGTGCAATTGCTGCTCGTGGCGGCGGATCACTTCGGACGCCGTCTTGACGAGCGTGTGGAAGGCCGGCGTGTCGAGCGGCTTCGGGTTTTTCTTGTCGCGGCCCATGGTCCAGGGGCCGACGAGGGCCGGTTCGGATTCGCCGTCCTTGTACATGGCCACGGCCCAGCCGTCGTCGTCTTCGTTCTTGATGACGCGCGCGGTCCAGCCATTTCCTTGCCACAAGCGGGCCTCCTGCACGGGGGCGTCGTCGTCGTGGATTTCTTCGTTCATTCTTGCTTTCTCGGTCGTGCGGGCATACGCCCAGAAGCAAGATCATAGGCGTTCACGGCGCACTGGACAAGCGCCGCTTCCGTACGGCTAGATGATGCGCAGGTCGGGGCCGCGAGGCGGCACGATGGGTGGGCCGGGCGGCGTGTTGCGCGGGTCGATCGCCGGCGAGGGGATCTGGCTTTTGAACGGATTGATGATGATCGGTGGAATCGCCGGCGGCGCCGAGGGCGGGTTCTTGTGGCCGGCCGCATGCTGACTGCGGTAACTCAAAACACATTGCATAGGATGCCTCCTGCAACAGAGCAGGCTGTAAGTATAGACCCCGAGGCCAGCATTGCAAGGCTTGATTTCCGGCCACTTTTACCTTCGCAGGGCCCGGTCGAGCAGCTCGACCCAGTGTTCCACCGGCACGTCCGTCCCCGATTGCAGGTGCGTGATGCAGCCGATGTTGGCGGACACGATGCGCTCCGGCGCCGTCGCTTCCAGGCGCGCCAGCTTGTCGTCGCGCAGGCGCAGCGAGACCTCCTTGTGCAGCACCGAATACGTGCCGGCCGAGCCGCAGCACAAGTGGCTGTCCGCGCACAGCCGCACGTCGACGCCGGCCGCGCGCAGCAGGTCTTCGACCTTGCCGCGGATCTTCTGGCCATGCTGCAAGGTGCACGGCGGGTGGTACGCGACGCGAGGGCCGTCCGCGCGCTTACCCAGCCTGGCGCGCAACTTCTCCTCGAACTCGGGCAGCACTTCGCTGACGTCCTTCGCCGCGGCCGACACGCGCGCCGCCTTGGCCGCGTACACCGGATCGTCGGCCAGCGCGTGGCCATACTCCTTGATCATCGCGCCGCAGCCGGATGCGTTGATCAGGATGGTATCGATGCCCTGCTCCAGGTACGGCCACCACGCGTCGATATTTCTCCGCATGTCGGCGCGGCCCCCGTCCGCATCGTTCATGTGCCAGCGGATGGCGCCGCAGCACCCTGCCCGGCTGGCCGCGACGATCTGCACGCCGACGGCATCGAACACGCGCGCCGTCGCCGCGTTGATGTTCGGGGACATCGCCGGCTGCACGCAGCCTTCCAGGAACAGCATCTTGCGCGCGTGCTCGGTGCGCGGCCAGGCGCCCGCGCTTTGCCGCGCCGGCACCTTGTCCTTCAACGCCTGCGGCAGCAGCGGCCGCACGGCCTGCCCCGCTTTCATCGCGGGCGTGAACAGCCAGCGGCGCGGCAGGGTTTCCTTCAGCAGCGTGCGCAGCATGCGCTGGCGCGCGGGGCGCGCCACCTGCTGCTCGACGACGCGCCGGCCGATGTCGGCCAGCCGTCCGTACTGCACGCCGGACGGGCAAGTCGATTCGCAGTTGCGGCACGTGAGGCAGTGGTCCAGGTGGGCCTGGGTTTTATCGGTCGCGGGCCGCCCCTCGAGCACCTGCTTGATCAGGTAAATGCGGCCGCGCGGGCCTTCCAGCTCGTCGCCGGACAGTTGATAGGTCGGGCACGTGGCGGTACAGAAGCCGCAATGCACGCATTTGCGCAGGATCGCGTCGGCCTCGTCGCCGTCGCGCGTGCCCCGGATGAAATCGGCGAGATTGGTTTGCATTGCTAGAAATCCTTGTACATGCGGCCGCGGTTGAAGACCCCGGCCGGGTCGAACACATTCTTGAGTTGGCGGTGGATCGCGAGGACGGCGGGCGCCAGCGGCTGGAACACGCCGACACTCCCATCGCCGCCGCGGAACAGCGTCGCGTGGCCGCCGGACTTGCTCGCGGCCGCGCGCACGACTGCCGCATCGGCATCGGTGCGAAGCCAGCGCTGCGCGCCGCCCCATTCGATCAGTTGCGTACCTTGCAGCGCCAGCGGCGGCGCGGCCGTCGGCAGAGACAGGCGCCACAGGCTGCCCGCGTCCTTGAAGAACGCGGTGTCATGCTCGCGCAGCGCGCGCCACCAGTCGTCGGCATCGTCCAGCAGCTCGCCGCCGATGCGCTTGCGTGCCGCGTCGACGGCCGAGCGCGCGCCGGACAGGCGCACCGTCAGCACGCCGTCGTGCCAGCTGGAGGCGGAGACGGGCAGCGGCTGGCCGCCCCATTCGTTCAGCCGGCGCAACGCCTCGTCGTCGTTCATGTGCAGCTGCACCGTGCATTCGGCGACGGGCTTCGGCAACACCTTCAGCGACACCTCCGCGATCAGGCCGAACACGCCCAGCGAGCCGGCCAGCAGGCGCGACACGTCGTAGCCGGCCACGTTTTTCATGACCTTGCCGCCGAAGTGCAGTGTTTCGCCCTTCCCGTCCACCAGCAAGGCGCCGAGCACGAAATCGCGCACGGCGCCCGCGGCCTGGCGGCGCGGCCCGGAGAGTCCCGCGGCCACGGTGCCGCCGATCGTCGCACCGGCACCGAAGTGCGGCGGTTCGAACGCGAGCATCTGGCCATGTTCCGCCAGGTGCGCCTCGATCTCGGCCAGCGGCGTGCCACAGCGGGCCGTGATCACGAGTTCCGTCGGCTCATAGTCCGTGATGCCGCTGTACGCGGTCGTGTCGAGCACCGTGCCCTGCACGTCCTGCCCGTACCAGTCCTTGCTGCCGCCGCCGCGGATGCGCAGCGGGGTTTTGGTGCCGGTGGCGTGGCCGATCCTGTCGGCGAAATCTTGTAAGTTCGTGTCCATCTTCAAAAGCGCGGCAGGTTGGAAAACGGCATCCGCCCATGGCGAACGTGCATGCGGCCGTATTCGGCGCAGCGGTGCAGGGTCGGAATCGCCTTGTCGGGATTGAGGATGCCAGCCGGATCGAACGCGCGTTTCACCGCGAGGAACGCATCCAGCTCGGCGCGCGAGAACTGCACGCACATCGAATTGATCTTCTCGATGCCGACGCCGTGCTCTCCCGTGATCGTGCCGCCCACCTCGACGCACAGTTCGAGGATGTCGGCGCCGAACTGCTCCGCGCGGTGGAATTCGCCCGGCACGTTCGCATCGAACATGATCAGGGGGTGCAGGTTGCCGTCGCCGGCGTGGAACACGTTCGCGCAGCGCAAGCCGTACTTTTGTTCCATGGCCTCGATCCGCTGCAGCACATGGGCGAGGTGCTTGCGCGGAATCGTGCCGTCCATGCAGTAATAATCCGGCGAGATGCGGCCGACGGCCGGGAACGCGTTCTTGCGGCCGGACCAGAAACGCAGGCGTTCCGCCTCGTCCCGCGACACGGCCAGCGCCGTCGCGCCGCACTCGCTCAGCACCTCGCTCATGCGCGCGATCTCTTCCTCGACTTCCTCGGGGATGCCGTCGGATTCGCACAGCAGCACGGCGGCGGCCTGCGTGTCGTAGCCCGCGTGCACGAATTCCTCGGCGACCTGGGACGACAGCCGGTCCATCATTTCCAGGCCGGCCGGGATGATGCCGGCCGCGATCACGTTGGCGACCGCATCGCCGGCTTTCACGACGTCGTCGAACGACGCCATCACGACGCGCGCCACGCGCGGCTTCGGCACCAGCTTGACGGTGACCTCGGTCACGACGCCGAGCATGCCCTCGGACCCGATGGCCACCGCCAGCAGGTCGAGGCCGGGCGCGTCCAGCGCCTCGCTGCCCAGTTCGACGATCTCCCCATCCGTCGTCACCATCCGCACGCGCAGCACGTTGTGCACGGTGAGGCCGTATTTCAGGCAGTGCACGCCGCCGGAGTTCTCGGCGACGTTGCCGCCGATCGTGCAGGCGATCTGCGACGACGGATCGGGCGCGTAATACAGCCCGTGCGGCGCGGCCGCTTCCGAGATCGCGAGATTGCGCACGCCGGGCTGCACGACGGCCGTGCGGGCATAGGGATCGAGCTTGACGATCCGGTTCAGGCGCGCCGTCGACAGCACGACGCCGCCGGCGATCGGCATGGCGCCGCCGGACAGGCCGGTGCCGGCGCCGCGCGGCACGATCGGCAGGTTCAATTGCCGGCACACGGCGATGGCGGCGACGATCTGCGCTTCGTTCTCCGGCAGCAGCACGATCATCGGCATCTGGCGGTAGGCGGCGAGGCCGTCGCATTCGTAGGGGCGTGTTTGCTCGGGGTCGGAGCGCACGCAGCGGTCGGGTAGGACGGCCAGAAGCGCGGCCGCGGCCTCGCGCTGGCTGACGGCCCGGGTTTCGGGAGAGACAGGAGCATTCATCGGATCACCAGCAACGTGAACGGCCACACATACGCCTGCAGCGTGACCATGACACCGACCAGCGCGGCCAGTGCGAAGGAGTGGAAGAAGACGAAGCGCAGGATGTCGCCTTCGTGGTTGACCCAGCGCGTGGCCGTGGAGGCGACGACGATGGACTGGGCGTCGATCATCTTGCCCATGACGCCGCCGGAACTGTTCGCGGCGCCCATCAGGTTGGGCGCCAGGCCGAGCTGCTCCGCCGCCACCTTCTGCATGCCGCCGAACAGCACGTTCGACGCGGTGTCCGACCCCGTCATCGCCACGCCGAGCCAGCCCATGAGGGTACCGAAGAACGGGTACAGCGCACCCGTGTTGGCGAAGGCGAGGCCCAGCGTCGTGTCGGTGCCGGAGTAGCGCGTGAGCGTGCCCAGGGCCAGCATCAGCACGATGGTCAGCAGCGAATAGCGCACGAGCCACAGGGTGCGGAAGAACGTGCGCACGATCGCACCCAGGCCGTAGTGCATGAACAGCGCGCCGACGATGGCCGACAGCAGGATGCCGGTGCCCGTCGCCGACAACAGGTTGAACACGTAGATCGCCGATTCCGGCTCGGCGTGCGACACCACCGGGGGCACGCGCATCACCATGTTATGCAGGCCATCCATCGGGAACTTCGGTGCGAACAGGGTGTTGAAATATGCCTTCACCGGCGGCAGGCCCCAGATGAAGACGAACACGGTGAGGATGAGCCAGGGCGTCCAGGCGCGCAGGATCTCCGCCCGCGAGTAGGTCTCGAGGCTCTCCGCAGGCCGCGTCGCCGCCGCCTCGCGGCCCTTCAGGCTGGCCGACGTCCACACGGTCTTGGGCTGCCACACGCGCAGGAACAGGATCAGCGACGCCATCGACACCAGGGCGGCGATGATGTCCACCAGTTCCGGGCCGATGAAGTTCGAGACCAGATATTGCGGGATCGCGAACGACAGGCCCGTCACGAGGATCGCGGGCCAGATGTCCCACATCGCCTTGCGGCCGGCGAACGCCCAGATCAGCCAGAACGGCACGAGCAGCGAAAAGAACGGCAACTGGCGGCCGATCATCGCGGTCACTTCCATCAGGTCGTAGCCGTGCACCTTGGCCAGCGTGATCACGGGCGTGCCGAGCGCCCCGAACGCCACCGGCGCCGTGTTCGCGATCAGCGACAGGCCGGACGCGGCCAGCGGCGAGAACCCCAGTCCGATCAGGATGCCGGCCGTGACCGCGACCGGCGTGCCGAAACCGGCGGCGCCCTCGAAGAACGCGCCGAAACAGAACGCGATCAGCAGCAGTTGCAGGCGGCGGTCGTTCGTGATGCCGGACAGCGATGCCTGCAGCACCTTGAAGCTGCCGTTCTGTTCGCACAGCTGCTGCAGGAAGATGATGTTCAACACGATCCAGCCGATGGGCAGCAGGCCCGTGAAACCGCCGAACAGCGCGGCCTTGCCGGCCATCCCGGCCGGCATCTGGTAGGCGAACACTGCCACGCAAAATGCCGCGGCGAGGCCGAGCGCGGCCGCGATGTGCGCCTTGATGTGGAAGAAGCCGAGCGCGGCGAGCATCACCACCACGGGTATCGCGGCCAGCAGGGTCGATAGGGCCATGCTGCCGAACGGATCATAAATCTGTTGCCATACCATCTAAGTCTCCTTGATTGAATGAATTCTTATTCGGTAGGGTGGGCACCCAGTGCCCACGCGGGCGTCAATGTGGTGCAAACGTTACGCGTGGGCACAGGGGTGCCCACCCTACGTGCTTTTGATCGAATGAATTTTTTATTGTGTTTTCAGGGCTGGCCTTTATCGCGCAGCAGGTCGGCCAGGCTGCGCGGCGCCGGTTTGAGGGGGGTTCTGTATTTTGTCCAGCCGAGTTGCTGCGTCGGCGCCAGCACGCGCAGCCGCGTGGCCGCCCAGCGGAACATGCGGTAGACGCCGGGCCGGCCGAACGCGCCGCGCCAGAAGCGCCACACGAGGCGTTCGCCGCGGCTGTACTTCGCGCCCTGCCCGCGCAACGGATGTTCGACCTCGGCATCGGGATTGCGGTTCGCTTCGGTGCGCAGGCGCACGAGCAGTTGCGGGATCGGGATACGCACGGGACAGACGTCGCCGCACGCGCCGCACAGGCTCGACGCCGTGGCGAGATCCGCCGTGGAGTCCAGGCCCAGCAGGTGCGGCGACAGGATCGCGCCGATCGGCCCCGGATACGTCGTGCCGTACGCATGGCCGCCGATGCGGCCGTAGACCGGGCAATGGTTCATGCACGCGCCGCAGCGGATGCACTGGAGCGTCGCGCGCAACTCCTCGTCGGCATAGGCCTGGGTGCGGCCGTTGTCGAGCAGGACGAGGTGCAGTTCGCGCGGGCCGTCCAGCTCACCCGCGCGGCGCGGACCCGAGATCAGGTTGAAGTACGTCGTGACGGCCTGCCCGGTCGCGGACCGCGTCAGCAGGCTCGCGAGCGGCACGATGTGTTCCAGCTTTTCCACGACCTTCTCGATGCCCATGATGGCGATGTGCACGTCCGGCACGGTGGTCGACAGCCGGCCGTTGCCCTCGTTCTCGACGAGCCACAAGGTGCCCGTGTCGGCCGCGGCGAAATTCACGCCCGACAGGCCGATGTCGGCCTCGACGAACGCGTTGCGCAAGGTGAGTCGTCCCGTCTGGATCAGGCGGTCGACGTCTTCCGTGTATTCCGTGTCCGGGATGTGCTCGGCGAACAGCGCGCCGATGTCCGCGCGGGTCTTGTGAATCGCGGGCATCACGATGTGCGACGGCTTTTCACCCGCCAGCTGGACGATGTACTCGCCCATGTCCGATTCCAGGCAGGCGATGCCGCGCGCTTCGAGGTAGTGATTGAGTTCGATCTCCTCGCTCGCCATCGACTTGCCCTTGACGATGCTTTTTGCGCCGCGCGCGCTGGCGATGCCGTGGATGATCGCATTCGCTTCCTCGGGCGACGCCGCCCAGTGGACCGTGGCGCCGGCCGCCGTCAGCTTCGCTTCCAGCTGTTCCAGCAGCGCGGGCAGTTTTGCGAGCGCGTTCTTGCGCACCGCCTCGCCGAGGTCGCGCAGGCGCTGCAGCTCGTCGTCGTCGCCGAACTGGCTGCGGCGCTTGTCCTGCAAAAAGGTCATCGCGCCGCGAAAGCTCTGGCGCAGTTGCGGATCGTCCAGCGCCGCGCGGCTGCGCGCATGAAAATCCTGCGGCGCGACGAATTGCAAGGGCGACGTGGTCATGTCGGCTCTCCGGTGACGATGACGACCCACGTCCAGCGCGGGCCATGCGCGCCGAAGGCCAGGGTCTGCTGGATGTCGGACGTGCGCGACGGCCCCGTCGCCAGCACGAGGTTGGTCGGCATGCCGTCCTGCCAGCGCTCCGCGTGCATGGCCTGGTGCAGGTCGGCGTGCAGGGTGTGCGCGTGGACGAGCGCGATGTGCAGCGGCGGCACGAGCGATACGGTACGCGGCGACGTCGCGTCCGGCGCCAGCACCAGCGTGCCGGTGGCGGCGATGCCGGAACGGGCGACCGTGAAGCCTGCATCGACGGTGCCGAACAGTTCCGGTTTCCAGTCTTCCAGCGGGCGGTCGAACGCGACCGGTTCCACGCTGGCTGGCAACGCGGCACGCAGGGCGCGGCTTTCCGGGCTCGCGCTGTCGACGACGATGCGGCGCACGCCCGCGTCGACGATGCGTTGCGCCAGCAGCGCGGGCCATTCGTCGGCACGTGCGCACCAGGCCTGCGCGCGCACGGCTTCCAGCGCGGCCTGCATGCGCTGCGCCAGAACTTGTGGCGACGCGCCGTCACGGCGCGCATCGAAATGCGCATCGATGCGGTGTTCGAGGTCATGGCCGTCCGTTTGTCGGGGCCCGGCCGCGCGCAGGCGGCCCAGGATGCGGTCGCGCGCGTTCACGCCTGTTCTCCCATCCGGCGCCACAAAAAGCTGGCGAGGTGCTCGACGGCGAGCGGCGCGCCTTGATGTTGTGCCGCGTGGCCGATGTTGAGCAGGCAGGCGCAATCGGCCGACACGACGCGGCGGCAGCCCGTCGCGCGCATGGACGCCACCTTGTCCTTGACCATGGCGCCGGAAATGTCAGCGTGCTTGATCGAAAACGAGCCGCCGAAGCCGCAGCATTCGGATTCGCGCTCGTGCTCCACGCGCGTCACGCCGGGCACGGCGTCGACCAGTGCCACGCCGTGGGCCCGCGTGCCCATCTCGCGCCGCGCGGAACAGGAGGTGTGCAGGACGACGTCCTCGGGCAGCACGGCCGCCCCGTCCGGCAGCTTCCACTCCAGGACGTGCAACAGGAAAGCGCCGAACTCGTAGACGCGTGCCGCCACGGCCTGCGCCTGCGCTCCCAGGACGGGATCGTCGCGGAACAGCTCGGGCCAGTGCTTGCGCATCATCCCCGCGCACGAGCCGGAGGGAACGATGATCGGCCACGGTTCGGGAAACAGGTCCAGCTGGGCGCGCGCGACGGCCCGCGCCTCGTCCGGATTACCGCTGCTCCACGCGGGCTGTCCGCAGCAGCTCTGGCCGCGCGGATAGTGAACAGTGACGCCGGCCGCTTCCAGCACGCGCACGGCGTCGAGCCCGGCCTGCGGCATGAACAGGTCGACGACACACGTACCGAACAGATACACGTTGCGAGTCATGCAATGTCTCCAAAAGTTCGTTGTCTTTTTTCTTTTAGCTTGGAGATCTTTCCAGTATTCTTTGTGCATCACAAACTGGTTGGGCCAGAAAGGACGAATACATGGTCACATCGAGCCGGCAGGCCGGCGGACGGATCGTATCGGTCCTGGACAGGCTGGAAGAGGCATTGCTTAACGGCAGTTTTCCCGCCAATTCGAAATTGCCGTCGGAGCGCGAACTGGCCGAGCGCTACGGGGTGTCGCGCAACACCGTGCGCGAGGCGATCCAGCAACTGGGGGCGCGCGGACTCGTGCGCATCCGGCCGCGCAGCGGCGTGTTCGTGTCGGACCAGTTGCGCACGGGCGCGACGTCGCCCTGGGGCCAGCTGATCGCCGACAGCCCCGCGCGGCGCGAAGACATCCTGGAATTCCGGCGCGTGCTGGAAGGCGCCACCGCCTACTTCGCCGCGTTGCGCGGCACGGACGAGGACCTCGAGCGCATCCGCGGCGCGATGGCGCGGCTCGACCAGGCGCGCCGCGAGAGCAACCATGCCGCCGAATCGCGCATCGACGTCGAACTGCACGAGGCGATCGCCCAGGCCTCGGGCAACAGCATGTTCCTGCACCTGCACAGCAGCGTCACGAAGATGATGCGCGAGCACATCATCCGCAACGTCGACGGCTTGCGCGAGCTGAACCAGGCGGTGTCGGAAATCCTGGCGCTGCAGCACCGCACGGTCTGCGACGCGATCTGCGCGCGGCGTCCGGAAGAAGCACGCACGGCGATGCAGTCGCACATCGACTACGTGCGCAGCCGGTTCGACGCGGACGAGGGCTAGCCGCCGCTGGTTGGGCCAGCGCCGTTCGTCCGCCGTTGCAACCCTCCGGCCCTCGAAAAATGCAGTTTGTCGCAGTCAGATGGAGCGAATCGGGACGTATGGATACAGTAAAACCATCCGATCAACGAATTCCCGAGGACCCATCATGAAAAAGACCGCCGCCATCATCATCCTGTTCCTGTTCGCCCTGCTCGCCTGGAACGTCTTCACGTTCGGCGACAGCGTCGTCAGCTTCGGCGACGAGGAGATCGGCGGGCCGCTGGGCGCCGTGCTGGCGACGGTCTTCGCGGGCGGCGGCATGCTGCTGGCCGGCGTGATCATGCTGTTCGTGGGCGCCGTGCTCGCGGTGGTGTTCGCCGGCGTGGGCATCCTGTGCATCGGCGGCCTGGCGCTCGGCGCCTGCGTGCTGGCCCTGATGGTCTCGCCCCTGCTGCTGCCGCTGCTGGTGCCCCTCGCGATCGTGTGGTTCTTCGTGAGCCGCTCGCGCAAGCACCGCTACATGCAACAGGCAGTTTAAATTCCTTCCACCAGCCGCATCGCGAACACGATCGGCAACCCGGCCGCGATGACCTTCCGCGCGGCCGCGCCGTGGTCATACGGCACCCTGAAATACTGGATCTCCCGGGCCGCGTCGTCGAAGATGGCGTAGCACGCCGCGTTGTTCTGGTCGCGCGGCTGGCCCACGGCGCCGGGCAGCACGAGGTAGCGGTGCTGCGGCTGCAAAGGGATGGCTTCTCCCGCTTGCGGCACGTGGCGGCCCATGCGGCCGTCGTCGGCGCGGCGGTACAGCGCGGGCGCGTGCACGTGGCCGGAAAACACGATGCGGCTGCCGCTGGCGCGGATGCTGCGCTCGGCCTCCTCGGTCCCCGTCACGTATTCCCACCGCTCGGGCGCATGCGCGCTCGCGTGCACGAAGCACGCGTTGCCGTGTTGCTGGATGAGGGGCAGCGCGGCCAGGAACGCCAGTTGTTCCGCATCGAGCTGGCCGCCCGTCCACGCGATGACTTCGCGCGCTTCCGCATGCATCCGCGGATTCGGGGGCCGCGTGACGGCGAGATCGTGATTGCCCTGCACCGCGACGGCGCCCCCCTTGACGTACTCCATCACTGTGCGCACGACCCAGGCTGGATCGGCGCCGTAGCCGACGAAGTCGCCCGTGAACGCGTACTGGTCGACGTGCTGGCGTTCCGCATGCGCGAGGCAGGCTTCCACCGCCTCGCGGTTCGCATGCAGGTCGGTCAGCAGGGCGTGGCGCATTCCATCAGCCGCCCGAGCAGGAGATAGCAGATTCGCGCGCGTACTGCTCGTAGCCGCGCGCGCGCAGCTCGCAGGCCGGACACTTGCCGCAGCCGTGGCCCCACGCATGCGGAGCGCCCCGTTCGCCCAGGTAGCAAGTATGGGTCTCGAAGCGGATCAGGTCGACGAGCGCCTCGCCGCCGCACTGCTCCGCCAGCTGCCACGTCTGCTTCTTGTCGATCCACATCAGCGGCGTCTCGACCTTCAGGCGCGTGGCCATGCCCAGGTTCAGCGCGACCTGCAGCGCCTTCATCGTGTCGTCGCGGCAGTCCGGGTAGCCGGAAAAATCCGTCTCGCACATGCCGCCGACCAATACGTTCAGGCCGCGGCGGTACGCGACCGTCGCCGCCACCGTCATGAACAGCAGGTTGCGGCCGGGAACAAACGTGTTCGGCAAGCCGTTGGCCTGCATCTGGATCTCGACGTTGCTCGTCAAGGCCGTGTCGGAAATGCGCGAGATCAGCGACAAATCGATCAGGTGATCCTCGCCCAGGCGCTGGTCCCACGTGGCGGACAGTGCGCGCATCTTCGCGAGCACGGGGGCGCGCACGTCCAGTTCGATCGCATGGCGCTGGCCGTAGTCGAAACCGATGGTTTCCACGTGCTCGTAGCGCTGCAGGGCCCAGGCGAGGCAGGTGGTGGAATCCTGTCCTCCGCTGAACAGGACGAGGGCGGTATCGGGTTGGTGCATGATGGGTTCCTGTAATGACGTCGGCGCTGAGTCGTCCGCCATCATATTTGACAATCAGTTAAGATGTGCCCGGCATATTGACGAATGGAGCGACATGATTCCCGCACGACCCGACCCATGCACGGCGATGGCGCCGGCGCGACCACGAATTTTGGCACAAATCGTGCTGGCCGTGAACGCGCTGTGTGTCGTCCCGGTCGCGGCCGCGCAGGATCAACCGGTGCCGGAAGCGCCTTCCCGAGCCATCGACTATACCGTGCGCATCGACGCGCCGCGCCAGTTGCGCGAGCTGCTGGAAAATAACCTCGACCTGATGCGCTGGCGCGGCAACCCGCGCCTCGACATGGAGCAGCTGCTGCGCCTCGTGCGCACGACGCCCGAGCAGATCAAGACCCTGGTCGCCACCGAAGGCTATTACACGCCGAAGGTCTCCGCCGACCTCGACACGTCGGGCAGCAAGCCGGTGGCGCTCGTCGACGTCGTGCCGGGCGATCCGGTGATCGTCGGCGACGTCGACATCGAGTTGCGCGGCTTCGTCCCGTTCGACAAGGGCAGCGCCCCGATCGACGCGGCCGCCCTGCGCAACCGCTGGACCTTGCCCGTCGGCGCGCGTTTCCGCACGGCCGACTGGGAAGCGGCCAAGCGCGGCCTCGTGCGCCAGGTCGCGCAATCGCGCTTCCCGCGCGCGCAGCTGCTCGATTCTTCGGCCACGGTCGATCCGGACACGCACCGCGCGCTGCTCAAGGTAGTCATCGACAGCGGCCCGGACGCGCGCTTCGGCGGACTCAAGATCGAGGGCCTGCAGCGCTATCCGGCCAGCGTGATCACGAACCTGAACACGATCCGCCCCGGCGCCGAATACAACGAGGCCGCACTGCAGGCGCTGCAGGGCCGCCTGCAGGACACGGGCTACTTCAGCAGCGTGGAAGTCAGCGCCGACATGTCGTCCGTAATCGCGTCGCAGGTGCAGGACCTCAAGGAAAACGAGGGCGCGACGCCGCAGCCGCCGAGCGGCCCCGCGACCTTGCCCGTCCTTGTGCGCGTCACGGAGAACAAGCGCAAGAACGTGGCGCTCGGCGTCGGTTTCTCGACCAACACGGGCGCCCGCGCGCAGGCCGAGTACGACGACCTGAACGTGTTCGGCAAGCGCATGAAGAGCAACGTGCTGTACGAGCAGAAGCACCAGGCCGCGAAAGCCGATTTCTACCTGCCGACGACGACGGGCGGCTACAACAACAGCTTCGGCGCCGGCTACGACCGCCTGGACGCGAACGGCCAGATCACGCGCACGACGAGCATCCACGCCAAGCGCGCGTGGGGTTCGCCGCTGCTGGAAAAGACGCTCACCCTGGAGGCGCTGACCGAACAGGTGACCATCGACGACCTGCCGACGACGCGCGTGAACAGCCTGCCGCTGACGTTCTCGATCACCAAGCGCAAGCTGGACAGCCTCGTGCAGCCGTCGCGCGGCTACATCGTCAACGCGCAGATCGGCGGCGCCGTCCTGCCCGTGCTGACGGACGAAAAATTCGTGCGCATCTACACGCGCGCCCTCGGCTACAAGCCGGTCGGCGACGCGGGCACCTTGATCGTGCGCGGCGAGTTCGGCGCGGTCGGCTCGAAGGACAAGAACGGCGTGCCGTCGACGTTCCTGTTCCGCGCCGGCGGCGACCAGTCCGTGCGCGGCTACGGCTACCAGCAGCTGGGCGTGCCGGTCGGTTCCGCCATCACGGGCGGCCGCTACCTGTTTACCGCCAGCGCCGAATACGATTACTGGTTCAAGCCGCCGTGGGGCGCGGCCGTGTTCTACGACGTCGGCAACGCGGGCGACAACTTCTCCGACCTGAAACCGAAGGTCGGCTACGGCGTCGGCGCGCGCTGGCGCAGCCCCGTCGGCCCGATCAACGTCGACGTCGCCTACGGCAAGGCTGTGCATAAGGTCCGCCTGCATTTCTCACTGGGATTCACGTTCTGATGGAAGCCGATCAACAAACGCCCCCAACTCCTGCGCCAGTACGTCGCTGGCCGCGCCGCGTCGGCATCGGCGTGGTCGTCGTCGGCGTCGTGCTGGGCGGCGCCGTCTGGTACCTGGGCCGCGAGACCACCTTGCAGATGATCGCCCAGCGCGTCGCCAACGCGAGCGGCGGCAAGCTGACCCTGTCCGGCGTCTCCGGCTCGCTGTACGGCCACATGCACATCGGCCACGTCGTGTTCCGCAGCGAGACGTCGGTGACGACGGCCGACGACATCGACATCGACTGGAAGCCCTGGCAATACCTGTCGCGCGGCGTCGAGATCGACAAGCTGTACGCCCGCGTGGTGCGCGTGGAGACGCTGAAGGAATCGACGGAACCGGCGACGATGCCCACGCGCCTCGCGCCGCCCTTCAAGATCGCGGTCGAGGATGCGCGCCTGGCGAAGGCCATCTTCGTGAACAAGGGCGCGACGACGGAAATCGACGACATCCGCGCGCGCCTGCACGGCGACAAGGCGCAATGGAAGCTGGACTACGCCTCCGCGAACACGCCCTGGGGCCAGGTCGCGGCCAAGGGCAGCATCGCCAACACGCTGCCGTATAAACTGGATGCGGATGCCAGCCTGACGCAGTCGCAGCCGGCGGCGCCGGCGCAGACCGAGGCGCCGCCGAGCCTGGGCGCGCAACTGAAACTGCACGCGTCGGGCGATCTGCAGAAGACCGTCATCGACGCCACCGGCCAGGCCGCGCGCGCGCAGGGCAAGGCGCAGATCGTGATGTCGCCGTTCGCGGACATCCCGCTGCAGGCCTTCACGCTCGATGCGCACGACATCGACCCCGGCTTCTTCAGCCCGGCCCTGCCCAGCGCGGACCTGAACCTGGCCGTGTCGGTCCGGCTCGACCCGAACCGCAACATCGCGGGTTCCGTGAACCTGACGAACGACGGCGCCGTCGGCACGCTCGACCAGCAGCGCCTGCCGCTGCGCGCGATGCGCGGCCAGCTGGGCGGCAGCCTCACCGCCATGCGCATCACGGACGTGCTGATCGACGTGGGCGCCGCCGGCCGCTTCACGGGCAATGGCAGCGTGCAGCGCGGCCCCGACGAAAAGGGCCTCGGCACTGCCGAATTCGCGCTGCACACGGACCGCTTCGACCTGCACGACGTCTACGGCAGCATGAAGCCGACGAAGATCGCGGGCGATATCAAGGTCGCCAACACGAAGGACACGCAGACGCTGGACGTGAACCTGTCGGACGCCGGCCTGCGCCTCGCCGCGCAGGCGGCGCTGGCCGACAACGTGCTCACGGTGCGCGACGCGCGCCTGTCCGCCGGCAAGAGCAGCGTGCGCGTGACGGGCAATGCGAACCTCACGGATAAAAAGCCGTTCAAGGCGAATGCCGTCGTCAGCAGATTCAATCCGGCCGATTTCGGCAAGTTCCCGCAGGCCGACATCAATGCCGAGATCAACGCGGCCGGCGCGCTCGTCCCGCAATGGAAGGTCGCGGCCGATTTCGCCGTGCGTCCGAGCCGCCTGTTCGACCAGCCGCTGTCCGGCCGCGGCAAGCTCGATGCGGACGCGACGCACGTGCACGACGTCGACGCCACGCTGGCGCTGGGCCAGAACACGGTCGATTTGCGCGGCGCCTTCGGCAAGCCGGGCGAAAAGCTGACGTGGAAGGTCGACGGCAAGCAGCTGTCCGCGCTGCGCAGCGACCTGTATGGCGCCGTGCTCGCGAGCGGCGTCGTCACCGGCACCATGGACGCGCCGCGCACGACGTTCGAGGTGGATGCGCGCAACCTGGGCTGGGTCCCGCGTGAACGCAAGAATGACAACGGCTCCGTCCATGCGAGCGGCGAAGCCTGGCTGTCGGGCAAGGAAGGCGCGCGCATCGTCGAAGTCACGGCCAAGGGCGACATGCAGCGCCTGAACCCGGCCGCCTTCGGCTCGCCGCTGGCCGGCAGCATCAACGGCGGCTTCACGGCCAGCGGCCGCACGGGCGCGAACATGGGCGGCGCCGTCGACCTCGCGCTGCAGGATTCGACCTTGTCGAAATCGCCGCTATGGGGCCACGCCAAGCTCGCCGCGGACAAGCGCCACGTGTCGAATGCGGACGTCGACCTGCACCTGGGCGGCAACGTGGTCGCGGCGAAGGGCGCGTTCGGCAGCGGGCGCGACACGCTCAACTGGCGCATCGACGCACCGCAGCTGGCCGCGCTGGGCCCGGACTTCGGCGGCGTGCTGCGCGGCTCGGGCACCTTGTCCGGCACGATGGACACGCCGTCGCTGACGGCCGCCGTCGAAGGCCAGAACATCCGCGCGATGGGCACGCAATCGGTCAAGACACTCAAGGCGACGGCGAACCTCGGCTCGGGCCGCGGCGCCGCCGATCCGCTCGCGCTGGACGTGTCGGTCACGGATTACGCGAGCACGACGACGGATAAACTGGGCAACGTCAGCGAAACGAAGATCGCCTCCGCGCGCCTCACGTCGACGGGCACGCGCGGCGCGCACACGATCTCCGCCGCCGCGCGCGGCGACAGCTTTGATGCGGCGCTGGCCGTGCACGGCGGCCTGACCGGCAATACGTGGAACGGCACCGTCGACTCGCTGAAGAACAGCGGACGCTACGCGATGACCCTGGCCGCGCCCACGCCCCTGCGCATCGCGGGCGCGCCGGGCAGCGGTCTCGCGGGCCTGGCGAAACCGGAGCAGATCGCGTTCAACGGCGCGACGATCCGCCTCCCCGCCGGTTCGGTCACGATCGATTCGCTCGTGAAGATCGGCCCGCGCTGGAACACGCGCGGCAGCGCCACCGGCGTGCCGATGAACTACCTGGCGCAGGCGTCGGACGCGATGCGCCAGAACGTGCGCGGCGATTTGACCCTGGGCGCGCAATGGGCCATCGACCTGCGCGCGCCCACCGCGGCCGGCGCCGTGCCTCAGCTCGCGGGCAACGTGCACGTGTTCCGCGAAAAGGGCGACCTGATCGCGGGCGACATCTCGCCGATCGCGCTGGGCCTGCGCCAGCTCGACCTGCGCGCGGACGTCGCCGGCGGCGCGCTGCGCAGCCAGCTCGCGCTGGACGGCACGCGCATCGGCACCGCCAACGTGGACGCGACCGCGCAGCTGCTGCAAGGCCGCGTCGACAACGACAGCCCGTTGAAACTGACGGCCAATGCGAACCTCGCGTCGCTGTCGTGGGTGTCGCCGCTGCTCGGCCAGCCGGGCCTGGAAGTGGACGGCGCGCTGCGCCTCGCCATCAACGGCACCGGTACCGTCGGTGCGCCCACGCTGAACGGCAACATCGAGGGCGACGGTCTCGCCGTGCGCTGGCCGGACCAGGGCGTCCGCCTGCGCAACGGCCAGCTGCGCGCCCAGCTCGCCGGCGACCAGCTGCAGTTGCAGCGCCTGACGCTGGAGGGCAACAGCGGCCGCGCGACGGCGGACGGCTTCGTGCGCTTTGTCGGCGGAGAAGCGACGATGAATGTGAAACTCGTGGCGGACAAGCTGGAAGCGCTGTCGCGCCCGGACCGCACCGTCATCCTGAGCGGCCAGGCCAGCGTCGTGCGCGACGCGCGCCAGTTCCGGGTCGAAGGCAACTTCAAGGCCGACCGCGCGCTCGTCGAACTGGCCCCGCAGGACCGCCCGACGATCTCGGACGACGTGATCGTGCTGGGCCGCGGCACCGCGGCGCCGGCGGCGAAGAAGGAAGCGGCGGTCCCGCTGACAATCGACCTGACGGCCGACCTGGGCGACGACTTCCACCTGCGCGGCATGGGCGCCGACGCCTACCTCGCCGGCAACGTGCACGTGATGAAGGTGGGCGACCGCCCGCCGCGCATCAACGGCACCGTGCGCACCGTCAGCGGCACGTATGCCGCGTACGGCCAGCGCCTGGCGATCGAGCGCGGCGTGATCACGTTCAGCGGCCCGTACGACAATCCGTCGCTGGACATCCTCGCCGTGCGCAAGCGCCCCGACGGCGAGCAGCTGAGCGAGACGAACGTCGAGGCGGGCGTGCAGGTGCGCGGCACGGCGCTGGCGCCGACGGCGAAGCTCGTGTCGACGCCGAACGTGTCCGACAGCGACAAACTGTCGTGGCTCGTGCTGGGCCACGGGATGGAAGCGACGACGGGCAACGAAGCCGACGTGCTGAGCGCCGCCGCCGGCGCCCTGCTGGGCGGCAAAGGCGGCACGGGCGGCATCACGAGCAAGCTGGCGAACTCGCTGGGCGTGGACGAACTGGGCGTGCGCCAGGGCGCGGGCCAGGCGTCCGGCCTGGAGAACACGGTGGTCACGGTCGGCAAGCGCATCTCGTCGCGCCTGTACCTGAGCTTCGAACAGGGCGCCGCCACCGCCTCGAGCGTCGTGCGCGTGCGCTACAAGATCAACCCGCGCATCACCCTGCAGCTACAGACCGGCACCAACACGGCGCTGGACGTGCTGTACTCCTGGGCATTTGACTAACACCGGGGTCAGACCCCAAATTTTGGCAACATCCTCTGCGCAATCCGGTCAATTCGGGGTCAGAGCACATTTTCTGCAAAATTCGGGGTCAGAGCACATTTTCGGACAATGTTGGCTGAGCAGTGTTTTCGACAGAGGCATCGATGTGCTGCCGGCGCCCATCCGCGACATGAGACGGTCGTGCTGCGCGACGTCGTATTGAAAATATCTACAGGACCATGTTCCCGAAATGTGCTCTGACCCCGAATTGCGCCGGGAATGGGGTCTGACCCCGAATCTTGGCAATATCTGGCGCGACATTTCCAAAAACCGGGGTCTGACCCCGGTTTCAGGCAACTTTTGCGCGCTTCGGTTTTGCCTTGGCGGCATTCAGGGCCGCCGCCGCGCGGATGAGGGCACGGAACGCGGCCGGGTCCAGTTCCTCGCCTTCGTGGATGTCGATGGCGCGCCGGGCGTTGCCGTCCAGGCTGGAGTTGAACAGGCCGGACGGGTCGTCCAGCGACGCGCCTTTCAGGAAGGTCAGCTTCACGTGCGATTTGTACGACTCGCCCGTGCAGAGAATACCGCCGCTGGACCACACGGGCGTTCCCATCCACTTCCATTCCTCCACGACGCCGGGCACCGCTTCGTGGATCAGGGCACGCACCCGGGCCAGCGCCGCGCCGCGCCAGTCGCCCAGGTCGGCGATGCGGCGGTCGATCAGTGCGGACGCCGGCAGGTCCGCGGACGAATTCTCCTGCTTCATCTCCCCTCCTTCAGCTTAGTCGTCGAGCTTCGCCAGCACCTCGTCGAGGGCGGCGGTGAACTTGTTCCAGCCGTATTTCGCACCATTGTAGGCCGCATCCTGGCCGGGCTGGAAGCCGGTCTGTTCCATTTTCAGGTGCGTGCCCGCGCCGGCCGGGGTCAGGGTCCAGGTGACGACGCTGTCCAGGCCCATCGCGGCCCACGTGTACGACAGCGAACGGTTCGGTTCGATCTCCAGCACCTCGCACTCGACGGCGCCCCAGTCGGCGCTGAGCTTGAAGCGATGATGCAGGGCGGGCACGAAATCGTTCTTCATGAGCCACGCCTCGATCAGGTGCGGCTGCGTGAGCGCGCGCCAGAGCTTTTCCGGCGGATGCGCGAATTCGCGTTCGACGGTGACGGTGCGCGTTTGGAGCGAGGTATCGTTCATTGGTCCATCCTTTTTAACAGGTCTTCCAGGTCATCGAACCGGCTCTCCCAGAACCGGGCCATTTGGTTAGTCCAGTCGGCCAGCGGCGCCAGTGCCTGCAGCTGGGCGGTGTAGTGCGTCTGGCGTCCTTCATGCCGGTCGCGCACGAGCCCGGCCTGCTTCAACAGGCCCAGATGCTTGGACACGGCCGGCTGCGAGATGCCGGCCCGGGCCGTAAGGGCCCCGACCGTCTGCTCGCCGTCGCGGCACAGCGATTCGAAAATGGCGCGGCGCGTCGGGTCGCCGAGTGTCCGGAAAAGAATATCGTGGGCGTCTGTCATGGCAATTAATAACCGGCTGGCTATGAATTGAATCATAACCAGCCGGTTATTGGTTGGTCAAGCACTTTTTTATCGAGGCCGCAGCAGCACGGCGCCGCTCGTCTGCCCCGCCTCCAGCGCGGCATGCGCCTCGGCCGCGCGCGCCAGCGGCAGGTCCTGCCCGACCGGCACGCGCAGGCCCGCCGCCAGCCGCGCCAGCGTCGCCTGTGCGCCTTCCTGGTACAGGCCGGGGACCGTCACGAACTGCATCACGCTCGGACGCGCGAACGCGATGCCGCGCGGCTTGCCGATCTGCAGCAGGTCGACCGGCTCGATGCTGCCGCCGGCCTGGCCGACGCTGGCCGCCATGCCGTACGGCCGAACGGCGTCGAACGTGCGCAGCAGGGTCGCGCCGCCGATGCCGTCGATCGCGAAGTCGACGCCGCGCCCGCCGGTGAAATCGCGTGCCGCCGCCACGAAATCCTCCTCGCGGTACAGGACCACGCGTTCGGCGCCGTGGGCCAGCGCCAGCGCCGCCTTGTCGCGGTTGCCGGCCGTGCCGATGACGCGCGCGCCGAGCGCACTCGCCCACTGCGTCAGCACGACCCCGAGGCCACCGGCGGCCGCATGCACGAGGACGGTGTCGCCGGGACGGAGCGCGCGCACGTGCGCGAACAGCATGTGCGCCGTGAGACCGCGCAGCAGGCCGCCGGCGACGGCGTCGAGAGAGACAGCATCCGGCACGACGACGAGACGATCCGCCGGCACATTGCGCACCGCCGCGTAAGCGCCGACCAGCCCCGTGTACGCGACGCGCTGGCCCGGCACGACACCGGTCACGCCCGGACCGAGCGCCTCGACGACGCCGGCGCCTTCGACACCCGGCGTCGCCGGCAGTTGCGGCAGCGGATACGTGCCGTTGCGGTGATACACGTCGAGGAAGTTCACGCCGATGGCCAGCTGGCGCACCCGCACCTCGCCGGCCGCCGGCGGCGCGACGCCGAGCCGCTCGGTTTCCAATTGTTCCGGGCCACCCTGGCGGTGGATGCGCACGTGTTCGATCAATTCGTCCATGTCATTCTCCTGTTGTCGGGAACCTCATGGTAGATTGATCAAAAATCATCCGAAATCCCAAAACATCGTCAATGACCGTGCAAAAATCCATAGGTGAAGCGCTCGACTGGGACGACATCCGCTACTTCGTGGAACTGGCCCGCCAAGGCAAGCTGAGCGCGACGGCGCGCGTGCTGGACGTCGAGCATTCGACCGTCGCGCGCCGCATCGGCATGCTCGAGGCGCGCCTGGGCGTGCGCCTGTTCGACCGGCTGCCGAAGCACTGGGCGCTGACGGTGGAAGGCGAGGAATTGCTGGCGCAGGCGCGCCGGGTCGAAGACGAGGCGCTCGCGTTTGCCCGCGCCGGCGCGGGCGCGGCCACCTTGCGCGGCGTCGTGCGGCTGTCGGCGCCGCCCACCTTCGCGAACGTGTTCCTCGTGCCGCACCTGGGCGCGTTGCGCGCGCGCTGGCCCGCGCTCACGCTGGAAATCATCGGCGAAATCCGCCAGGCCGACCTGTACCGGAGAGAAGCCGACCTCGCGCTGCGCAT
This sequence comes from uncultured Massilia sp., assembly GCA_966212555.1. GTDB lineage: Bacteria > Pseudomonadota > Gammaproteobacteria > Burkholderiales > Burkholderiaceae_D > Telluria. The sequence goes on from CBIHRX010000021.1 coordinate 23,164, forward strand.
GGCGCGTCCCGAGCAGCCGGGACTGGCGGCCCGGCCGCTGGCGCAGATGGGTTACGGACTGTATGCGACGCCCGCCTGGTTCGAGCAGCCGCAGGACGACTGGGAATTCATCGGCTATGGCGAAGCGATGAAGGACACGCCGCAGCAGGCCTGGCTGGCGAAATTCGCGGCCGGACGGCCGTACGCGTTCTGGACCAACGATGCAGCCGCGATGCTCGCCGCGTGCCGTGCCGGACTCGGCGTCGCCGTGCTGCCGCACTTCCTCGGCCGCAACGATCCGCTGCTGGCGCTGCACCCGGACCACGGCCACGTGCTGAGCCGCCCGCTGTGGCTGGCGGTGCATCCGGACGTGCGCCGCTCGCCGCGCGTGACCCTGATGGCGGACCTGCTGGCCGACCTGCTCCAGGAACACGCGGCGCTGCTGGCCTAGTGCCTAGTGGTACGTGACGCTGGGATTCGGATCGACAGGCGGCTCGTCGTTCTGCGGCGTGCGGATGGGCGGCTGGTGCGGGTCGGCGGGCTCGAACGGGTCGGGCGGCGGTTCCTCGATGGGTGCGGGATCGGGCGCCCGGTGCGCGTGGTGCGGAACCGTACGCCGCATCGCGGTCAGGTCTAGGATCATGTGAGGCTCCTGCTGAAGATGCCAAAACATTACCATGGGCAGCGGTTTGCCGACGCGCGCCTGGTTTACAATGGCGGATTCGACAGAAAGTTCCGAGGAATCCCATGTTGCCGACTCCCGTCGTTGCCGCCGTGCTCGCGCCCTTCGTGCTGTGGCGCATGTACAGCCGCATCAAGCGCCTGACGACCCGCCAGCGTTCGAAGACGTGGCGCCACCGCACGACCCTCGTGTTCTTCCCCCTGCTGCTGCTGGTCCTGGCCGCCGTCAGCCTCAGGACGAATCCGTTCGCCCTCGCGGGCCTCGCGGCCGGGTTGCCGGTCGGCGCCGTGCTGGGCCGCATCGCGATCGGCAAGACCCGCTTCGAACAGGTCGGCGCGGAATTCTTCTTCACCCCGCACGCACCGATCGGCCTTGGGGTGGCCCTGCTGTTCATGGCCCGCATGGCCTGGCGCGCGTACGAGTTCTACGCGCTCGGTTCGTTCGCGCACCACGAGTTCGTGTCGAGTCCGCTGACCCTCGTCATCTTCGGCGTGTTGGCCGGCTATTACATGAGCTATGCGTTCGGCCTGCTGTCGTGGCGCAAGCGCACCGCCCCCGTCTCACCTTGAGTTTCTTCGCATGAGTCTCACCACCCTCGCCCTCATCGCCCTCGTCCCCCTGCTCGTCTGGCGCATCCATTCGCGCCTGAAACACCAGATGACCCGGCAGCGCTCGATCCTGTCGCGCCACTACACGGGCCTGTTCGTCTTCGTCGTCATGCTCCTCATCCCCGCGACGGAACTCGGCGACCGGCCGTTCCAGCTGGCCGCGCTGGCCGCCGGCGCCATCGGCGGCATCGCGCTGGGCAGCTACGGCCTGCGCCGCACCCGCTTCGAGGACACACCGGAAGGCTATTTCTTCACGCCGCCGTCGCGCATGGGCATCCTGGTCGCCATGGCGCTGGTGGCGCGCGTGATCTATCTCGGCATCGAGATCTACATGAACCAGGGCAGCAACAAGCCCAATCCGCGCTTCACCGACAGCCCGATCACGATGCTGTGCCTGGGCCTGACGGCCGCCTATTTCGCCACGTTCTCCGCCGCCCTGATGCGCTGGCGCCAGCGCATGCGCAAGGAAGTCGGCGACGCGTGATCCGCTTGATGCACTCCAATACACCATGCATAGCCCTGCGGAGAATGGTCGCAGGGGCCTGATGTATTGACACCCGTGTCGCGGCTCCAGTCCTATTCTGGAGCACACATGGTCTTCGCCCTCCTCACCCGCCACTGGAAGGCCCGGCGCCATTACCCGTTCGCATCCTGGGCCGCATGCATCGCGCGCAGCCTGCGGGTGCTGCTGTTCCGCCGCGCCCACGCGGAACTGCTCGCCATGGACGTCTACCGCAACTACGTGGCGCAAGTGCATGACGACGTCTTCCACCACCTGAGCCACCGGAACTATCTGGCGAAGGGGTTGTCGCTGCGCCAGCGCGTGCGCTGCGTGCTGACGCATTACCGCTTCGAGGACGCCACGTTCGACGCCGCCTACAAGCATGCCGTCTACCGCGACGGCGGACTCGTGCTGTGGCAGCACGAGGCGGACGGCAGCAAGGTCGAGGTCCGCCTCGGCATGGCGCAACGCCTGAACGCGGAAGGCGATCTCACCTTGACCCTGCTCGCCAACGGCCGGCGCATGCATCGACTGTCGTTCAGCTGGGTCGACGAGCGCTTCGCGGGCCTGGCCGGGCTCGGCGCGGCCTGCATCCTGCCGTTCATCGTCCGCAACCAGGGCCACCGCGCCGACGAGGCGGACGCCGTCGACGCCTTCCGCCGCGCGTTCCCGGCCAATTCGCCGCTGGTCGCGACGCCCGGCTTCTTTTGTTGCGCCGCGCTGCAGGGCATCGCGCAGGCGCTGGGCATCGACCACGTGGTGGCCGTCAAATCGGTATGGCACTGCGCCTGGACGCCGTCCGACGAGAAGCAGTTCGCCACCGCCTACGACGGCGTCTGGCGCAGCCTCGGCGGCACGGACATGCCGGGCCGCGCGTGGTACATCGCCCTGCCCTTCCAGAAGAAACCGCTGGCGGAGATACCGTCGAAGCACCGCAAGCGCGTGGCGCTGCGGCGCGAATACTGGCGTGTCATCGGCGAAGCGGCTGCCCGGGCACTGCGGCCGCACCTCGTCCACGCAGGGTCGTCTACGCGCACATCCACGCAGCGGCGGCAGCAATGCGTGTGAAAAACCACAGTTTACTAATGACAAATTTCTTTTAGTAAATTTTAGAGTCTCTAATGCTATAGTTTTGGTCCCTGGAGAGAAAGCGGTACGCCGCCCATGACAAGGAGCCCATCTATGGCAACCAACTACGACGCCGCAGTCAATTCATTCTATCTCGCGTATTACGGCCGTCCGGCCGATCCCGCCGGCCTGGCCTACTGGTCGCAAGCGCTCGCGCAAAACAACGGCGACTTCAGCACCATCATCGACGCATTCTCGACGTCGGCCGAAGCGACGTCCCGCTTCGGCGACGCGACCCCGAGCGAGCGCATCGCCGACGTCTACCAGCAATTGTTCAACCGCGCCCCCGATGAGGCCGGCCTCGCGTACTGGACGAAGGCCATCGAGACTGGCGCGATCAGCATCGCGGATGCCGCCATCGAAATCATGCATGGCGCCCAGACCACGGACGCCCAGCTGTCGACCCTGCGCCAGGAAGCCGCCGCCCAGTTCACCGCCGAAGTGGCGGCGTCGGGCACGGCCTACGACGGCACGGCCGCCATCGAAGCGGCGCGCGTATTGATCGCCGCGATCACGCCCGCGTCGAGCGCGACCGACATCAAGTCGCTGGTCGCGGCCACCAAATCGCTCGTCCAGACGGCACACGACAATCCGGCAGTCATCACCGCCCTGGCCGGCAGCGGCAACCTGACGACGCTGCTCACCTCGGCGGGCGGCAAGGCCGATCCGGTCGCCATGGTCGAAGCGCTGGCCAGCGTCGGAAAGGCCGCGGCCAGCGATACCGCTGCGCTCGCGACGCTGCAGCAGGGTGGCGGCATGGCGGGCATCGTCAATTCGCTGCCGTCGGGAACAACCCTGCGCGACGTGGCTCAGGCGGCTACCCAGGGCGGCCTGGGCGCCGTGACCGATATCGTCAAGCCGACGCCGCCAGGCGACACCACGCCGCCCGCCGCACCGACCGTGCAGCTCGTCGCAGACACGGGTGCCAGCGCGAGCGACCACATCACTAGCAACGGCCAGATCAAGGTCGGCGGCATCGAGGCCGGCGCAACCTGGCAGTACAGCACCAACGGCACGACCTGGACGACCGGTCCGGCCGCCACCGACGGCACGGCACTGCTGAACACCACCGCGACCGGCAGCCAGACGCTGCTGGTGCGCAGCACCGACGCGGCCGGCAACGTCAGTGCCGTCACGACGTTCAAGTACACCCTCAGCACCGAGTTCAAGCCGACGCTCGCCTTCCGCGACGGCGCGAACGGCGCCGACCTGACGACCTTGAAGCTGCTGACCAATACCGACGACTACTGGGTCACCCTGCACGGCGGCAAGGATGCCGCCAAGGTCGTGTTCCAGGTGTCCGACAGCGGCAAGGACGGCACCTGGGCCGATGCCGATCCGGCGGCCCCGCTGACCGACGGTGCACACTTCATCCGCTACATCGTCACCGACCTGGCCGGCAACACGGGCACGACGAATGCGCTGGAAGTCGACATGGACAAGACGGCCCCGGCCGCGCCGAAGGTCGAGCTCGTCGCGGACACCGGCGCGAGCGCCACCGACCACATCACCAGCAACGGCCAGGTCAAGGTCAGCGGCATCGAGGCCGGCGCGACGTGGCAGTACAGCACCAACGGCACGACGTGGACGACGGGCCCGGCCGCCGACCAGGCCGGCACGGCCCTGCTGGACACCAGCGCCAACGGCCCGCAAACACTGCAGGTCCGCACCGTCGACGCGGCCGGCAACGCCAGCGCCGCCGCCACGCTCGCATTCACGCTCGCGACGACTTTCACCCCGCGCCTGGCCTTCCAGGGGCCGGACGGGAAGGATCTCGCGGCGGATGCCATGGTGACGAACACGGACTTTTACTGGGTGACGCTGTACGGCGCAAAAGGCGCCGCCAACAGCATCTTCCAGATCTCGGACACGGGCGCGGACGGCACCTGGGTCACGGCCAAGGACACCGATCCGCTGGCCGACGGCACCCACTACATCCGCTACGTCGTCACGGACATGGCCGGCAACACGGCCCCGTCGAACCCGCTGAAGCTCGTCATGAACCACGCGCTGCCCAGCGCGCCGACCGTCCAACTCGCCCAGGATACCGGCGCCAGCGCCACCGACCACATCACGAGCAACGGCCAGGTCGAGGTCAAAGGCCTCGATGCGACCGCCGTCTGGTCGTACAGCACCAATGACGGCCAGAGCTGGACCGCGGGCCCGGCCGCGAATACCGACGGCACGGCCCTGCTGGACCTCGGCGCGGGCCAGCACCACCTGCTCGTGCGCACGTTCGAGCAGGTCGACGGCACCGAGACGTTCAGCATCAAGGCGCTCGACTACACGGTCAACACCGTGTTCAATCCGACGCTCGCCTTCCGCGACGGCGCGAACGGCGCGGACCTGACGACCTTGAAGCTACTGACCAATGCCGACGACTACTGGGTCACCCTGCACGGCGGCAAGGATGCCGCCAAGGTCGTGTTCCAGGTCTCCGACAGCGGCAAGGACGGCACCTGGGCCGACGCCGATCCGGCGGCCCCGCTGGCCGACGGTGCGCACTTCATCCGCTACATCGTCACCGACCTGGCCGGCAACACGGGCACGACGAACGCGCTGGAAGTCGACATGGACAAGACGGCGCCCGCCGCGCCCACGGTCGCCCTGGCGAGCGACACGGGCAAGAGCGCCACCGACCACGTCACCACCAACGGCCAGGTCAAGGTCAGCGGCATCGAGGCCGGCGCAACGTGGCAATACACGGTCGACGGCACGAACTGGATCACCGGCGCCACGCCGGACGCCGGCCGCCAGGCGACGGCGGCGCTGGCCACCGGCCAGCACACGCTGCAGGTGCGCGTCGTCGACGCGGCCGGCAACGCCAGCGCCGTCGCGTCGATGCCGTACACGCTCGAAGGATCCGCGCCGGCGGAAGGCCTCGTGTTCGACCATGTCGTCGGCGGCGCCCAGGGCGGCACGCAGACGGGGCTGGCCAAGGCCGACCTGGTGTTCGCCTATACCGGCACCATCGGCGACGGCGCATCGGTCACCGTCCAGATCGGGGCCGGCGGCTTCGTCGGCGCCGGCAATGCGACGATCGACACGGCCGCCAAGACGGTCACGCTGCACGACGTCGACCTGACCGCGCGCGATCCGCTCATCCAGATCGGCGTCACGTCCGCGGGCGGCCTCTCCACGTATTCGTCATCCGTGAAGATCGACGGGCCGTACGTCGACTACTCGGCGCAGGCGACGGACAGCGGCATCGCGCTGTCCAGCCTGGAGGCGGGCCACGTCTACCTGGCCGACGGCGTCGATCCCGCCGTGCAGGTCGGCGAGGCGATCGTCGGCACCGCGACCATCGGCGTGCAGGCCACGGCCGCGCAGGGCGTACTGGGCGTGGGGCCGGGCGCGGACCTCCACACCGACAAGGCCGGCACGTACGGCCTGGGGACGACGGGCGCCGACACGCTGGCCGGCCAGTACGTGTGGGGCTTCGATGGCGACGACCACATCACGACCGTCGACACCGACGGCATCGTCTACGGCGGCAACGGCGCGGACACGATCGACGCCACGTCCGGTTCGACCACGTTCCGCTTCCGCGGCGCGCAGGAGTCGACCGTCGCGGCCGACGGCCAGCAGGCGCACGGTTTCGACACGATCACCTTCAACACCTCGACCGGCGGCACAGGCCACAGCCAGGTGTTCGACTTCGGTGTGGTGGTCGACGGGATCTACAACTTCACCGGCACCGGCCCGCTCACGGGCAGCGAAACCGGCAACGAACTGCTGGCCCTGTTGAACGGCACGGTCCATTTCGCGGGCCAGGGCAAGCCGGAAGCCGCCGTCATCGGCTTCGGCGACGCGCAGGTGAACTACCTGGCCGTCGACACGAACGGCGACGGCCAGATCGGCGCCGCCGACTACGTCGTCAAGCTGGTCGGCACGATCGGTGCCGCGCACCTGGAAGGCGCGGGCATCCTCATGCTGCCGACGGCTTGAGGCCGCGGTAAACGACAACGGCCGGCGCCCTCGCGGACGCCGGCCGTTTTTTTACTCACCGCGCGGGAATCAGGCCGCCTGCGCCTCTTCCCCGTCGCGCCGTCGCTGCAGCACGAAGATCGGCTGCGCCCACTGCGTGTCCTTCTTCTTCTTGCTCGTGATGAGCGTGAGGTCGGACGGATCGTAGACGTCCGTGTTGTGCGTCAGCGGCGTCGTCATGAGGTATTGCGCGTCGGTGTTCTTGAGGAACTCGCCGACCAGCTGGATGTTGCGGATGTCCAGGTGGGCGAACGGTTCGTCGATGAACACGAAGCCGCCGGAACCCTCTTCCGATTTCAGCAGGCCGATCAGCAGCACGAGCGATTTCATGACCTGCTGGCCGCCCGACGCCTCGCCGTCGTTCATGCCGATCTGGCCCTTGCCGTCGAATTTGAAACGCACGTGCAGGCCGGCTTGCGCCAGTTGCACGTCGTCGTTCTCCAGCCGGACCGGGTCGACCGAGACGTCGATGTTCGCCAGCTCGCCCAGTTCGCGGATGTTCTTCGAATACGTCTTGATCGTGTAGCGCAGGCGCTCGATGTAGGCGCCGCGCGCGTTGTCCGTCGCCTCGATCGCGCGGTTGTTCTGGTAGCGGCGTTCTTCCGTCTCCACCTGGCGGCCGGACAGCTGGTCGTTCAGGCGCGCGTACTGGTCGATGACGGTCGGGTCCTGTTCCCAGTCGCCGCGCGCGAGCGAAGAGTCGAGGGAATTCATGCGCAGCTTGACCTGGTGCGCGTTCTGGTGCGTCGCGACGAGCGCCGCACGCTGCTGGGCGCTGCGCCACGACTTCGGCACGTGGCGCCACGAGCGGCGCAAGGTCAGCAGCTCGCGCGCATGCTCGCTGCGCTGCTCGATCACGCGGCGGTTGTTCAGGCGCATGCCCGCTTCCGCTTCCGACAGCGCCATGCGGGCGTTCTGCCAGACGGTGTCGGCGCGCGTGCGCGTGACCGTCGCGTTCTTGATCAGCACCTGCAGCTCGCCCAGGCGCGCGCCGACCTGCAGGCGCTCGGCCTTCAGCGGTTCCAGCGCCCGCGTCGCTTCCTCGAATTCGGCCTGGCGCGCGGAGAGTTCCTTCGCGGCGTCGACGCCGGCGATGCGCACGCGCAGCGCGGACACTTCCGCCGCCAGCTTGCTGATCGCCAGCGTCAACGTGTCTTCCTGTGCTTCCAGCGACGGCAGCGATTTCTGGATGGCTTCCAGGCGCTGCGTCTTGCCGGCCGCGCCGAAGCGGTAGCGCGACGGCTCGACGAACAGCGAACGGCCGCCTCGGCGTTCGCGGTGGTAGGCTTCCGGCGTGATCCACTCGTCGGCGTCGCTCTTGAAACCGGCGTCGACGGAATCCACGCGCTCGATGCGTTCCAGCTGGTCGATCAGCCAGGACGGCGCCTTCGAGCTGAAACGCACGACGGACAGCAAGGTATCGTCCTTGACCACCGGCGCGTCGACGCAGTCCGGCACGATGAAGTGGCGATAACGCTCCTTCTCCGCCAGCTTATAGGCGGCCGGCGCATCCTTCGCGCGCTCCAGCAGCACGACCGATGCATAACCGCCGAGCACACCTTCGACGGCGCCCTGCCACTTCGGATCCGTCACTTCGACGATGTCCGACAGCATGGCGTGCGGAATGCCCGCATCGCGCAGCGCGCGGCGCATCTGGCGCTGGGCTTCCGGTTCGGGCATCGTCGTCTTGCCCTGCAGCGCGCTGATCGTCGCCAGCTCGCCCGCGATTTTAGTGGCCAGCGCTTCGCGCTCGGACTTCTTCTTCGCGAGTTCCGCTTCCTTCGCTTCGAGCTGCGTCGCGACTTCGGCGATGTCGGCGCCGGCGTCCGCCGCCAGCTTGTTCAAGCGTTCCTTCTGCTCGAGCAGGCTTTCCAGCGGCTTCAGTTTCGCGTTCACCTGCGTCAGGCGGGTGGCCAACTCGTTCGCTTCCTGTTCGAGTTTCACCTCCTGCTGCTGCGCTTCCGTCAGCGCGCGCTGCTGCGCGGCGAGCGCGTTGCGCTTCTCGGTCAGCAGGCTGTCCGCCTGCATCAGCGGCTTCTTCGCCTCGCGCAGCGCGCGGCTCACGTTCGCGGCCTTTTCGCGCGCCTCGTGGTATTCGAGGCTCGGCAGCACTTCCTCGACGAGGGCGCGGCGCTCCTTGTTCAGGTCTTCCCACTGGTGGTAGTTGGCCACGCGCAGGCGCAGGCCTTCGAGGTTGATGCGCGACGTCTCCAGCTCGGCCTCGAAGCGCTTCAGTTCCGATTCCGTGTCGCGCTGGTGGCGCTTGGCCTCGTCGTACGCGTCCAGCACTTCCTTGTCGCCGAACACCTGGAACACGAGGTCCAGCAGCTGGCGCGGCGCGTATTCGCACAGTTTATCCGTCTCGCCCTGCTCCAGCGCGAGCACCTTCGACATCGCCGGCGACAGGCCGGCCGATGCGAGGCGCTTGCGGTAGTTCTCGACACCGAGCCAGTCGGTGGCTTCCGTCACTTCCTCGATCTGGATGTTCCCCGGCCGCATGAGGTACTGGCGCTTCCAGTCGCCGCCGTTCTTCTGCACCTGGCAGAACAGCGTGACTTCGTCGTCGCTGAAGAAGCCGGAGTGGCGGAACGGCCGGTTCGACAGCTGGCGGCCGGACGGCTTGTTGTCGACGACGGCGCGCAGCCAGGCGCTCTGCTGGCCCGAGTGGCGCGCGTAATGCTTGTACGTGCGGCCCATCGAGCAATCGAGGCCGAACAAGGTGCGCAGGGCGTCGAGCAGCGTCGTCTTGCCGGAACCGTTCTGGCCGGCGATGGTGATGATCTTGGCGTCGAGCGGGATGTTCTTGATGCGCTGCCAGTAGTCCCAGTGGACCAGCTCGAGGGATTTAATGTGGAACATGCGTGTCTCTTAAGCTTGTGGCGTGTCGATGTCGGCCGGTTCGTCGTTCGCGGCCTCGCTGACATGGCGGCGCGGTGCGGCCGCCAGCGGTGCGCGCTTGAACACGTCGGCCAGCGCGCCGTTGATGATGCGTTCCTTCAGCACGTCGGTATCCATCAGCAGGTCCAGCAGCGGACCTTCCAGGATCACGTCGCCGCGGCGCTCGATGAAGCCGAGCTTGGACAGCAGGCCGAGGTTCATGTCCATGCGCGTCTTCTTGCCCAGCTTCTCGCCGAAGTCCGCGAGCAGCGCGGTGTACGAGATGCCGATCGACGTGTCTTCCGCGCGCGGGATCGGGTTGTCCTTGTCGAACATGTCGGACTGGTCGACGTCGATGGCCTGGTGGGTTTCCTGGCGCTGGCGCTTGGGCAGGATGATCTGCGCCCACAGCACGACGAGCAGCGCCACGCCGTCGCGCGTGAGGCCGAAGTTATTGTTCTGCCAGATGTCCTTGGCGCCGAAGATCTTCGGTTCGACGTTGCGGTGCAGGGCCAGCGTGACGTGGTCGGCGTACACGTTGTCGAGGAGTTTCAGGCCGCATTCGAGCAGGCGCTTGTCGACCTCGGCGCGGAACTGGTCGTCCGACAGCGCGCGCTTGACCATCTTGTCGTCGCGGCGCAGGGTCTGGTGCGTGAGCAGTCGCGCGATCAGGATTTGGGCGTCGTCATTCATCTTGCGTCTTGCTTTCCGGGGTGCTCGGTAGATCGAGATTCAGTGAGAGGGTCGCGCGCGAGATGGCCGCGATGTGCGGATCGTCCAGCGGCACCAGTTCGTCGGCGGAGTCGAAGCGCACGGGCAGGCGCGCCAGTGCGGCGGTCGGCCCCTGCAGGTTGGCTTCGGCCGGATCGCCCAGCAGCGGCAGCAGCGAGGCGCGGTACGATGCGATGGCAAAGCTGGCCGGCAGCAGCGATTCCTCGATCGGCACGCTCTTCGGTGCGCCTTCCGCCATGACGGGGAAGTTGTCCAGGTTGGCGAAATCGGCGAGGCGGCGGATCCAGTCGTCCAGTTCCGCCTGCATCGCCGGGTTGTCGTTGATGGTCATCGCCGCGTCCTCGCCGCTCGGCAGGCCGGTCGGTGCCACGTTCGCCACGCGCTCCATCATGAGTTCCGTCTCGGCCACGTCGATCATCTCGGCCGGCGTCGTGAACAGCGGGACGACGGGACGGTCGATCGCGCCTTCGGCCAGGCTCGCGAGGTCGTCGTGCGCGAGCAGCCAGCGCTTGATGTCCGTCGTCGACAGGCCGGACTGGCCCAGGTGCACGCGCTGGCGCTCGATCTGGTTCAGCGCGCGCGAGAACATCCCCTGCATGTTCAGGAGCTGCGACTGCGCGCGGCCGATCGCCTGCGCGGCGCGGTGCGTGGCGGAGTCGGCGCGCTCGTCGGACGTGATGGCGCGCAGGATCACGGAGCCCTTCTCGACCCAGTCGCACGCCATGTGCCACTTCGCCTGCGACGCGCGCAGGCGGAATTCGGAACCGGACGCGATCGCATCGCGGAATTCCTCGTGCAGTTCGACGAGGCGGCCCAGCAGGTGCTTCAACTGGTCGACGGTGACGCCGCCCACGGCCTGCGCACCGGCCACCTGCGACAGCAGGAAGCCCATCTCGGCCTCGTCCTCTTCCGGCTTGCCGAGGGCGAGCAGGGTGTCGAGCGCGGCGAGCACGTTGCGCGCCAGCGGCGTGATGCGGTAGACGGCGGCCGGGTTGTCCCACGCGAGCAGGCCGTGCGTGCGCAGGCGGCCCAGCACCGTTTCCAGGCTTTCCGGGATCAGGTAGGCGAACTTCGTGTTGATGTCGGCGCGCGAGAACGCGGAATCCGTCGTGTCGGACGCGAGCTCGCGCAGCACGAGCAGGCGCACGATGACGCCGTCCTGCGAGCCGTGGAACAGCGCGGTGAACGCCTGCAGCATGGGCTGCGCACGCTTGAGGTGATATACCTGCTCGATCTCGTCCGGCGCCACTCCCTCCTGGAAGTGCGTCTGCAGCGGATCGAGCTCGTCGAGCGCTGGGATTTGGGAGTCGGCGGCGGTTGCGGCCAGGTTGTCGATCATCGTAAGGCTTACCAGTCTGCTGTCGCGCGCGGCATTGACGCCGGCGGGCGCGGGGGCGTCAGTATAACAGTTAAGGCTTGGCAACTTATACGGAACGCCCGCGCACGGTTCACATCTGGCGAATATGCAACGGAATCGAAGCGGCGCTCGACTTGCCAACCTTGCAACATCAGGCGCGCGCCGCCGCCGGCCGGACAGCAGGATAATGAACGTTGCAATATTTACATCATGTTCATAAGGAGGAATGCCATGCAACGCACACTTGCGGCCGTCATTCTGACCGCCTGCCTGACCCCGGCCGCCGTCCTGGCGGCACCCACCCAGAAGCAGCAGAACGGCATCACCTACGTCAACGGCGGCGTCGGCGAGGAAGAACAGGCCGCGATGAAGGCCCAGCGTGCCGACTACAACCTGCTGCTGACCTTCGCCACCAAGCAGAGCGGCGCCTACCGGTCCGACGTCCAGCTCGACATCATGGACGCCAAGGGCGCGAACCTGGTGACGGCGGCGAACACGGGGCCGATGTTCTTTGCCAAGCTGCCGCCGGGGACGTATCGCGTCAGTGCGGCGGCCGAGGGCAAGACCTTTAAACGGACCGTCAAGGTGGGCAGCGCGCCGAAGGAAATCGTTTTGCATTGGGAAAATGACAATCCGGACGATCCGGGGCCGCAGGAGTAGGCGCGCCCTGTCCTTGCCGAACGGACGGGACCCAGGTTCCCGTCCAGTTTCATCAAGCTTTCGCGAGCGGCTTCATCCGGAAGCTGATCCCCATGCGGTTGATCGCATTCATGGCTGCGATCACCAGTGTCAGCTCGACCAGATCTTTTTCCCCGAACACGGACAGCGCCGCGGCATATGCGTCGTCGGACGCATGTGTTTCGCTGACCCGTGTGACTTCTTCCGTCCAGGCCAGCGCTGCCCGCTCCTGGTCCGAAAACAGATAGGCCGCTCCTCCCAGCGCGGATGGGTATCTGGCGCTCGTATCGGCGCCGGCCGGCGCCTCCCTGCACGAGTATCTGCACATGGCGGGCGTGCAGGACGCCGGGCAGGGGCAGCAGTTTACGCTGCGCTGCGAAGGTCCGGCCCGCGCGCTGCATCCGATCGTGGCGCAGGAATTGTGCGCCATCGGCCGCGAAGCCTTGCGCAACGCCTTCCGTCATGCCGAGGCAAGGCAGCACGAAGTCATCGTCGAGTATGGTGCGAGAGCCCTGGTGCTGACCGTGCGGGACGACGGACGCGGTATCGACATCGGTGCCGGCGAAAAACGCGGCCACTAGGGCTTGCGCGGCATCGAAGAGCGAGCCCGGAGCATCCATGCGGATGCTGTCCTGCGCACGGCGCCCGGTGCCGGGACGACGTGGCGGATCGAGATCAAGGCGGCGTTGGCGTATGCGGATGGCCGGCGGCGGATGCGCTGGCCACGGTGGTTTACATCGGCGGCTGGCCGTTGGAAGCGGTTACCCCCGCGTCGACCGGCAAGTTGACGCCCGTGATCAGGCGCGCATCGTCGCTCGCCAGGAAAGCCATCACTGCCGCAACGCCTTCCGGATCCTCGGGCGCGCCGAGCGGCATGCGTTCCTTGAACTTGGCCACCAGCTCGGGATCCTTCAACATGTCCTCGGTCATGCCGGTCTTCGTGAAGCTCGGGTTGACCGCGTTCACCCGTACGCCGTCCTTGCCCGCATCGAGCGCCATCGCGCGCACCATGTTGCTGACGGCGCCTTTCGACGTGTTGTAGGCGAACGTATTCCAGTCGCCTCCAAGCCCCGACACGGACGAGGTCATCACGATCGAGCCGCGTGCTTTCACGAGCTCGGGCATCGCCGCCTTGGCCATGTGGAAGTAGCCCGTCACATTGACCGCCATGACGTGGGCGAAATCCTCTTCGCTCGTCTTCATGATGTCGCCTTCGGTCGCCACGCCGGCGTTGTTGACGAGGACGTCAAGGCCGCCGAAGCGGTCGACGGCTGCCTTGACGGCGGCGGTCGCGGTCTGCTTGCTGGCGGTATCGCCGACCTGTACGAGCACACGGTCCTGCGCCAGGCCGGTCGCGGCTTTTTTCAGGCCCGCTTCGTCGATGTCGAGCATGACGACGCGCGCGCCTTCATCGAGAAAACGACGCGCAGCCGCCAGGCCGATGCCGGAAGCCGCGCCTGTGACGAGTACGGTTTTATCCTTGAAACGGTTCATCCTGTCCTCTTCGCTATCGGTCCGGGTCGACGATAGCACAGCCGTGTGAACAGGGTTTTTCAGTACTTCTAGACAAGTCGGGAAATAAGATTTTTGCTACAGGACGCGTTGGATATCGTCGTTCGGTACTGAGCCGATCTATCAATGCTGTACGTCGAGCTGACTTGCACGTGCGCTATCGACCCGTTGCGGACATTCGCCCGACCAGCTATCTCAACAGTTCAATCGAAGTCTTGGCGCGGCGGATAACAACGTCCCCAAAGTCGCCTTCGAGAGTCAGCACGTTTTCCACTATTGATATGCTTTCCAGCTCGCCAAAAGTATGACGGCCGCTCACGTCCGTGTGTTGTCCTTGCAAATCAAGCGCGCCGAAAGTGACGTCCAGAGAAGCCCCGTCTGTACTCCAGACCGAAAGCTTATATTTAGTCCTGTCCTCAGTACAGACCACCATCTCGAAGTAGAGATGATTCTGATCTAGCGTGATCGACAAGACTTCGGATTCTTCAAGATCGCAGAGGTGCATGGAATGTTGATCGATGCTATTTGAATGTCCGTTGTTGGCCGTTCTCGGCCGGTCGAACCAGCGCAACATGTTGTCGATATGAAATTTTCACCAACTGTCACGACAGGCAGGAACCGACCCGAAGCAGTCATTCAACCTGAGGCCGCGTGCCGATCAGTGCCACCATCGCTTGCGGGATGGCTTCGCCAACTCTTGGACCGGCTTAAGCCGCCAGTAGCCGTAAGGGTTGGTAAACAGCGAGTCGGCTGGGTAGGCGACGCCTCGATCTCGCCAGAGGGTGTACGCAGGGCCTCCTGCATCAACCGCAAAAGTCTGCGCGTCGCGCAACTCAGGTGTTTCGCAGAACAAGTAGCGCGTAAACACACGTAGCAACTCGGCGCTAGCGGGGTCGATTCCTGCTGTAATTGCGTCAGGCAACCCCAACAGATGCATTCCACAAGAATAAGTATCGTGGCCAGTGACATACACCACCAGTGCTTCATGTGCACTAAATAAGTCGAGGTCGGCAACGAGCGCCTGCCATTTTGCTGGAGAATGAGCCAATCCACTGCTCTCCACTTTTACCCCAAAGCCACCCGCGGCCAGCAGCGCGGCAGCAGCCCGAATCATCGCCTCTGCCGCACCTGACGTCCCACCGTGCCCAATCAGGTAGACCACCGAGCGGTGTCGGGCAATGGCGTCCATCTCAGGAGTGTTGCGCCAGTGAGGCCCGGCGGCACCAAACGCTCGCTCCATTGCGCTGTCCGGACCCTGGAACTCGATTTCGCAGCTGAATGACGATGCTACGTGCAGTAGAGATTCCCCTAGCATGAGGTAGCCGCTACTGCCGTGCATGACGGCGTTAAAGCAAGCATCACGGTCGGGCCATGGACCTGGAATACATAGCACCATCTCGGGGGTAATTTGGGGCCGTTTTATCGTATCGTCGAATGCGGGCAACGCGCTTGCTCCAATAAAATATGTGGTCGACCTAGACGCCAACGGCGGGTCATGGCGGGCATTGGCCGTTCAGTGTACGCCAGTTCTCGACCCTAAGCGGACTGTCGACCGGCCCGAATACCATTCCAAGCACTGTCAAAAAGCTGCTGCGAAATTTCGTTGAGTGTCCCGTACTTGGGCTTTGCTGCTTCCAGCGCATCCCATGGTCCCTCCGGAAGCACGCCAAACTCATCCGCTGGCTCGTCTTCTGTGTACTTCAGCGCGTGTCCCACCGACGGAATTTCGATGTAGCGAGCGCAGTATCCATCTTCAGCAATCTCGAAGAAGGCGATGTACTCATCCAACCCTTCTGTATTTCCAGCAGAGCAGTACAGATAATGCTTCACGTAGCGGTGTCCTGATAAGGTATTGTCGTTTGCTCGATACGTCTGCTTCTGGCCGGTTCCTGTCCTTCGGCTGAAGCCGCTTTCGATCCAGGCTGTGTAAAAACGTAGATCCCGGTAAACGGAACCGGCCCAGTAAACGTTG
>CBIHRX010000022.1:0-37787 GCA_966212555.1 uncultured Massilia sp.
GGATACACGTCGTTTTCCGCCAGCGGACCGGGACGTTGCGGCGCGCCGGCGACGAGGCAGGAGCTGACGTTCACGAAGCGCAGCAGGCCGTCCAGCTGGCGCGCGGCGTCGAGCGCGTTGGTGACGCCGGCCACCGTCGTCTGGAACACGCGCAGCGGATCGGACGAGTGCACGCGGTTGTTCGGGATGCCGGCCGCGTGGATCACGTAGCTCGTGTTCTTCGCGAACTCGAACGACGAGCGCACGTCCTGCGCGCGCACGCGGATGTCCAGGCGCGCCGCGAGGTGCGGATAGCGCTGCAGCCACTCGTCGGGGTTGCGTGCGTACAGGTCGAGCGTGATGCCGAGGCGGTATTCGTCGTTGAGGGCGGCGACCAGTTCGGCGATCCAGGTGCCGAGGAAGCCGGTGCCGCCGGTGACGGCGATGTGGCGGCGCGCCAGCGCGGCGCGCACGTCGGGCTGGCCGGCGCAGGCGGCCAGGGCGTCCTCGCGGATCTCGGCAAAGCGGGATTCTTGCATGGCTTATCCTTTCGCGGCGGCGTTGGCTTTTTGTTCGGCGAGGTCGCGCGCGACTTCGATGATCAGGCTTTCCTGGCCGGCGACGGCGTTGCGCTTGCCGAGGCCGAAGAAGATGTCGCGCGCATCGACGCCGTAGTCGGCGGCGGCGCGGGCCACCGGCTTGGCGAAGCCGGAGAACACGCCGGCGAGGCCGGATACGATCGACAGCGGCGAGATCGACGGCGCCACCGGATTGAACGTCTTTTCCGCGATGTCGGCGGCATCGAGGATCTTGTACAGGTCGATGCCGGTCTCGAAGCCGAGGCGCTCGAACACGGCCACCAGCACTTCCAGCTGGGTGTTGCCGGCGCCGGCGCCGAAGCCGCGGATGGAGCCGTCGATGATCGTGGCGCCCGCGTTCACGGCGGCCACCGAGTTGATGACGGCCATGCCCAGGTTGTTATGGCCGTGGAAGCCGACGGGAATCGCCAGGCCGTCGACGAGCGTCCCGATGCGTTCCGTGACGTCGTCCGGCAGGTAGGCGCCGGCCGAGTCCATGATGACGATCGCTTCCGCGCCGTACGATTCCATCTTCTTCGCTTCTTCCAGCAGCACGGCGGGCGTGGCCATGTGGCTCATCATCAGGATGCCCCACGCTTCCTTGCCGGCCTGGCGCACGAAGTTGATGTGGCGGTCGCTGATGTCGGCTTCCGTGCAGTGGGTGCCGATGCGGAACACGTCCACGCCCAGCTCCACGGCGCGCGTCAGGTCGCGCTTGATCGTGCAGAAGCCGGGGATGACGTGGATGCTCATGCGCGAATCGTGCAGGTGCTCGCGCGAGACCTTCAAAATGTCCTCGTCCGTGAGGCTGCATTCGCCGACGAGCATCGACGAGGCGCCCAGGCCGTTGCCGTGGCCGACTTCGACGATGGGCACGCGCGCCGCCTCGGCCGCCTTGCAATAGGCGATGAAGGCGTCGCGGCTCAACTGGTGGCGCACCGCGTGGTTCCCGTCGCGCAGCGTCGGGTCGGTGATCAGGATCTTCTTAGCCATGCTTGCGTTCCTCGGAAGGGGTGCCGGCGCCGCTGTGGCGGGCGACGGCGATCTTTTCCGCCATCGCGATGGCGGCGCAGTTGATGATGTCCAGGTTGCCGGCATACTGAGGCAGGTAGTCGCCCGCGCCCATCACCTTGATGGTGGTGACGACGCGGCCGCCTTCGACGGTCGGCGGCACGATCAGCTGGTAGCCCGGCACATAGCTTTTCAGCTTCTCGACCATGTCCGCCACGGCCGCCTGGATCGCGGGCAAGTCCGGTTCCGCGATCTTGGCGTAGATCGTCGTCTGCATGTCGATCGGCGGGTTGGCCGGGTTCAGGATCAGGATCGCTTTCGTGCGGCGCGCGCCGGAAAAGCGCTGCAGCGCATCTTCCGTCGTCTCGATGTATTCGTCCAGGTTGGCGCGCGTGGCCGGGCCGGCCGAGCGCGACGCGATGCTGGACGCCACTTCGATGTAATCGATGTCCGCGTGCACGCCGCCGATGGCGGCCGCGATCGGGATCGACGACTGGCCGCCGCAGGTGATCATGTTGATGTTGCAGTTCCCCGTCAGCAGGCAGTCCTGGGCGTTGATGGCCGGGATGCAGAATTCGCCCAGCTTGGCCGGGGTCATGTCGATCACCGTCTTGCCCAGTTCGTCCAGCTTGGCCCAGTGCCCGATGTGGGCCTGGGCCGACGTGCAGTCGAACACCACGTCGCAGATGGCCGGATCGGCGACGATGGCTTCGATGCCGCGGTCCGAGATGGGCACGCCCAGCTGACTGGCGCGCTTCATGCCGGCCGAGTTGAAATTGCGGCCGGCGAAGAGGGTGCAGGTCAGGTGCGGCGAGCGCATCACCTTGATCAGGAGGTCGGTGCCGATGTTGCCCGATCCGATGATGGCTATCTTGAGTTTGTCGGTCATCTCGTGGTACTCACAGTCTGTCATGTGCGGGCCCGCCCAGGATGGCGTCCGCTTCGATGCGGATGCCGTCCAGCGACGTGTGCGAAGGTAGGTAGCCCAGGCCGGCCGCGCGCCGGTCGAGCGAGTAGTAATGGGGCTTGGCGCCGGTGGCGTTCACGCCCGCCGGGGCCGGGGCGACTTCGTAGCGCAGGCCGTAGCGCGCGGCCATCGCGTCCAGCAGCGCGGCCTTGTCCACCGGCGCCGCGCTGTAGCAATCGAGCGCGCCGTTGGCCGGCGGCGCGGCCAGCACGCGCGTCACCAGCTGGTAAAAATCGTCCGGGTGCAGGTAGTCGCGCACCATCGTGCCGGCCGATGTCTTCAATACTTCCTTTGCCTGGATCGCGCGCAGGATGTCGGTGATGAAGAAGCGCGCCTCCAGGTCTTGATAACGGCTGAAATAATTGAAGACCCGCAGGTCCGTGATCGCCAGGTCCGGCAGCGCGCGGTGCTTGCACTCCGCGTGCAGCTTGGCGATGGCATACCAGTCCTGCGGCTGCAATGCGTTGGGCGCGAACGCCGTGCGCGTGTCCGGCCCGGCGGGTGCCTCGAAGCCGCTGCCGTAGGCGGCACCGCTCGACAGGAAGATGTAGCGCCGCTGCGGGTGCTCGCGCAGGCCGCGCAGCGCGAGGTCGTCGAAGGTCTGCGTCACGTCGAGGATGGCGCCGCCCATCTGCACGGCGCGGCGCGGATCGCCCACGCCGACGAAGTTCAGCACGGCGTCGTGCGGTTCCTGGCCGTAGGCGCCGTAGTCCGCGACGGGATACGCAAGGCCGTGCGCGTCCTGCCAGCCGCGCAGGGCGGCCGGATCGCGGCCGTACAACAACAATCCCCGATGGCCGGAACGCGCGAACGACAGGATCAGGTCCTGCGCGATCCGGCTGCTGGCACCGAGGATGGCGATGCGTTCCATGTCAGAGCGACTTCGACTTCTCGTGCATGCCGCCGATCATGGCCGCGTCCAGCACGTCGCGCGGCAGCAGCGGCGACAGGTCTTCCAGCGGCGGCGACACGAGCGTGCCGTCCGCGCGCGCCACGACGCCCAGCTTCGGCGAGAACAGCTGTTCCGGGTGCATGAACACTTCGCAGATCACCGGGCCGGTGGCGGCCTGCACGGCCTCCAAGGTCGCGTCGCACTCGTCCCAGTGGCGGATCTGGTAAGACGGGATGCCGAAGCCCGCGGCCACCTTCGAGAAGTCCGGGCACGACACGCCGGAAGCGCGGTTCGTGCCGACGAAATCGCTGTTCTTGAACAGCGACTTCTGCGTGTGCTTGATCATCAGGTAGCCGTCGTTGTTGAAGATGAACAGCTTGATCGGCAGCTGGTGGTGCACCATCGTCTGCAGCTCCTGCAAATTCATCATCATGCCGCCGTCGCAGTTCAGGCACATCACCTCGCCGCGGTCGCGCGCGAACGACACGCCCAGCGCGGCCGGCAGGCCGTAGCCCATCTCGCCCAGGCCCGTCGACGTCATCAGGCGCTGGCCCTCCTTGAAGCGCAGCACCTGGTGGCCGGACAGCAGCGCCGTGCCCATGTCGGTGACGACGACCTGGTCCGGCTTGAAGAAGCGGTTCAGGCGCTCCATGAAGCGGTACGAATTCATCCAGCCCGGCGCGTCGGCGTGTTCCTCGCCGACCCACGGGAACTGTTCCTCGTAGGCGCGGCAGCGGGCCAGCCAGTCCGTCTGCGCGGCCACAGGAGAAGCCTGCAGGCGCGCGAGCAGGGCGTCCATGAAGGCGCGCGCGTCGCAGCGCACGTTCTCGCGCGTGCGGCGCGCATGCTTGACCACTTCGTCCGCGTCGATGTCGACGACGTCGATGCGGGCCAGGCGCGCCAGTTCGTTCAGGTCGTAGCCGATCTGCGGGATCGCGAGGCGCGTGCCGATCGCCAGCACGTAGTCGCTGTTCTGCAAAATGAAATTGGCGGCGCGCTGGCCGTACACGCCCGCGCGGCCGAACACCTGCGGGTGGTTCGAATCGATCATGTCGATGCCGGCCCACGACACCAGCGCGGCGGCGCCCGTCGCTTCCAGCAACGGCGCGATCAGGCGCTCGGCGCCCGCCAGGCGGATGCCGTTGCCGAGCCACAGCACGGGGCGCTCGGCCTGGCGCAGCGCGTCCAGCACGCTGTCGATCTGCGTGGAGACGGCATCGTCGATCCACGCCGCGGCCGCCGGCGCCTCGAACTGCGCCAGCGCGGTCGGATTGACGCGCGCGGACTGGATGTCCATCGGGATCTCGATCCACGTGGGACCGGGACGGCCATCCAGCGCGATGTGCGCGGCCTTCTGCAGCTCGAGCGCGACCTGGTCGATCGCCATCACGCGGTGCGCGTACTTGGTCACGCGCTCGACCATCTGGCACGAGTCGTAGCCCTGCACGCCCCACATGCGCAGCGGATTGTCCGGGAAGGTGTAGCGGCTGTTCTCGTTGCCGGCGATGCACAGGCACGGGATCGAATCGGCCCAGGCCGAGACGGTGCCCGTCACGCCGTTGGTCGAGCCGGCGCCCGTCGTCAGCAGCGCGGCGGCCAGGCGGCCGTGGGTGCGGTAATACGTCTGCACCGCCATCGTGGCGGCCTGTTCGTGGTGCACGCACACGATCTCGGTATAGCCGCGCCGCGTGATGGCTTCGAACAGGTGTACGTTGCCCGCGCCGATGATGCCGAAGGCGTGGCGGATGCCCAGTTGTTCCAGCGTGGCGGCGACGGCGTCCGCGCCCTTGATGGTGTCTTGTTGTTGCATCAGAAGTTCACGCCAAAGAATGCTTCGATTTTCTCGATCACGAAGTCCAGCATCTCGCGGGTCAGGCCCGGGAACACGCCGATCCAGAACGTGTCGTTCATCACGCGGTCGGTGTTCGTCAGGTCGCCCGACACGCGGTAGTTCCGGCCGATCATGTACGGCTGGCGCGTCAGGTTACCGGCGAACAGCAGGCGCGTGCCGATCTTGTACTGGTCCAGGTACGTGAGCAGGTCGACGCGCGACGCGTTCGCTTCCGGCTTCAGGGTCATCGGGAAGCCGAACCAGGACGGGTCGGAGCCTTCCGTCGCTTCCGGCAGGATCAGGAATTCGGCGCACGACTGCAGGCGCTCCTTCAGGTACGCGAAGTTGTCCTTGCGCGCCTGGACGAAATCGCCCACGCGGTCGATCTGCGCGAGGCCGCAGGCGGCCTGCATGTCCGTGATCTTGAGGTTGTAGCCCAGGTGGCTGTACGTGTACTTGTGATCGTAGCCTTCCGGCAGCGTGCCCAGCTTCCAGCAGAAGCGGCGGCCGCACGTATTGTCCTTGCCCGGCGGGCAGTAGCAGTCGCGGCCCCAGTCGCGGAACGATTCGGCGATCAGCTTCAGTTCCGGGTTGTTGGTGAACACGGCGCCGCCTTCGCCCATCGTGATGTGGTGGGCCGGGTAGAACGACATCGTGCCGATGTCGCCGAACGTGCCGACCATCTTTCCGCGGTAGGTGGCACCGAGCGCGTCGCAGCAATCCTCGATGAGCCACAGGTTGTACTTCTTGCACAGCGCCGTGATGACGTCCAGGTTGTACGGGTTGCCGAGCGTGTGCGCCAGCATGATGGCCTTGGTCTTCGGGCCGATCGCCGCTTCCAGCTTCGTCACGTCGATGTTGTACGTGCCCAGCTCGACGTCCACGAAGACGGGGACGGCGCCGAACTGGATGATCGGGTTCACGGTCGTCGGGAAGCCGGCGGCCACGCCGATCACTTCGTCGCCCTGCTGGATCGCGCGCGGGCCCAGCTTGGGCGAGGTCAGCGTCATGAAGGCGACGAGGTTGGCGGACGAGCCCGAGTTCACGGTGATCAGGTGCTGCACGCCGATCAGCTTGGCCAGCTTCGCTTCGAACTGGTCGTTGAAACGGCCGGTGGTGAGCCAGGCGTCGAGCGAGGCATGCACCATCATTTCCATCTCGGGCGCGCCCACGACCTTGCCGGCGGCCGGGATCACGGTCGTGCCGGGCTCGAACGGGCGCGGCTGGCTCGCCAGGGCGCCGTACTGGCCGACCAGCTGGATGATCTGCTCGCGCAGGTGTTCTTTGGTTTGTGCTTCGCTCATCATTAGACCTTTTCGGGTTGCGTATTCTGGTAGGAGGCGATCTGCGCCAGCGTGACGTCGCGCATGTCGGCGCCGGCCGCATGGGCCTTGTGCCAGTCGACGATGCGGACCAGCGTCTCGGCCAGCGTCCAGCGCGGCTGCCAGCCCAGGCGCGCGCGCGCCTTGGAACAGTCGAGCTTCAGGTACGTCGCTTCGTGCGGCTGCGGCGCGCCGTCGAGTTCCCACGCGGCGCCGTCGCCCCAGGCGGCGCACAGGCGCCCGACGATCCATTCGACCGGGCGCGCGTCGGTGTCGTGCGGGCCGAAATTGAAGCCCTCGGCGAATGCGGGACCGTGTTCATGCAAATGTTCGGCCAGCGCCAGGTAGCCCGACAGCGGCTCCAGCACGTGCTGCCACGGCCTGATCGCGTGCGGGCTGCGGATGCGTACGGGTTCGCCGGCCGCGATTGCTCGCATCATATCGGGAATCAGCCGGTCCTGCGCCCAGTCGCCGCCGCCGATCACGTTGCCGGCGCGGCCCGAGCCCAGCGCCACGCCGTGGCGGGCGTGCTCGGCGGGGTTGAAGAACGACGAGCGGTAGGCGCTCGTGACGAGTTCCGCGCAGCCCTTGCTGTTGCTGTAAGGATCGTAGCCGCCCATGGGCTCGTCCTCGCGGTAGCCCCACACCCACTCGCGGTTTTCGTAGCACTTGTCGCTCGTGACGTTGACGACGGCGCGCACGCCAGGGGTCGCGCGCACGGCTTCGAACAGGTGCACGAGGCCCATCACGTTGGTCGAGTAGGTCTCGACCGGATTCGCGTACGAATGGCGCACGAGCGCCTGCGCGGCCATGTGGATCACGATGTCCGGGCGCGCCTCCTGCAATGCCTGCTGCAGCGCGGCCGGGTCGCGGATGTCGCCCTGCAGCGAGCGCATGCCCTGCGCCACGCCGGCCGCGCCGAACAGGCTGGGGCTGCTGGGCGGCGCCAGCGCGAAACCGGTGACGTCCGCGCCCAGCTGCTGCAGCCACAGGCTCAGCCAGCTGCCCTTGAAGCCCGTGTGGCCGGTCAGGAAGACACGCTTGCCGCGCCAGAACGACGGGGTCATTTCCAGACTTTCCAGGGCGCCTTGCCCGTTTGCCAGAGTTCTTCCAGCAACACCTTGTCGCGCAGCGTGTCCATCGGGTGCCAGAAGCCGGTGTGGCGGAAGGCCGAGAGCTGGCCTTCGTCGGCCAGGCGCTCCATCGGTTCCTTTTCCCACACCGTCGTGTCGCCGTCGATGTAGTCGATGACCTTCGGCGACAGCACGAAGTAGCCGCCGTTGATCCAGGCGCCGTCGCCCTGCGGTTTTTCGCGGAAGGCCATCACGCGTTCGCCTTCGAAGTCGATGGCGCCGAAGCGGCCCGGCGGTTGCACGGCCGTCATCGTGCCGAGCAGGCCATGTTCCTTGTGGAAAGCGAGCGAGGCGCCGATGTCGATGTCGGCGACGCCGTCGCCATACGTGAAGCAGAACGCGTCGTCGGCCTCGACGAAGCGGCGCACGCGCTTCAGGCGGCCGCCCGTCATGCTGGTGTCGCCCGTGTCGACCAGCGTCACTTTCCACGGCTCGGCGAAGCGCTGGTGCACTTCCATCGAATTGTTCTGCAGGTCGAAGGTGACGTCAGATGTGTGCAGGAAATAGTTGGCAAAAAATTCCTTGATCACATAGCCCTTGTAGCCGCAGCAGATGACGAACTCGTTGATCCCGTGGGCCGAGTACTGCTTCATGATGTGCCACAGGATCGGCTTGCCGCCGATCTCGACCATGGGCTTCGGCTTGATCGTCGTTTCTTCGCTGAGTCGGGTGCCGAGGCCGCCGGCAAGAATCACTGCTTTCATGGTGTCGGATAGATGCGTGATGGTGGTTTCGATCGGCGCGGCCTGATAATTTCGAAAATAAAAGGTGACCAATTACGGTCCGCGCAGCGATGGAATTTTACGTCATCGCCCTTGGCGAGCATAGCTGTTCGTGGGTAATGGAAGAATCGGCGCAACAATTCACGGACCGCTTATTGTCCGGCTTTTATTAATTCGCGCCATTTGAAATCAATTCGACAATGAACGATAAAAATTCTTCATTGCCGGCCGATGCCGTGATACGCCGATCGGTATTGCCCGTGCTAAAAATTTCATCGGCGGCCGATGGTTTTTCCGTGCGCCTTGTCGCTAGTATGCATATGCCGCTATCCCATCGGCATATAACTAGAACGCGTTAGGAGACTTCCATGAAACTGTTTATGGCCATTGCGGCCTTCTTCATTGCCTGTTCGGCGTCCGCGCTGGACTTGCAGGGCCTGCAGAATTCGCACGACCCGGGCACCATCGTCAAGGACCAGGACACGTATTTTCATTTCACGACCGGCACCAACGGCATCTGGTATTCGACGTCGACGGACCTCGTCAACTGGGGCACGACGACCGGCAACGTGTATTCGTCCACCAGCTATCCGTCCTGGATCACGAGTAATTTTCCCAATTGGACCAAAGGGTCGTTCTGGGCGCCGGACGTGATCAAGATGAACGGGTATTTCTACCTGTACTACTCGGTGACGGACAAATTCGGCTATGCCAATTCCGCCATCGGCGTGGCGCGCTCGCCGTCGCTGAAGAACCCGGTCTGGACCGACCTCGGCATCGTCGTGCAATCGAGCGGCAGCCCCGGCGCCAACGTCATCAACGCGATCGACCCGGCCGTGTTCCGCGACCATGACGGCAAGGTGTACATGACCTACGGCTCGTTCTTCAACGGTATCGGCGTGGCCGAGATCAACCAGAGCACCGGCAAGCTGGCGACGAACGTCACCCACCTGATCGGCGGCAGCGGCCTCGACATGGAAGGCGCCTACATCACCCGCAACAAGGGCTATTACTACCTGTTCGTCAACCGCGGCAACTGCTGCACGACGCCGCTGTCGAACACGACCTACTACATGGAAGTCTACCGCTCGACCAGCGTGACGGGCCCCTACACGGGCGGCAACGCGTACAACGGCACGAACACGGTCATGCCGAACGTCGACAGCACGGCGCCGACCCACAAGGGCCCGGGCCACGTGGGCGTGCTCAAGAAGGATGGCTGCAACTACGTCTCGACCCATTACGTGGATACGGGCGACGGCAACGCGAAGCTGCAGCTGATGCGGATGACGTACGACGCCAACGACTGGCCGGTCCTGACGCGCAACTTCACCAGCATCGCCAGCTGCGGCGGCATCAGCGACGATCCGTACGTCTTCACGTCCGCCCTCAGCGGCAAGGCGATCACGGTGGCGGGCGCCTCGACCGCGAATGGCGCGCTGGTGCAGCAGCTGACGTATTCCGGCGCGCAGAACCAGAAATGGTACGTGATCGGCCACGGTGACGGCTACTACAGCATCATCAACGCCAACAGCCTGCTCAGCATGGACGACTACAACAACTCGACGACGGCCGGCACGAACATCGCCCAGTGGAGTTACTGGGCCGGCAATGGCCAGCAATGGAGCTTCACCAGCGTGGGCTCGGGCTACTTCACCGTGAAGAACCGCCTGTCCGGCATGGTGCTCGACGTGCAGAACAAGAGCACGGCCGACAATGCGCAAATCATCCAGTACACGTCGAACGGCGGCACCAACCAGAAGTGGGCGATGGGCGCGCAGTGACGCGCGGCGGCGCGGCCGTCATGCCGCGCCGTCTTCCTCCAGCATGCGTACCACGCGCGCCGGGTTGCCCACGACGAGCGCGTGCGGCGGCACGTCGCGCGTGACGACGGCCCCCGCGCCGACCATGGCGTGGTGTCCGATCGTCACGCCCGGCAGGATCACGGCGCCGGCGCCGCTCGACGCGTGATGTTCGACGACGGTCTGCGGAAAACTGTCGGGATACTGCTTCGAGCGCGGATAACGGTCGTTCGTGAACGTGGCATTGGGGCCGATGAACACGTTGTCGCCCACGCGCAGGCCGTCCCACAGATAGACCCCGCACTTCACGGTGACGTTGTCGCCGATGACGACGTCGTTCTCGACCAGGCAGTGCGCGTTGATGTTGCAGTTGTCGCCGATCTGCGCGCCTTTCAGGACGACGCAGAACTGCCACACGGTCGTGGTCGGGCCGATCGTCGCCGACTGCACGTCGGCCAGCGGATGGATTTTCGCCATGGCCGGTCCTTACAGCGCGGCGACGGCCGCGCGCACGGCGGCGGCCACCTGTTCCACCTGGGCGGACGTCAGGCCCGGACCCATCGGCAGGCTCAACACCTCGCGGTGGATCGCCTCGGCGATGGGGAAGTCGCCTGCCTGGAAGCCCAGTTCCGCGTACGCCTGCTGCAAATGCGGCGCGACGGGGTAGTGGACGATCGTGCCGATGCCGGATTCGGCCAGCTTGGCCGCCAGCGCGTCGCGTTTTTCGTGTCGCACGACGTACAAATGCCACACCGGTTCGGCCCACTCGGGGACGTGCGGCAGGCCCAGGCCATCGATGCCGGCCAGCAGGCGGTCGTATTGCGCGGCGACGGCGCGGCGCGCGGCGTTGTCGGCGTCCAGCGCGGCCAGTTTCACGGACAGGAACGCGGCCTGCAGCTCGTCCAGGCGCGAATTGAAACCCTGGACGAGGTTGTGATATTTCTTTTGCGAGCCGTAGTTGCGGTAGGTGCGCACGATCGTGTCGAGCGCGTCGTCGTCCGTGACGACACCGCCGCCGTCGCCCAGCGCGCCCAGGTTCTTGCCCGGGTAAAAACTGAACGCGGCCGCGTGACCGAGGCTGCCGACGCGCTGCCCTTTGTAGAGCGCGCCGTGGGCCTGCGCCGCATCCTCGATGAGCTTCAGGCCATGCTTGTCGGCCAGCGCGCGCAGCGGGTCCATGTCGGCCGGCTGGCCGTACAGGTGGACGGCGACGATCGCGCGCGTGGCGGGCGTGATCGCGGCTTCCACGCGGGCCGGGTCGAGGTTGAACGTCGCCTCGACGGGTTCCACCGGCACCGGCGTCGCGCCGCACTGGCTCACGGCGAGCCACGTGGCGATGAACGTGTTCGACGGAACGATGACTTCGTCGCCCGCCTGGATGCCGTAGCCCTTCAGCGCCAGCATGATGGCATCGAGGCCGTTGGCCACGCCGATGCCGTGCTTCGCCTCGCAATAGGCGGCGAAGCGCTGCTCGAACTGTTCGACTTCCTTGCCCAGGATGTACCAGCCGGATTCCAGCACGCGCGCAAACGCGGCCTGCAGGTCGGCGGCATGGGCCAGGTTGATGGCCTTCAGGTCGAGGAACGGGATGCTCATGGATTGGCTTTCTCGGAATCGTGACGGCGCACCATCGCGGCGAACTCGTCGTAGTCGTAGTAGTAGTCCGCCTTGTCGAACTTGGTCGAGGCCATCACGAGGCACACGCCGCCGGACGAAAAGTTCTCCACTTCGCGCCACATCATCTTCGGGATGTACAGGCCGTAATACGAGCGGTTCAGGTGGAATTTCTTGCGTTCGTAGCCGTCGTCGACGATGACGTCGAAGCTGCCGGACATCGCGATCATCAGCTGCTGCAGCTCCACGTGGCCGTGGCCCGCGCGCGCCGAGCCGCCCGGCACGTCGTACAGGTAGTACACGCGCTCGATGTCGAACGGGATGTGGATGCCGCCTTCGACCACCGACAGGTTGCCGCGCGGGTCGTGGTGTTTCGGCAGGTCGATGAGGCGGCACTGTTCCATCATGGGCATGATGATCAATCCTTCAGGTTGGCGAGATAAGCGAGGTAGCGTTCGTACGCGGGCGGGATCTGCGCGAACACGCCGCGCAGCGCCTCGAACACGCCGTGCACCTGGTCGCGCGTGCCGGCCAGCTCCGCCGTCGTGATCACGCCCTGCGCGTGGGCGGCCCACAGCAGGTCGATGTAGTCGGAGAAGCAGTAGCCGAAGTTGGGGTTCGCGTTCGGGTTGGAATTCGACTGCAGCACCGGGTCGCGCCGGAAGTAGCTCAGTTCCTCGTCGACGTAGAACGCCGAGCCGCCCGCGGCCAGGTTGATGTACGCGGCCACGTCGGCCAGGCCGTGCGTGCAGTCGTGCGGGCCGACGGCGAACAGCGCCTTGGGGCCGATGTTCCACAGCGTGTCGCGCCGGAACAGGATGGTCGAGAACTCGCCGACGAAGTTGCGCATCCCGAGCGTCATGTCGCGCTGCATGTCGCGGCCCGTCATGCTGCCGCTCGCTTCGTACGGGCGGCGCGTCTCGACGCGGCGGTTGGCGGCGTCGATCACCTGGCTGGCGGAGAACACGAGTTCCACGTCCGGCCGGTCCTGTAGCGCGGCGACCATGCGCTCGATGCAGAACGGATGCAGGATGTCGTCGTCGAACAGCGGCTTGACCAGCTCGCCCTTGGCGGAATAGAACGCGGCCAGCACGTTCGCCTCGCGGATGGCGCTGTTGCGCTGGTAGATCACGCCGGGGAAGCGCGCGCAGATGTCGCGGATGGCTTCCGTCCTGCAGTTGTCGCTGACGACGATCTCGGTGTTCGGGTACGTCTGGCCGATGGCCGAGCGCAGGCATTGCTCGAAGTGCTCGGCCTTGTACGACGGGATGACGATGCTGACTTTGGGGTAGTGCATGAGAATCTCCGTCAGGCGGCTTGCGCCACGATCACGAATTGCCAGGCCTGGGCATCCTGCACGGCCAGTTCGCCGTCGGTGTTGCCCGCCTGGGCCAGCGCGCGGATGGCGGGCAGGAACGCGTCGCGCCCCGGTTCGTCGCGCACGACGGGCGAGCCGCCGATGAAGGCGAAGCCGGCGTCGCGCAGCAGGTCGAGAATGGTGGCGCGCGTAAACAGGTGTACGTCGCCCGGGGCCACCGGCGTGTCGGCGCGGTAGTGCAGGTCGCCCAGCGCGAGGCGCGCGAACACGCTCCAGTGCTGGCTGTTGCGGATCGACAGGACGACCTTGCCGCCGGGCGCGATCTGGCGCCGCACCATGGCCAGCAGGGCGGCCGGATCGCGCACCTGCGAGAGCACGTCGCCCAGCACCCAGCAGTCGGCGCCGGCCGTGTGCGCGCCCAGGCGCCAGTCGGCCGCTTCGGCGTCGGCGTGGAACACGTAGTCGCAGTGCGGGCGCGCCAGGTCGGCCAGCTTCGCATCCTTTTCGATGCCGGTGTAGCGCACGATCGGGAAGCGGGCGCGGTAGGCCTTGGCGAACGTGCCGTCGCCGCAGCCGACGTCGACGACGCGCTGCGCATCTTCCGGCATGAAGTGCAGCAGGTAGGCATTGACTTCGCTGCCGGCCGACGGCAGGTCGTAGTGATAGCCGCCCGTGCGCTTGACGGTGCCCTGCCACGGATGCCTGATGTAGTGGATCGCCTCGGGCGAGTGAAAATCGTCCTTGACCCAGTCCACGTGGCCGATCAGGTCATGGCGGCCGGCGCGGTGGATGGCGAGCATGGTCGTGATCAGCGGCGCGCCGTGCTTGATCGGCAGGGGCCAGCGGCGCACGACGTCGATGTCGACGAGCATGCAGGCCGGATGCAGGTACGCGACCTCGCCGTCGTCCGGACGGTCGTAGCCCTGTTCGTTGACTTGCTGGATGCCGCCCACGCCCCACATGCCGGGTTTCAGGTGCGCCTGCAGCGATTCGAGGAAGCCGGCGCGCTTGATTTCCACGTCGGAATCGAGGAACAGCACCTGGCCGGACAGCGGCAGGTTCTCGATCGCCCACGTCATGCCGGGGCCGTGGTGGATGTTGTAGCCGAACGGGATGAATTCGACGTTCGGGAAGCGCGCCGTCACGGGCGCGATCTGTTCGGCGATCTCGGGACGCGAGCCGTCGATCACGTACACCTTGTTCGCATAGAACTGGCGGAACGTGCGCAGCAGGGCTTCGATGAGGTCCGGCGAGTTGTACGAGACCGTGACGACGGGGATGTTGGCGATGGCGTTGTCCATGGTTTCCGGTGAATCAGGCGGCGATGGCGCGCACCAGGTATTGATAGGGCAGGGCGTCCTGCACGGCCAGTTCGGGATCGGCGCCGCTGGCCGCGGCCAGTGCACGGATCGCGTCCAGCACGACTTGGGGCGGCTGTTGGGCGTTCACGGTCGTCATGGCGACGAGCGTGAAGCCGTGTTCGGCCAGCAGCGCCGCGAGCGACGTCCGCGTGAACAGGTGCAGGTTGCGCCGGTCCGGCATGTTGCCCGCGGCGAGCAGCGCCTGCACGAGCCAGTGCTGGCCGTTGTTGACGCACGCGACCAGTTCCACCGGGCCGAGCGCCTGGCGGCGCAGGCGCGCGAGGAAGGTCCACGGGTCGCGCAGGCGTTCCAGCGTTTCCGGGAACAGCCAGCACTGGGCCGCGGCCAGCTGCTGCCAGTCGGCGTCGGTGAGCTGCTCGGCGTCGCGCTCGATGGCGGCCGTGCTCCAGCTGCCGGAGGCGCCGACGGCCGTGTAATGGGAATTCGGTGCGCGCGCGCGCCAGGCCTGGGCCAGCGTGGCGCCGCCCACTTCGACGATGCTGTGCATGCCGGGACGCGGCAGCGACAGCATGCTCTCCTGCTGCAAGGTCAGCTGCGCGGGCGCGGGCACGTCCTGCAGGCGGGCAGTCGCCGGGTCGTCGAGGGGTTCGACGCCGGCCGGGCGCCTGACGACGGACGCCAGCAGGTCTTCGTAGTCGCGCACGAAGTGCGGCGTGTCGAACAGGGGACTCGTGTCGCGGTTGGCCGCGAGGCGAGTCCGCAGCGCGTCCATGCGCGGGCGGTCGTTGCCGAGGGCGATGGCCAGCGCCTCGTAGTCTTCCAGCGCGTGCGTGACGAGTTCGGGCAGGCCGACCGCGCGCAGCAGGCTGCCCGCCATGCGCGAGCAGAAGGTCTGGCCGGCCCACGTCAGCACGGGCAGGCCCGCCCACAGGGCGTCGCTCGCGGTGGTGCCGCCGTTGAACGGATTCGTGTCGAGGAACAGGTCGGCCAAGCGGAAGCGGGCCAGGTAATCGGCCGGCGCCACGCGCCCCGCGAACAGCAGGCGCGAACCTTCCACGCCGCGCGCCTCGGCCTCGCGCACGAGGTTGGCGCGGGTCGCGTCGCTGTCGGCCACCATCCACAGCACGCTGTCCGGCACCTGCTGCAGGATGCGCATCCAGCTGCCGAACACCTCGGGCGTGATCTTGAAATTGCTGTTGAAGGAGCAGAACACGAACGCGCCTTCCGGCAGGCCGTTCGCCGCGCGCGTGGAGGTGGGGCCGATGGCGCGGCGGCGGTCGTTGATCTGGAACGTGTGCGGCATGCGCAGCGGCCGTTCCGTGAAGTGGGGCTCCAGTTCGGGCGGGAACACGAAATCGTCGGCCACCACGTAGTCGATGCCGGGCACCGCCGTCGGTCCGGGAAAGCCCAGCCACGTCAGCTGCACGGGTGCGGGACGCCAGCCGAGGATGTCGGCACGGGCGCCCAAGGTGAGGCCGTGCAGGTCGACGAGGACGTCGATCTCGTGCGAGCGGATGCAGCGTGCCGCTTCCTCGTCCGTCATGCGGTCGATGCGGATGTAGTGGTCCATCGCGCCGACCACGCGGGCGCGCAGCGGCGAATTGTCTTCGCGGCTCCAGGAAAACGCGTAGACCTCGACGCGCGCACGGTCGTGCAGCTCGTACAGTTCGGCCGTCAGGATCGACACCGCGTGCGAGCACAGGTCGGACGACAAATAGCCGATGCGGATGCGCCTGTGCGCATAGCCCTCGGCCGGTGCCAGTTGCTCGGGCGCCGCATGCACCTTGCGCTCGACGAAGTTGAGCGACGCGGCCAGCTGCTCGGCCGGATCGGGCGACGCGCCCAGCATCGCGAGGGCCGACGTGTGGCGGCGCTGTTCTTCCACCGTGACGCCCGCAAAGGCCGCGTAGATGGGCCACACGCACAGCTTCTGGCGCAGGTGCACCCAGTGCGTGATGACCTTGGGCTGGTCCGGGTCGAGTTCCAGGCTGCGCGTGAGATGGTCCAGCGCTTCCGGCAGGCGCTTGCGGATCTCGCACAGGCGGCCCAGGTTGTTCAGGGCCTGCACGTGCAGCGCCGGCTTCGCGGCCAGGTCCGGGATGTCGGTGAGGATGCCTTGCCATGCCGCGAGCGCGTCATCGGGGCGGTTCATGCGTTCGTACAGCGTGCCGAGATTCAGGCGCGCCTCGACGAAGGCGGGGGCCAGTTCGATCGCCTTCAGGTAATCGCGTGCGGCGCCCGCATCGTCGCCCACGTTGCCGCGCGCGACGGCGAGGTTGAAGCAGGCGGCATACGCGGCCGGGGAGGCCGTGTGCGCGATCCAGGTTTCGTACAAGCGGATGGCGTCCTGCTGCATGCCCAGTTCGACCAGCGTCTGCGCACCCTGGAACAGCTCACCGAGCGGCAGCACGCCACGTTCGGCCTGGCGGAACAACGCGTCGGTGTGCGCAGGAACATTCATGCTGGATAGGTCTCTCGAGTCGGCTTCGGGAAGCGTAATCATACTCTGTCAGAGTATCTCCAGCGAACGTTTGTGGCCTGTGAGCAACCAATTGGCGCCATCTGTTTGTACCCAAGTTTTCAATCAAGCATGAACATTTGCAAGGACTGAAACGGTTCTCGATAACACCTGATTATGCATATGAAAACTATTTCCATGAGGATACATTGCCAAATAATTAGCATATGCAATAATGTCTGTCTAGCAATTTCTGAACTTGCAATGAATTGTAATTAAAAAGCGACAATTTCTTGCGTCTGGACATGGCTGTTTTCATAGGGAAATCCAAATTTTGTTCAATATCAAAGGAACGGCACAATAGTTAATTCGGATAATTTTTTACGAATAAATATTGTTTTCTTGCTACATTGGAAAGTCGTGTAGTTGGTAAAAAAACACGTAGGCCCGATACCCATCGGTGCTTCCATTTCAAGGCGAGAGACATGACAACCAATCCGACTTCTTGCGTTTCCCCTGCCCAATCCGGGCTGAACAAACTGGTCCTCGGCGCAGCCGCCGCGCTTGCGCTGCTGGGCGCGGCACCCGCCATGGCATCCGTGGTGAATTTCGAATCCCTGAGCCCCGACGGCATCTACGTGGACGGCGACACGCTCGGCGAGGCCGGCTACACGCTGCAGGCCGTCGACAACCATGGCGGCACGAGCGGCGTCGTCGGCCTGCTCGTCAACGGCATGGATCCGACCAGCTGCTGGCTGGGCGGCTGCCCCACCAACAACACGAGCCATTCCTACCTGGGCCTGAACGACGGCGGCGTCACGATCACGAAGGACGACGGCGGCAAATTCAGCCTGCGCCGCCTCGACTTCGGTTTCGTCGCGCCGTTCGGCGGCCTGCCGAACTTCTCGTACGGCCAGCTGCTGCTGACCGGCACGTTCGCGAACGGCGGCACGGTCGGCTACGCGCTCGACTTCCCGGGTCTCGACAACAACGGCAACCCGCTGTTCGACACGGCCACGCTGCCGTCCGGCTTCGGCTATGCCGAGCTGACCAGCCTGACGATCCGCGCCTGCCTGTTCGACGGCGCCGGCGGCTGCACGGTGGCGCCGGACATCTCCGATCCGTCGATCTACCAGGCCCAGTTCGCCATCGACAACCTCGCATTGGCCGAAGTGCCGGAACCGGGCAGCCTCGCGCTGATCGGCCTGGGCATGGGCGCGTTCCTGGCGCGCCGCCGCAAATCCGCTTCTTCCAACAACGCCTGAGCCGCCGAGGTATCGACCATGAAACTGCGTCCCATCACTTCGGCCGTCCTGTTCGCGCTGACCGTCGCGGCCGCCACCCACGCCTACGCCGACGGCGAAGTCCGCCACTCGTACATCGTCCAGCTGGCCGACAAGCCGGTCGCCACCTATGACGGCGGCGTCAGCGGCCTCACGGCTACCAAGCCGGCCGCCGGGCAGCGCCTGAACGTCGACGCGACGAGCGTCCAGAACTACATCACCTACCTGGAGACGAAGCAGTCCGACGTCCTGTCGACCGTCAACAAGGCCCAGGTCACCAACGAATACAAGGTCGTCTTCAACGGCTTCTCGGCACTGCTGACGGACGCCGAGGTCCGCGCGCTGAAGAAGAATCCGGGCGTCGCCAGCATCTCGGCCGACAATATCCTGCAGCTCGACACGAGCTATACCCCGACGTTCCTCGGCCTCGACAAACCGGGCGGCCTGTGGGACCAGCTCGGCGGCCAGGACAAGGCCGGCGAA
The DNA here is from genome assembly GCA_966212555.1 of uncultured Massilia sp. Classification (GTDB taxonomy): domain Bacteria; phylum Pseudomonadota; class Gammaproteobacteria; order Burkholderiales; family Burkholderiaceae_D; genus Telluria. The sequence continues at coordinate 18,716 of CBIHRX010000022.1, forward strand.
GGCATCGTCATCGGTATCGTCGACGGCGGCATCTGGCCGGAGCACGACAGCTTCGCCGACCGCGTCGACGCGAACGGCAACCCGAGCCGCGACGGCACTAAGCTCGCCTACGATGCCCCGCCGGCGTCCTGGAAGGGCATCTGCCAGGTCGGCGAAGGCTTCGCGGCCACCGATTGCAACAACAAGCTGATCGGCGCGCGCTACTTCAAGCAGCCGTCGCAGACCTTGCACTGGACCGAATTCCTGTCGGCGCGCGATTCCGTCGCCGGCGCGGAAGGCCATGGCGGCCACGGCGACCACACGGCCAGCACGGCCGGCGGCAACGCGCACGTGACGGCCACGACCAACGGCCTCTCGCTCGGCAAGATTACCGGCATGGCGCCGCGCGCCCGCATCGCCGCCTATAAAGTCTGCTGGACCGACGGCGGCACCGGCCTGAACGGCTGCGCCACGTCGAACAGCGTGGCCGCGATCGAACAGGCCGTGAAGGATGGCGTGAACGTCATCAACTTCTCGATCGGCCCGAACGCCGGCGGCGGCCAGTTCAACGAACCGACCGAAGTCGCCTTCCTCGGCGCGGCCGCGGCCGGCGTGTTCGTGGCGGCATCGGCCGGCAACTCCGGTCCGTCGACGGCACCGGTCGCCCACATCAGCCCGTGGCTGACCACGGTCGGCAACTCGACGCACAACCGCACCTACGCGGGCGACGTCGCGCTGGGCAACGGCGTGACGGTCACCGGCGCGTCCGGCAACGCCAACACGCCGTCGTCGCCGCTGATCCTGGCGCGCGATGCCGGCCTGCCGGGTGTCGATCCGAACCTGGTCAACCTGAACCGCTGCTTCGGCCCGGCCGACAACATCGCGCCGCTGCTGGATCCGGCCAAGGTGGCGGGCAAGATCCTCGTCTGCGACCGCGGCGACAACGTGCTCGTCAACAAGAGCGCGAACGGCAAGACGGCCGGCGCCGTGGGCGTCATCATCGCCAACACGCCCGCCACCGCGCAGACGATCCTGAACCAGGCCCACTCCATCTCGACCGTGCACATCACGGCAGCCGATGGCCAGAAGGTCAAGGATTACTATGCCGCCACGCCGGGCGCCACCGCCGCGCTGAACAACCTGCGCGGCATCGTCGACCCGAACATCGTGGCACCGCAGATGAACAGCAGCTCGTCGCGCGGCCCGAACGTGGCCAACGCCAACATCATGAAGCCGGACGTCACCGCACCGGGCACGGACATCCTGGCGGCCGTCAGCGCCGACCTGACCAAGGAGCAGCGCAATGCGGTCGCGGCCGGCGCACCCGCACCGTCGAAGGACTTCGCGTTCTACACCGGCACCTCGATGGCGTCGCCGCACGTGGCCGGCATCGCCGCGCTGCTGAAACAGCGCCATCCGGACTGGACGCCGGCGATGATCAAGTCGGCCCTGATGACGACCGCGTACGACACGTTCAACGATGGCCTGAACGGTTCCGTGTCCTGGGACAGCACGGCCCGCACGACCGGCACGCTGCCGTGGGGCCAGGGCGCCGGCCACGTGGCGCCGTCCGTCGCCGTCGATCCGGGCCTCGTGTACGACCTGGCCACGATCGACTACGCGCGCTTCCTGTGCGGCCTCGGCATCACCAACGTGTTCAGCCCGGGCACCTGCTCGGCCGTCGGCACGATCCAGCCGTACAACCTGAACCTGCCGTCGCTGACGGCCGCCAACGTGCTGGGCATCCAGACGCTGACCCGCACGGTGAAGAACGTGGGCAGCAGCGCGGCGACGTACAACGTCTCCACCACGCTGCCGGGCTACACGGTCGACGTGCAGCCGGCCACGCTGAACCTGGCACCGGGCGCGAGCGGCACGTACACCGTCAAGCTGACCCGCACCAGCGCGCCGATGAACACCTGGGTCTACGGCAAGCTGACCTGGAGCGACGGCACGCACACGGTGCGCAGCCCGCTGACGGCACGCGCCTCCACGATCGCCGTGCCGGCCACGGTGTCCAGTGAAGCGACGTCCGGCACCAAGGTCGTCACCATCGGCACCGGCTTCGCCGGCACGCTGTCGCTCGCCAAGGCCGGCCTGATCCCGGCCACCGAGTTCAACGCGTCGGTCGTCACCGCGACGAACACGAGCAACAGCGTCTGCACGGGCGGCGGCGGTACGGGCGTGAACGTGCACACCGTCACCATCCCGGCCGGCACGACGACCGCCCGCTTCGCCCTGTACGACAGCGACACGAGCGGCAACGGCCAGTCCGACCTGGACCTGGTGGTGGCGCGCGGCACGACCGTCGTCGGCACCAGCGGCGGCCAGACGGCCAACGAGATGGTCACGCTGGCCAACCCGCCGGCAGGCGAGTACAAGGTGTGCGTCGTCGGCTACGATCCGGTGGGCGGCAGCGCCACGTACAAGCTGTCGACCTGGGTGCTGAGCCCGGGCGTCACCGGCGGCAACTTCAAGGCCATCGCACCGACCCAGGTCGCCCTGGGCGGCACGGCGTCGGTCGCACTGTCGTGGTCCGGTCTCGCCACCGGCAAGCGTCACCTGGGTTCGGTCGCCTACGTGACCGGCGGTTCCACGGTCGGCACGACGATCGTCGAAGTCGACACGACGGATCCGATCCCGCTGTTCCAGAACGCCGGCAACAAGCAGGCGAAGGTCGAGTAATCGATCCGGCGGGGCCGCCACGAGCGGCCCTCGACGACAAAGCCGCGGTCTTTGCCGCGGCTTTGTCGTTGTTGCGGCCGGGATTCAGCGTGCCACGGGGGCCATGCCGCCAGGACCGGCGTTCGGCGCGCGCAGCACGCACTGGCCGGCGGAGCACGTCGCACCCGGATCGGGGACGACGGAGCAGGTCGACATCATGCCCTTCTTCGTATCCTCGGCCTGGCGCGCGGCCGCGTGCTCGGCCACGAGCGCGCGCAGGCGCGTGCCGTCGCTGTTCTTGCCGGACCACGCGAGATAGCGCTCGGGACCGCCGCAGGCCTTGTGGCCGACGCCGATCGTGTGGCACTGGTCGTCCGTGTCGCAGGCCGCGGTGCCGCGCTCGGCCTCGATGCGGGCCAGCAGGGGCGCGCTGCCCGTGGCGGTGGCGGGGACCTGCGGCGCGTCGCTGCGGCAGGCGCTGCTCGCCAGCAGCAGGGCCAGGCCGGCGAGGGTGCGGGGGATGATGAAGGGGTTCATGGGACCATGATCGCGTGCACGGCCGCGCTTGGCAAGGGGCGCACGCGTCACGGTACCGTCATATTGCACCACTACATTACTCGCATCGACATGGTCGGCAAGGCGAACGATGGGTGGGCGTTGGATGGAAGGCGAAGGCAGGGCAGGCAAGCGCATCCTCGTGCTGAGCGTGCCGGCGGGCGCCGGCCATACGCGTGCGGCCGAGGCGATCCGCGCCGCCGCATCCGCCGTCCCCGGCATCGGCGAGGTGATCCACCTGGACGTCACCGCCTACGCGACGCCGCGCCTGCGCCAGGTCTACGCCGACCTCTACATCATGCTCGTGCGCCGCGCGCCCGCCGTGTGGAGCTGGGTTTACGATTATACGAACACGGCCGCGCCGGACGGCTGGGCGCACCGGCTGCGGCGCCGCATCGAACGCCGCGACTGCGCGCCCCTGCTGCATGAAATCGCCAGGCTGCGTCCGGATGCCATCGTGTGCACGCATTTCCTGCCGGCCGAGATCCTGTCGCGCGAGGTCGCGGCGGGTATGCTGCGCTGTCCCGTGTGGGTGCAGGTGACCGACTTCGACCTGCACCGCATGTGGGTGCACCGGCACATGGCCGGCTATTTCACGGGCAACGATGAAGTGGCGTTCCTCATGGAAAAACACGGCATCGCGCGCGACGGCATCCACGTGACCGGCATCCCGGTGATGCCGGCCTTTACGGGCCGGCCGGACCGCGCCGCCTGCGCGCGCGAGCTCGGCATCGATCCCGGCCGCATGACCTTCCTGCTGATGGGCGGCGGCGCGGGGCTGGGCGGCCTGTCCCTGCTGGCGCAGCGCCTGCTGGCGATTCCCGGTCAGTTCCAGTTGATCGCGCTGGCGGGCCGCAACGCGGCCGAACTGGCCGCGCTGCAGCGGCTGGCGGCCGCGCACCCGGGCCGGCTCGTGCCGCAGGGTTTCACGGACAAGGTCGAACGCCTGATGGCCTGCGCCGACGTGGCCGTCACGAAGCCGGGCGGGGCGACGACGGCGGAGTGCCTGGCACTGGGCCTGCCCATGATCGTGAACGCGTCCATCCCCGGCCAGGAAGAGAGAAACGCAAATTTTTTGCTCGAACATGGCGCCGCGATGAAGGCATTCGATGCGCCGTCGCTGGAATACCGCGTGCGCTACCTGATGGCCCATCCGGCCGAACTCGCCACCATGCGTGCCCGCGCCCTCGCGCTGGGCCGCCCCCATGCCGCGGCCGCCGCGCTGGCGGCCATCCTGAAGCAGACCGAACCCATCGATGCCCCTGTTTGAACTTTCCCATGCCGGCCAGTTCGTCGCGACGCTGGCCGCCGTCGTCGTTGCCGCCTACTTTTTTGCCCGCGTCGAAGTCGAGATCGAAGGCGACGCCGGCTGGGCCGCGAACCTGCCCACCTGGCGCATCGAAGCGCATCCGCTGCTCGACATCTTCTGGGGCGGCCGGGCGCTGACCGGCTACCACGCGTGGATGTTTTCCTTCATCGGCGTGATCTTTCACTTCCCGATGGCCTTCGTGGGACAGTGGTCGCCGCAACTGGAAGCGCGCGCGCTCGGCGCCGTGATGCTGTTCTGGATCGTCGAGGACTGGCTGTGGTTCGTCGTCAACCCCGCCTTCGGCTGGCGCCGTTTCAAGCGTGAACTGGTCCCCTGGCACAAGCGCTGGTTCGCCGGGGCGCCTGTCGATTACTGGATGTTCGGCGCCGTCAGCGCGCTGCTGTTCTGGTACGCGTACTGACGGCGCGGCGGTTGCCCAGGTCCAGCGCGTGGCGGATGCGCTGGCACAGTTCGCCCGACGTGCGCGAGATCAGCTCGTGGGGAATCTCGAATTTCTCCGTCAGCCGGTCGTAGTCCTCGAAGCCGTACGACACCATGAACGGATGCATGCCCGTGCCGATGGCGGCGGCGAAATCCTTGTGCTCGTCGCCGCACACGTAGGCGCGCGCGGGATTGATGCCGAACTGTTCGCGGATGGCGCGGAACTGGCTCGTCTTCTTGTCCGAGAGCGGGATGTGGACGAGGAAGTCGAGCGCGTTGATGTCGATGTCGTGGCGCTGGAACAGCTGGCGCAGCGTTTCCAGCGGTTCGTTCGTGATGTTGCGCGTGACCAGGCCGACGACGACGTCCGGCGCGGCGACCAGTTCCCGCACGAGGTCGGGAATGCCTTCGTACATCACCGCTTCCTGGCGGTAGACTTCCGTGAGGCTGTCGACCAGCCGGGCCCGGCTGTTCTTGCGCAGGTTCTTCTTGATGATCGAAGGGAATTCCTTCAGCCCGCCGAGATACTTGAACAGGTTGTGGCGCTTCTGGAAGCGGGCTTCGTCGCCGATGTCCAGCCCGTGCCGCGCAAAGGCCGCTTCGATGGCGGAAAAGGCGTCGATGGTGGTGCCGTCCGCGTCGAGGATCAGCAGGCGTTTCCTGGATTTGTACATGTGCGTCGTGGGCGGATTCCGTTGCCTCATCATACGCATGGGCACGTTACGGGCGTATGACGTCAGCGCCAGAACAAAACGAACGCGAGCGCGCCGAACAGGAACCACTTGAACACGTAGTAGACAGTGCGGTTCCAGGCTTTCAACCGCTTGCCGAACCGGCGCAGCACGTACAGGTAGCGGAATGCGCGGTTCAGGCCGCCCGTGCGGTCGCCGATCTCGTTCGGCGCCGCCGATGCGCGCAGCAGGAAGCCGCCAGCCGCGCGGCCGACGGCCTGTGCCCAGCGGTACTTCAGCGGCCGCTCGACGTCGCAGAACAGGATGATGCGGTCGTGCGCCGTCCGGTTGGCGGCGTCGTGCAGGTAGGTCTCGTCGAACACGACGTCCTCGCCGTCGCGCCACGCGTACGGGATGCCGTCGACGACGATGGCGCAGCGGTCGTCGTTGGGCGTGACGAGCCCCAGGTGGTAACGCACGGACACCGCGAGCGGATCGCGATGCAGGCCCAAGGTGCCGCCCGCCGGCAGCAGCGCGAACATCGCGGCCCTGACCGACGGGATGCGTTCCAGGATGGCCACCGTGCGCGGACACAGCGCCGCCGCGGAGGGATGCGGATTGTCGTACCACTTCAGGTAGAAGCGCTTCCACCCGCGCCGGAAAAAGGAATTGAAGCCGATGTCGTCGTATTTGTCGGACGGGCGGATGCGCTGCATCTCGTACAGTGCGAGGGCTTCCTGGCGGAACGTGCGCCATTCCTGTTTCAACGCCGCCAGTTCCGGAAAGTACGAGAGCGGCAGGAAGGGCGTCGTCGGCACGGCGGAAAACAGGTAGCAGAAGCAGTTCAGCGGCGCCGTGAACGTGGAGTGGTCGGACAATTGCCGGAACACGCCATGGCGCACGCGGCCGCGCAGGTGCACGACCACCGCGCTGGCGACGAACAGCAACAGGACGATCCAACGCATCGGCGGGCTCCGCAGTGACAGGGGACGCGATCGCAACGCGCAACCCTGTCATTGCAGCAGAACGCCCGCAGCGCCGGCCTGATGCCGCTCAATCGATTCTGGCGTGCGAGGCGGGCGGGGCGGGTGTGCTGAAATGATGTGTCGATATCGTAAAGGGAGACATGCATGACGGACGAATTCAAGCCGGGCGACAAGGTCGAGTGGCACTCGTCGCAGGGAACGGTGCGGGGTACGGTCAAGAAAAAATTGACCGCGCACACGGCAATCAAGCAACACGACGTGGCGGCGTCGCCCGAGCATCCGGAATACCTCGTCGTCAGCGACAAGACGGGGGCGGAGGCGGCGCACAAGGGGAGTGCGTTGAAAAAGGTCGGATGACGGTGCCGTTCGATCGCGCGGCGTGGCCAAGCCGCGGGGCAATGTTGCACGTTGCATAAAAGTTATTTTTGTTTCAAGGTTTTGTCACCACAGCCGTTCGATCTTGCTTTGCGGAATAGTGACAATCTGAAATAATCATTGTGATAACTCCAAGTGCAATACGTGCACACTTCCCTAAGCGATCCGTTTCATCCTTTCCTGCAAAACATGGCCACTTATAACGGTACTTCCTCGAATGACACCTTGACCGGAGGCACCGGTCCCGACACCGCACTGATCGCCACTGCGACACCGATGACCATGTTCGGCCTGGATGGCAACGGACGCTGGATCGTGACCAGTACCCAGGGTGTCGATACCCTGTCCGGCATCGAAACCGTCAGTTTCCTCGATTCGACGATCGGTCTCGGGATCGGCGGGGTGCAGACGCTGAACGCGGCGGGGACCGGCATGCAGATATCGCCCGCCGTCGCCACGCTCGCGAACGGCGACTACGTCGTCAGCTGGGACTTCGCCAGTTACGACGGCATCATGGTGCAGCGTTTCAGCGCGGCCGGCGAGAGCCTGGGCGCCCCCTACCAGATCGGCGTGCTGGGGTCCGGGTATCCGGGCGTGTCGGCCGTCGGCGCCCTGGCGGGCGGCGGCTTCGTGGTGGCGTTCGCGTTGGAGAGCAACCAGGGCGGCCTGTACGCGCAACGTTTCGATGCGAACGGCACGCCCGTCGGCGCACAGATCACGGTGTATCCTGCCGAGAATTACGGCTTCTTCTACTCGCCCACCGTGACCGCGTTACCGAACGGCGGCTTCATGATCGGCTACGACCGCGATGCGGTCAACAACCAGGGCGCCGCGCCGCAACTCGTCACGTACGACGCGTCCGGCAACCGGACCGGTTCGTTCGCGCCCACCACCCGCACCGACAAGACGTCGAACGTGAACATGGACGTCGCCGCACTGGCCAAGGGCGGTTTTGTTGCCACGTACGTGGGCAGCGGCGACGCGTTGTACACGCAGGGCCTGTATGCCCAACGTTTCAATAGCGACGGCACGAAGAACGGCGCGGAGATCGAGCTGGTCGCCATGGGGAGCACCAGTGCCCAGGATTCCGCCGTCGCGGCCCTGGCCGACGGCGGCTTCGCCGTGACATGGACGCAGGGCGCCATCGGCGTGTACGTGCAGCGTTTCGATGCCGCGGGCACCGCGACCGGCGCCGTCGTCAAGCTCGACGGCAGCAACTACAACGAGCTTGGGTCGAGCCCGGTCATTACCAGCCTGAGCGATGGGGGCTATCTCGTTGCCTGGCAGACGGGCTATTACAACGCCGGCATCGCGCACGCCCAGCGGTTCGACGCGAAAGGCGCCATGGTCGGCAGCGAAATCATCCTGCCGACCACGACGTCGGGCGTCGGCCAACTCGACGTCGCAGCCCAGGCGGGCGGCGGCTTCGTCGTCACCTGGGCCGGGACCGACAACCACGTCCATACGGCGCGTTACGACGCGGCGGGCTTGCCGGTCCTGTATTCCCTGACGGGCGACGCCGGGCCGAACACGATCTACTTCGCCGGCACGGAAGCGGTGCGGCTCACCGGCGCGGCCGGCGACGATGCGCTGACCGGCGGTGCCGGCGCCGACATCCTCGACGGCGGCAGCGGCGCCGACACGCTGGCCGGCGGTTCCGGTAACGACATTTACCTTGCCGACGCGCTCGATACGATCAGCGAAGCGGCCAACGAAGGCATCGACACCGTCCGGATCGCCACCAGCTATACCCTCGACCGCAACATCGAGGATGCCCTGCTGACGGGCTCGGGCAGCTACAACCTGAGCGGCAATTCCCTGAACAACCACCTGACCGGCAACGCGGGCAACAACGTGCTGAACGGCGGCGCCGGCGCCGACACGATGACGGGCGGCAGCGGCGACGACAACTATGTCGTCGACTCGACGAGCGACGTCGTGGTCGAGGCGGTCGGCGGCGGCACCGACATGGTCAGCGCCACGGTGACCTACACGCTGGCTGCCAACGTCGAGAACCTGAAGCTGACGGGCAGCCAGAACATCAACGGCACGGGCAATGAGCTGGATAACCAGATCACCGGCAATTCCGGAGCGAACCAGCTCAATGGCGGCGCCGGCAGCGATGTCCTGACCGGCGGCGCCGGCGACGACACGTATTTCGTCGACGCCAAGGACCGCGTGATCGAGCTGAAGGACGGCGGCAAGGACCGGGTAATCGCCAATGCCAGCATCACGCTCGGGGACAACCTGGAAAACCTGACGCTGGGCGGTACTGGCCATTTCTCCGGTACGGGCAACACGCTCGACAACGTCCTGATCGGAAACAGCGGCAATAACGCCCTGGATGGCAAGGCGGGCGCCGACACGATGGACGGCGGCTCGGGCAACGACACGTACTACGTCGACAATGCGGGCGACGTGACCTTCGATTCCGGCAACGGTACGGACATCGTGTTCGCCACGGCCAGCCATGCGATCGGCGCCGGCATCGAGACCCTGACCCTGATGGGGACCGATTCGATCGATGGCACCGGCAACGACGGCAACAACCGGATCAACGGCAACGTCGGCGACAACGTCCTGATCGGCGGGCTGGGCACCGACACGCTGGTGGGCGGCGACGGCAACGATACGCTGCATGCGAACAACGGCGTAAAGTCGGGGTACTACTACAACGACAACGACCAGCTGTACGGCGGCACCGGCGACGACAGCTATTACGTGAACGGGGACGCCGCGGACGTCATCGAAGTGGCGGGGCAGGGCATCGACACCGTCTATGCCGGCGTGCAAAGCAATTACACGCTGGCGGCCAACGTGGAGAACCTGGTGCTGGTGGCCGATCCGTCCCAGGGCGCCAACCTCGACGTCGGCGGCATCGGCAACAACCTGAACAACACGATCACCGGCACCACCGGCGACAACGTCCTCGACGGCGCCGTCGGGGTCGATACCATGATCGGACTCGACGGCAACGACACCTACCTCGTCGACAACGCGGGCGACACGGTCGTCGAAGCGGCGGCGGGCGGTATCGACGAGGTCATCACCAGCCTGAGCTACACGCTGGGTGCGGACGTCGAAAACCTCACGCTCACCGGCACCGCCCAGCTCAAGGGCACCGGCAACGCGCTCGACAACCAGATCACGGGCAACCGCGCTGCCAACGCGCTGACCGGCCTGGCCGGCGACGACATGCTCACCGGCGGCGGCGGCAACGATACCCTCGACGGCGGCGACGGCAACGACCTGCTCTTCGGCGGCACCGCCTACGACCGCCTGATCGGCGGCGCCGGCGACGACAGCATCCATTCGGGCGGGGGCAGCGACACCATCGATGGCGGACTCGGCAACGATACCGTGTTCTACGAGCACAACAACGCAGTGACGATCAACCTCGCCCTGACGACGGCGCAGGCCACGGGCGGCGCCGGCAGCCAGACGCTGATCGGCATCGAGAACGTGTCCGGCTCGATGGACGGGAACGACGTCCTGACCGGCGACGGTCTCGCCAACGTCCTCGAGGGCAATGGCGGAAACGACCGCCTCGACGGCGCGGGCGGCAACGACGTGCTGTCCGGCAGCGACGGCAGCGACGTGCTCAAGGGTGGGCTGGGCGACGACCGGCTCGACGGCGGCGCCGACAACGACCTGCTGGATGGCGCAACCGGCAACGACATGCTGGTCGGCGGTTCCGGCACGGATACGGTCGACTATTATGCGACCGGTACGGGCGTCGCGGTCAATCTCCAGCTGCTGGGCGCGCAGAATACCGTCGGCGCCGGCACCGATACGCTGAACGGCATCGAGAACATCAACGGGTCGGCCAGCGGCAACGACACCCTGACCGGCGACAACCTCGACAACGTCCTGCGCGGCTACGGCGGCAACGACGTCTTGCGCGGCAATGGCGGCAACGACCTGCTCGACGGCCGTGACGGCAACGACACGTTCATCGCGCATCTCGGCAACGACACCGTCGAGGGCGGCGCCGGCAGCGACAACGTCGATTATTCCTTCGCGTTGTCGGGCGTGACCGTCATGCTGGCGACCGGCACGCGCGACAACAGCGCCGGCCTCGGGTACTCGACCGAGTTCGACCCTGCGCCCGGCTACACGATCGGGCCGGTCAGCGTCACGGGCCAGGCCACGGGCGGCGCCGGCAACGACAAGCTGTTCGATATCGAGAATGCGCGGGGCTCGGCGTTCAACGACATCTTGATCGGCAGCAGCGGCGCCAACGTGCTGAACGGCCTGGCGGGCGTGGACCGCATGATCGGCGACGACGGCAATGACACGTATTACGTCGACAACAAAGACGATGTCATCGTCGAGGCGAATGCCGACGTGATCGGCGGCACCGACGTCGTCTATTCGTCCGCGTCGTACACGCTCAGCGCCAACGTGGAGACGCTGCGCGTGAACGCGACCACCGACATCAACGCGACCGGCAACGACATCGGCAACCTGATCGTCGGTGGCACGGGCAGGAACGTGCTGAACGGCATGGGCGGCAACGACACGCTGACGGGCGGCGCGGGCGTCGACATCTTCGCGTTCACCACCGCGCCCAACGCCACGGCCAACGTGGACAGGATCACCGATTTCGTCGTGGCCGACGACACGATTTCCCTGGAGAACGCGGTCTTCACGAAGTTGACGGCCACCGGCACCCTGAGCGGGGCCTATTTCCGGATCGGCCCGGCGGCCCTCGATTCGAACGACTACATCCTGTACGACTCGGCGACGGGCGCGCTCAGCTACGACGCGGACGGCAACGGCGCCGGCCAGGCGGTCCGGATCGCCGTGCTCGGCACGAACCTGGCCCTGACCACCGCCGACTTCCTCGTGACCTGAACCGCGACGGCGGCTTACACGACGTAGAAATCGGCCGCCGTGATCGCCGGGTGGCCGGTCAGGACCGCGAACTTGACCGCCACGCCGGCGCCGTTGCCGTCGGCATCGTAATAGAGGGCGCCGGAATCGCTGTCGTAGACGATGTAGTCGTTGGCGTCGACCGCCGTGCCGGCCATGTTCGCGACGAAGTTCGCGGCGGACAGCGCTCCGGTGGCCGTCAGCTTGGTGAAGATGGCGTTCTCCAGCTGGATGGTGTCGTCGACCGCCGAGAAATCCGAGATCGTGTCGACGTTCCGGACCAGCGCGGTATTGAACACGAATGTGTCCTTGCCGGCGCCGCCGGTCAGCGTGTCGTAGCCGGCCATGCCGTTCAGGACGTTGGCGCCGGCATTGCCGACGATGCCATTGTCCAGTGCATTGCCCGTACCGTTGATGTTGGCGGTCGAACTCAGGCGCAGGATCTCGACGTTCGCGTTCAGTGTGTAGTTGACGGTCGTGTACACAGTATCGGTGCCGCCGTTGGCGATTCCGGTGCCGAGTTCGGTAATCAGATCGAACTGGTCGTCCACGTAATAGATGTCGTTGCCGTCGCCGCCGACCATGATGTCCATGCCGGCGCCGCCGTTGAGCTGGTCGTCGCCGTACCCGCCGATCAGCATGTTCATGCCGGCATTGCCCGTGAGCTTGTCGTTGAAGGCCGAACCGATGACGCTTTCGATGTTGGCGATGGTGTCGATGCCCGCGGCGCCGGACGATTTGCCGGTTGCCAGGTTGACGTCCACGGCGCCGGTGGCGGTGCCGTACTCGATCGTGTCCATCGTCCCGCCGCCGCCGTCGATCGTGTCGTTGCCCAGGCCGCCGGAGAAGAACTCGTCCGCGCTGGAACCGGTCAGCACGTCGCCGAAACGCGAGCCGACCACGCGTTCGATCGACGTCAGCACGTCGCTGCCGCTGCCGCCCGTCACGACGCCGGTGGCAAGGTTCACCTTGACCGCCGCCGCGGCATCGGTGTACAGAGCGCTGTCGAAGCCGGCGCCGCCGTTGATCTTGTCGTTGCCGGCGTAGCCCTGGAATTGGTTGTCGGCCCCATTGCCCGTCAGCGTGTCGGCGAACGCGGTGCCCTCGACGTCTTCGATGTTCAGCAGCTTCGACGTGCCGCTCGTCGTGATCGCCTGGCCGGTGGCCAGGTTGACGGTGACGGCTTCGGCGAAACCGCGGAAGCTCAGCAAATCCATTCCCTTGCCGCCGTCGAACGTGTCGCTGCCTTTCGAGCCCGTCAGGGTGTCGTCCCAGTCCGAACCATGCATCGTGTCGTTGCCGCGCAGGACGTATTGTTCGTAGGCATAGCCCGACGTCGCGGCGCCCAGCAGCTTGGTCCGCTCCGTCACGGCCACGTCCAGCCCCGTGTACACGGCCATCGGCTCGCCGCGCGAGGAGAACAGGGCCGTCGACGTGATCTTGCCGGCCGTGACGGTATTGCCGCTGTAGGTGAAGCCGGTGCCGTCATGGCTCTGACGGGCAATGTAGTTTTCGTCCAGCAGATCGAATTTGGTCGCCGTTTTCGTGCCGAATTCGGTGACCGACCACACCGTGTCGTAACCGCCCCGTGTACCCGTGAAGTAGGTAATGTTCGCCATACGCTGTTCTCGCAATCTTGTTGATGGTTGTATCGCCGAAGGCGACGAGATGCGTCATTACCTCACGAAGTGCTGTGTGGAACTACCCCCCTCAAGAGTGGGTTGTTGGCTGGAAAGATAAAATCAGTAGGTCAGCACGAGCAGCGACACCGCCTGCCTTGGCAACTGCATCCTGACCGTGGCGGTGCCGTCCCTGGTCGACAGCGTCGACGCGGGGCCGAGCTCCGCCAGTTCGCTCGCCTTCCGCAGCTCGGCCACCTGCGCGGGCGTCGGGTTCGCGGGCGAGCCCATGCGCTTCCACGCGGCGTACGAATTGCCGTGCTCCTGGTCGATGCGGTAGTGGCGCATCTGCACCTGTTTGGCGGGAATGCCGGCGATGCGCAGTTCGACCGGCGAGCCGGCGTCGATGATGTCGTCGTCGTGGTAATTCCAGACCAGGACGGACACGCTGTGCGCATCCTTCGCCGCCAGCGCATCGATGTCGGTGCGCGCGCCCCGCACGCCGGCGGCCTGGATGCTGGCCGCGTCGTAGGCGCGGTCGCCCGTCACCGCCACCCGGTCGCCGCGCATCTTGCCGAGCATGCGGAACACGTTCAGCACCGGCTTGTTGACGCCATTGGTCGCCAGGTCGCGGAAGCCCGCGAACCACGGCTGGTCTTCGAATTCGAACGACCAGTTCACCGCGCCGATCAGGTTGACGCCGCGCCGCGCGGCCAGGTCGTACTCGCGTGCGATCGACGCGGCCGTGTAGCTGGCGTACAGCGTGCCGTTGCGGTAGGCGTTCTCCGGGTTGGTCTGCATGCCGCAGGCGGCGCAGCCTTCCGGGTCGGATTCGCCGATGATGACGGGGATGTTTTTCAGTTCGGGGTATTTTTCGACGAGCGCGAAGCCTTCGTCGAGGTGGCGGAAATGCGCGTCCATGCCCATGCGCACGATGCCGTTCACGACCTTCGGCGCGCCCTTGGCGTGGAAGGCGACGAAGTCCAGCGGCGTACCCGTCTTGCCGGTCGCGTAGTTGGTCTCGTGCAGGACGTGCTGCAGGAAGTCGTCCATGAACCTGCCCGCGCCGGCCGTGTGCGGCCCGCCGATGCGCGCCGTCGGCAGCGCGCGTTTCACGGCATCGGCGGCGTAGTCGTACATCTTGAAGTACTCGCGTTTCGTGTCCGGCGCGATCAGGTACAGGCCGTCCGGCTCGTTCCACACCTCCCAGTACCAGCTCTCGACTTCCTTCTGCCCGTAGCGCGCCACGCTGTGTTTCACCCACTGGTAGACCAGCTCGGACCACTTCGCGTAATCGTTCGGCGGCGTGGCCCAGCCCGTCATGATGTCCTTGTAGGGCGTGCCCGGTTTCCAATGGTGGCGGTAGGGCTGCGGGCGCTGCGACAGCGCTTCCGGCATGAAGCCGATCTGCGCCAGCGGTTTCATGCCGCGTTCGATGTACGTGTCGAAGATGCGGTCGATGATGGTCCAGTCGTAGACCGGCTTGCCGTCCTTGTCCTCGCTGTACATGTTCGTCGAGCCCCACTTGAGCGCGTAGCTGCCGTCGCCCGACGTCATGAGGTTGTGCGCGCGGACGTACACGGGGACGGGGCTCAGCGCGGCGATGTCGCTCAGCAGTTTTTTACCGTTGGGCGCCGTCGTGTAATTCGGTTCGTCGTAGCCGAACCAGGCCCAGATGGGCGTCATGGGCCCCTTGACCTGCGTGGCGTCGACGGTGAGCTTGACGGGCTGCAGTGCGGTAGAGGCGGCGGGTTCGGCGGCGTGCAGGGGCGCGCATGCCGCGAGGAGGAGGGCGGCGAGGTGTCTCTTCATGTTTGTTCTCGTGGATCGGTCCGATGGCATGATGCTAGGCCGATCCACGAAGGCCGTCCAATGACGGTTTTTCCGGTGCCGATACCGGATCGGATATCGCCCCGTCAGCTCTTGCGCACGAATTCCGACTTCAGGCTCATCGCGCCGAAGCCGTCGATCTTGCAGTCGATGTCGTGGTCGCCGTCGACGAGGCGGATGTTCTTGACCTTGGTGCCCTGCTTGACGACGCCGCCGCCGCCCTTCAGTTTCAGGTCCTTGATGACGGTGACGGTGTCGCCGTCCTGCAGCACGTTGCCGGCGGCGTCGCGCCACACGCGGGCGGACTCGGCCGCGGCCGCTTCGGCCTTGACCGGCCATTCATGGGCGCACTCGGGACAGACGTAGTTGCCGGTGCCGTCCTCGTAGGTCAGCGTGGAACCGCAGGTGGGGCAGGGGGGATAATTTGTCATGGCAGTGTGGATGTGGCAACCGCGTTGGCCCGCGCGGCGTGCAGTTTCTTGTAGCTGTCGATCAGGCGGTGATGCCTGTCGAGACCTTCCAGCTTCATGCTTGTCGGCGTCAACCCGAAGAAGCGCACGCTGCCGTCGACCGACCCCAGCACGGCGTCCATCCGCGGGTTGCCATACATGCGGCGGAAATTGACGACGTAATCGTCCAGTTCCAGCTCGTCGTCGAGCACCACTTCCAGCACGACGTTCAGGGCCTGATAAAACAGCCTGCGCTCGACGGTATTGTCGTTGTACTGCAGGAAGGCGCCCACCAGTTCGTGCGCCTCGTCGAAATGCTGCAACGCCAGGTGGATCAGCAGTTTCAACTCGAGGACCGTCAGTTGGCCCCAGACCGTATTCTCGTCGAATTCAATGCCGATCAGCGTTGCGATGTCGGCGTATTCGTCGAGTTCATTGTTTTCCAGGCGATCGAGCAATGCCTCGAGGCCCGCGTCGTCCAGGCGATGGATGTCCAGGACATCCGCGCGGAACAGCAGTGCCTTGTTCGTGTTATCCCAGACCAGATCTTCGACCGGGTAGATTTCGGAGTAACCCGGCACGAGAATCCGGCACGCGTTGGCGCCCAGCTGGTCGTAGACCGCCATGTACACCTCCTTGCCCATGTCGCGGAGAATGCCGAGCAAGGTTTCGGCTTCCTCGGCGTTGGCATTGTCGCCTTGGGCCGAGAAATCCCATTCGACGAAATCGAAATCGGTCTTGGCGCTGAAAAAACGCCACGACACGACGCCGCTGGAATCGATGAAGTGCTCGACGAAGTTATACGGTTCCGTCACCGCGTTGCTCGTGAACGTGGGTGGGGGCAGATCGTTCAGGCCCTCGAAACTGCGCCCCTGCAGCAGTTCCGTCAGACTGCGTTCCAGCGCCACTTCGAAGCTCGGGTGCGCGCCGAACGACGCGAAGACGCCGCCCGTTTTCGGGTTCATCAGGGTGACGCACATGACGGGATAGGCACCGCCCAGGGACGCGTCCTTGACCAGCACCGGAAAGCCTTGCTCTTCCAGGGCCTGGATCCCGGCCAGGATGCCCGGGTATTGCGCCAGCACTTCCTGGGGCACGTCGGGCAACGCGAGCTCGCCCTCCAGGATTTCGCGCTTGACGGCCCGTTCGAAAATCTCGGACAGGCACTGGACCTGTGCCTCGACCAACGTATTCCCGGCGCTCATGCCATTGGAGGCGTAGAGGTTTTCGACCAGGTTGGTGGGAAAATAGACGACCGCGCCGTCCGACTGGCGCACATAGGGCAGCGAACAGATGCCGCGTTCCACGTTGCCGGAATTGGTGTCGATCAGGTGCGAGCCGCGCAATTCGCCGTCGGGATCGTAGATCTCGAGGCAGTAGTCGTCGAGGATGCCGGCCGGCAACGCATCGTCCGGCCCGGGCTGGAACCAGCGCTCGTCCGGATAATGCACGAAGGCCGCGTTGGCGATGTCCTCGCCCCAGAAGACGCCGGCATAAAAATGGTTGCAGCTGAGGCGCTCGATGTACTCGCCCAGGGCCGACGCCAGCGCGCTTTCCTTGGTTGCTCCCTTGCCGTTGGTAAAACACATCGGCGAGTGCGCATCGCGGATATGCAGCGACCAGACGTTGGGAACGATATTGCGCCACGACGCGATTTCAATCTTGATGCCCCAACTCGCCAACATCCCCGCCATGTTGGCGATCGTCTGCTCCAGCGGCAGGTCCTTGCCGGTGATGTAAGTACGCGTTCCGGCAGGCTGCAAGGTGAGCAGGGCCTGGGCATCGGCATCCAGGTTCTCGACTTCTTCGATGACGAACTCGGGACCCGTCTGCACCACTTTTTTCACCGTGCAGCGGTCGATCGAGCGCAGGATACCCTGGCGGTCTTTGTCGGAAATATCCGCCGGCAGTTCGACCTGGATCTTGAAAATCTGCTGGTAACGGTTTTCCGGATCGACGATATTGTTCTGCGACAGCCGGATATTCTCGGTCGGGATATTGCGGGTGTCGCAATACAGCTTGACGAAATAGGCCGCGCACAAGGCCGACGAGGCCAGGAAATAATCGAACGGACCCGGCGCCGAGCCGTCGCCTTTGTAACGGATCGGCTGGTCGGCCACGACCGTGAAATCGTCGAACTTGGCTTCCAGCCGGAGTTTATCAAGAAAGTTGACTTTAATTTCCATGAGGGGACTCCAGATTGCCGCCGTCGCGTCAATGGTGACTTTTATCGGGAATGGACCGAACGCAAGAATTCGGACGCTGAAAACAGAAACGCCAACCAGCGATGGTCGGCGTTGTTCGAGGCATGTTCTTGGTGGCCCGGGGCGGAATCGAACCACCGACACAAGGATTTTCAATCCTCTGCTCGACCACCTGAGCGACCAGGCCAAGGCGGCGCAGTATAGCACGGGTTAAGAAAAACCCATAATTTTTGTTCAGGCGCGGGCTGCGGCGCGCTCTTCATGCTGGCGGTCCAGCGCGAGGCGCAGTTCCTTGCGGGCCTTGGCTTCCTCGTAGCGGCGCAGCTCGTCCGGCCCGAACGGGCGCAGCGGCGGCACGGCCACCGGCTGCTTGTCGTCGCCCACGGCCACCATCGTGAAGAAGCAGCTGTTCACGTGGCGCACCTGCTGGGTGCGGATGTTTTCCGCCACGACCTTGATGCCGATTTCCATCGACGTGCGGCCCGTGTAGTTCACGGCGGCCAGGAACGTCACCAGCTCGCCCACGTGGATGGGCTGGCGGAACGTCACCTGGTCGACGCTCATCGTCACGACATAGGTGCCGGCATAGCGGCTGGCGCAGGCGTAGGCCACCTGGTCGAGCAGTTTCAGGATATTCCCGCCGTGCACGTTACCGGAAAAATTCGCGGTGTCCGGCGTCATCAGGACCGTCATGGTGAGTTGGTGGGCAGGCAGGTTCATGGCGTCGAGCGTAAAGATAAAGAATAGGGAAGATGTTGCCTGAGAAACCCGGTTGCGGCAACAACCCCCTTTTCTCCATCAGAACTCTTCCCAGTCCGCATCCACCGTGGCCGGGGTCTTGCGGACGGGCGCGGCGGCGGCGGGTTGCCGTGCCGGCCTGGCGGCGGGCGCCGGCTTGGGCGTTGCCCGGCGTGCCGGCGGCAGCGCGGGTTGCGGCACCGGCGCCGGTTGCGGCTTCGCCTGCACACGGAATACCTCCACCAGCCCGGCCAGCGCCTGCGCCTGTTCGTGCATCGCCCGCGTCGCGGCCGCCGATTCCTCGACGAGGGCCGCGTTCTGCTGCGTGACCCCGTCCATCTGCACGATGGCCTGGTTCACCTGGCCGATGCCGCTGG
>CBIHRX010000023.1:0-37015 GCA_966212555.1 uncultured Massilia sp.
TTGCGACACTGAGCAGCATCACCGCATACCGTCACTTCAACACCCAGAACTGGCAGGACAACGACGGGTCGGTGAATCCGGCCGCTTATATCGGCATCGGCAACGTCGAATCGAACTCGACCTGGCAACAGGAATTCAAGTTGAATGGACAGGCCGGCGCGCTCGACTGGGTGGGCGGCGTCAGTGCCTATCGCGAGCGCGCCACCCAGACGCAACACGTGGACTTGACGACCCTTTCGCTGGACACGTTGATTGGCCATGCCGCCGGCAGCGCGCCCTATGCCACGCTGACCAGCCTGGCCCAGGGCATCGGCCGCGCCACCGGCAATACGGCCCTGCAGGGACTGAGCCTTGCCGGCCTGCCGTGGCGCGAGAGTATCCATGACAAGGGCGCATACCGCGCGTATGCCGTGTATGGCGACATGCTCTGGCATCTGGACCCTGTCACCAACCTGACGCTTGGCGGACGCTTCACGCACGACGACAAGCGCTTCAGCTGGTACAACCCGCCGCGTATCGCCAGCGAGCTCGACGCTCGCCTCGCCGTCCTGCAGCAAGCACAGCTGCTTCCGACCGCTGTCGCCTTGAAACTGCTGACCCCACGACAGGCGGCGTCGCTGCAGGCCGTCGTGGCACGCAATGTCGAGTTCAACAACACCGTATCGAGCACCAGGCCTTTCCCGGCTGCCAGGAGCTGGAATAACTTCAGTCCTCGCATCGTCCTGGACCGCCACCTGGCGCCGGACCACATGGTGTACGGCTCGTGGAGCAAGGGCTATCTGGCCGGCGGGTTCGATGCCCTCGGCGTCAATGGCTATTACGACGAGGAACTGGTGACGAATACCGAGATCGGCATCAAGGGACGGATGCGTACGCTGGGCCTGTCTTACGACGCGTCGATCTTCCATTACGCCTACACCAACCTGCAAAGCCTCACCCTGGTGCCGTCCAATGCCGGTGCCGGCGTGCCCAGCTACCAAGTGGTCAACAGCGACCAGCGCGCCACGGGCGCCGAGCTGAACGTCCAGTGGGCGCCCGACCGGATCTGGCGCCTGAACGGCGCGTTGGCCTACCTCGACCAGACTTATGCGCACTACGTGTCGCCGAACGATGTCAGGCTGGACGGCCAGCCGGCCGGCGCGCCGCGCCTGAGCGCCAGTGCCGGCGCGACCGCGCGCTGGGCGCTGTGGGACGGGACGGCGGACTTCAACCTGATGCTCGGCTACATCGGCGCGCGGCGCTGCAATGCCGATACGAGGGCGCAGGGAACGTGCAACCCCGGCGGCAGCGTCGATCCCGGAGCGGCACGCGAGAAAGTCGATATGCGCCTCGGTTGGTCGGCGCCGTCCGGCAACTGGGGCGTGGGCGTGATCGTGACGAACTTCACCAACAGGCAATACGTAGCGATCAGCACGCTTGGCGCGGTCGTAGGCTCGCCTTACAGCTACGTGACCAAGCCGCGTACGATCGCGCTCGAATTGCGTGGACGGCTTTGAGCAAAGACGCTGGCGATCACGATTCGCCCTTCAGTCGCAGGCATCATGAACCGCCCCGCCATGGCGACGGGGCCGTAGGAATGACCAGGGTCAGCGTGCCGGCAGCACGGTACCCGAGGCTTCGC
Organism: uncultured Massilia sp.; assembly: GCA_966212555.1. Taxonomy (GTDB): domain Bacteria; phylum Pseudomonadota; class Gammaproteobacteria; order Burkholderiales; family Burkholderiaceae_D; genus Telluria. The sequence goes on from CBIHRX010000023.1 coordinate 1,622, forward strand.
CGAAGCCGATGCGTGGACGGCCAGCGGCGGCGGCCCAACCGCGCAGCACGACGCGGTCACCGTCCTCGATGAACACGCGCTTCTCCCCGTTCGGCAGCGTGAGTGGCTGCTTGCCGCCGACTGTCAGCTCCAGCAGCGAGCCGGCTTCCGCCGCGTCCGGACCGGATTGCGTGCCGGAACCGAGCAGGTCGCCGGGGTTCAGCGCGCAGCCGTTGACGGTGTGGTGCGCCATCAGCTGGGCGACGGTCCAGTACGAGTGGCGGAAATTCGACTGCGCCAGGCGTACCGGCGCCTGGCCTTCACGGCGCATCGTTGCGGTTTCCAGCAGGACTTCCAGCTCGATGTCCAGGCCGCCGCTCGCGCGCAGGTCGGCGTAGTCGAGGTAGGGCAGCGGTTGCGGATCGGCGGCGTCGCGCTCCCACGCGGCGCGGTACGGCGCCAGCGCTTCCAGTGTCACGATCCACGGCGAGATCGTCGTCGCGAAGTTTTTCGACAGGAACGGGCCGAGCGGCTGGTATTCCCACGCCTGCACGTCGCGCGCGGACCAGTCGTTCAGCAGGCACAGCCCGAACACGTGCGATTCGGCGCCATGCACCGGGATCGGATTGCCTTGTTCGTTGCCCCGGCCGACGAAGATGCCCACTTCCAGCTCGTAGTCCAGCCGTCTGCACGGGCCGAAGGTCGGCTCGGCATCCGTGGGTCCGCGCGTCTGGCCGCGCGGACGGGTGAACGCCTGGCCCGACACGCCGATGGTCGACGCGCGGCCATGGTAGCCGATCGGCACCCACTTGTAGTTCGGCAGCAGCGGATTATCGGGGCGGAACAGGCGGCCGACGGCGGTCGCGTGGTGGATCGACGTGTAGAAGTCCGTGTAGTCGCCGATCCGCGCGGGTACCGCGTATTCGGCATCCGCTTGCGCGACCAGCAGGTGCGGACGCGGTGCGGCGCTGCTGCGCAGCATGCGCGACAGCGCGAGGCGCAGCGCCGACCATGCCTGCGGGCCGGCCGCCATCAGGTCGTTCAGGCTGTCGCGGGCGGCCAGCGCGGCCGCGTCGCGGGCGACAGCGTCCACGACATCGCCGAGCGCGGCGAGATCGACGATGCGGTCGCCGATCGCCACGCCGCCCCGGAAGGCCTGGCCGCTGCCGCGCGGACGGAACACGCAGAACGGCAGGTTCTGGATCGGGAAATCGGTGTCCGGCGCGTTCGCCGAGTCGACCCAGCTGGTGAGCGACGGATCGTGGGTTTCGTTGAGCTGCATGATCATGCCTCGTGCGGATTGAAGAGTTTCTTGAAGCCCTGCCAGCACTGGAAATAGTCGGGCTGGATCTGGGGCGAGGCCAGCGCATACGCGGTCGGGCGGATGACGTCGCGCGTCTCGAACATGAAGGCCATCGTGTCGTCGACCTTGTGCGGCGCGTGCGTGTCGATGTCGCTGGCCTTCGCGAACGTCGGTTCATCGGGGCCGTGGCCGCTCATGCAGTTGTGCAGGCTGGCGCCGCCCGGGCGGAAGCCCGTCGATTTGGCGTCGTACTGGCCATGGATCAGGCCCATGAATTCACTGGCGACGTTGCGGTGGAACCAGGGCGGGCGGAACGTGTCCTCGGCCGCCAGCCAACGCGGCGGGAAGATCACGAAGTCCAGCGTGTCGACACCAGGCGTGTCGGACGGCGCCTGCAGCACGAGGAAGATCGACGGGTCGGGGTGGTCGTAGCTGATCGAGCCGATGGTGTTGAAATGGCGCAGGTCGTACTTGTACGGCGCGTAGTTGCCGTGCCAGGCGACGACGTCCAGCGGCGAGTGGCCGATCTCGGCCGACCACAGATTGCCGCCGAATTTCGCGACCAGCTCGAAGTCGCCCTCGCGGTCCTCGTACGCGGCGCATGGCGTCAGGAAGTCGCGCGGGTTGGCCAGGCCGTTCGAGCCGATCGGACCCATGTCCGGAAGGCGCAGGAAGGCGCCGAAGTTCTCGCAGATGTAGCCGCGTGCTTCGCCGTCGGGCAGGCTGACCTGGAAGCGCACGCCGCGCGGGATCACGGCGATTTCCTGCGGCTCGACGTCGATCACGCCCATCTCGGTCGCGATGTGCAGGCGGCCCTGCTGCGGCACGACGAGCAGTTCGCCGTCGGCGCTGTAGAAGTAGCGGTAGCCCATGTCGCGGTTGGCGGCATACAGGTGGATCGCGCAACCGCTCTGCGCGGCGGGCGAACCGTTGCCGGCCATCGTCACCCAGCCGTCGATGAAGTCCGTCGGCACCTGCGGCAGCGGCAGCGGGTCCCAGCGCAGCTGGTTCGGCGGGGGTGCGACGTCGTCGAAGCGGCTGGCGATGCGGCCGTTGTCGATCTGCCTGAACGGCTGGTGCATCGCGGACGGGCGAATGCGGTACAGCCAGCTGCGCTTGTTGGCGGCGCGCGGTGCGGTAAAGGCCGTGCCGGACAGCTGCTCCGCGTACAGGCCGTACGGTGCCCGTTGCGGGGAATTCCGGTGGGCGGGCAGGGCGCCGGGCAGCGCCTCGGTGGCGAATTCGTTGCCGAAGCCGGACTGGTAGCCGGCGTGGTCGTTGGTAAGGCTCACACTGTCTCCTGAGGTTGGATATCGGGTACAGGATTAATGTAGTGCAGCGGCGCGAATTTTACGATATAAATAGAAAAATTATGACTATTTCAAACGTAAATGGAGTGCCCGGATGGAGCTGCGCGAACTGGATCTGAACCTGCTGGTGGTCTTTCATGAAGTGTTCCGCGAGCGCCAGATTTCGAGCGCGGCGCGCAAGCTCAAGGTGACGCAGTCGGCCGTCAGCAACGCGCTGGCGCGCCTGCGCCGCAGCGTGGGCGACGAGCTGTTCGTGCGGACGACGGAGGGCATGCAGCCGACGCCGTACGCCGAGGGCATGTCGGAACAGGTGGCGGCCGCGCTGGCCCAGCTGGAGCAGGCGCTGCGCCCGGCGCAGGTGTTCGATCCGGCGACGAGCCGGCGCCGTTTCACGATCGCCATGACGGACGTCGGGGAGATGTATTTCATGCCGCGGCTGATCGAAGCCTGTGCGGCAGCGGCGCCGCAGGTCGACATCGCGTCGGTGCGGGCCGGCCTCGTGGACCTGCGCACGGAAATGGAGGCGGGGCGCGTCGACCTTGCGATCGGTGCGTTCGACGACGCGCCGGCCGTGTTGTACCAGCGCCGCCTGTTCCGCCAGGCGTACGTGAGCATGTTCAGGCGTGGCCATCCGCTCGCCGGGGAGATGTTCGCGATCAAGCGCCTGGCCGGCGTGCGGCACCTCGTCGTGACGTCGATGGAAAGACCATACGACGCCATCAACGCGGCGCTGGCGCGGGCCGGCGTCGACCTGGCGGCCAGCTTCAGCGTGCCGCATTTCGCGGCCGTGCCCTACATCGTCGGCACGACGGACCTGGTCGCGACGGTGCCGCAAAAGCTCGCGGAGCGTGCGGCCGGGCCATTCCAGCTGGAGGTCGTCAAGTCGCCGCTCAAGTTGCCGGCGCTGCAGACGAACATGTTCTGGCACCGCCGCTACAACCAGGACGAGGGCAACCGCTGGCTGCGTGCCCTCGTCGCGGACCAGTTCGCCGAGTGACGATGCGTTATGGCTTCTTGTTCGACAACAGCCATTGGAAGGCATTCATGCCGGGGGTGATCTGCGTGTTGACGTCGTACGTCGTCGTCCAGCCCTCGTGGGTCGTGGCCTGGTAGATGGTCAGGCGCGCCGCCGGGTTGCCCGCCTGCGTGCACGTGTAGCCGTCGGCGTTCGTGCCCAGGTTGACCTTGTTGACCCAGCCCTGTTCGTTCGCGAGGGGCGCCACCGGATCGCCGCTGTTGTGGAACGCCCAGACGGGAACGTAATTCGCGACGATCCCGGAGCAGATCCCCGTGTTGTACGACGCCGACGTCGCACCCGTCGCGATGGGGATGGCGGCGGCGATCTTGCTGGCGTAGGAAACCGACTTGCCCGCGCTCGTATAGAAACTGGCCAGCAGTGTCCAGGTGCCGCCGCCGCCCATCGACACGCCGGTCACGTAGACGCGCTTCGGATCGACCCGGTACGTCTTCAGCGCGTATTGCAGCATGCCGCCGGTGTCGTTGATGTTCCAGACACCCGTGGTGCGCGGGCTCTGCGGCGACACGACGATGAAGCAGTCGGTGGTGCCCAGCGCGTTCTGGAAGCACATTTCGTTATTCGCCGCGATCATGGCCGGAATCGGATAGCCCAGCAGTTTCGAGATCTGCGAACCGTCGCTCGTGCCGGCACCGCTGCCGCCATGCAGGAAAATCAGAAGGGGATACGTCTTCGTGCCGCTGGTCGTGTAGTCCGACGGCAGATATTCCAGATACGGGACGGTGGTTACGCCGTCGAGCGACTTGAACGATTTTGCCACCTGCCGCTGCGACGGGGTCGTGGTGGCGGCGAACGCGCTCGACACCGCGAAGGCCGTACCGATTGCAAAGAGGAAGAAGCGAGATTTCATGTGTCACCTGCTGATTGGATTGAAGGGAAACCGCTTACCGACCATGAAGAACAAACTGCTTGCTGCGTAGTGCGATCAGAACTTGTGGCGCACGCCGATTGCCACCGCGTGCGGTGCGCTGCCGGCGCCTTCGGCGGCGACGGCGACGCCATTGCCCGAGCCCACGCCATACGCGGCGGCGCCGTCGTTGTCGACGCGCGAATAACCGGCATATACGCTGCTCCGCTTGCTCAGCAGGTACTCGTACAGCAGGCCATAGCTCTTCGCGCCGGCATTGGCGACCGTGCGGTTCTTGAGATTGCCGAACGTGGCTTTCCATTTACCCTGGCCCAGCGGCATTTCGAGGGCCAGCGACCAGAAGTCGAAATCCGGTGTGGTTGCGCCGGCGGTATCGTTGCGCACCGTTTCGTAGATGGCGTACGGCTTCACGACGCCGAAGTCGTAAGAGAGGGCGCCTGCGTAGAACTTCGTGTGATTGTCGGGCAGGGTGGGCGTCTTCTTCTTGTCGACATAGCTCAGCGAAGCCAGCCATGGCCCCCTGTTCAAGTGCAGCTGAGCGTTGAAGACATTGCCGTAATGCTTGTCCGGTGCGGCCGCCGCCGGCACGGTGCTGTTTTCGCCGAGCGCGTAAAACACATCGGCGGTGACGCCCTCGTACGAGGGTGAGACATAGCGAATCGAATTATCGAACCGCACGTCGTCGATTTGCGGGATGAACGATGCGGTGGCGTCCGCAAAGCCGACCTGGTTCGTCGTGAACCTCACGTGCAGCATGTGCAGCGGCAGGTATTGCTTGCCGAGCGTCAGGGTGCCCAGCGTGTTGCTGGACAGGCCGACGAAAGCCTGGCGCCCGAACAACTGTCCGCCCTGGGCGGCCGTGCCGTTGTCGGTGTTGAAGCCGTTCTCGAACGTGAAGACCGCCTTGAGGCCGCCGCCCAGGTCTTCGCCACCCGTGAAACCGATGCGGCTCTGCGAGAGGCTGCCGCTTTGCAGGCTGTTTTGCGTACCGATGTTCCCGCCGCCGTTCGCGATCTGCAGGTTGGCATCGACGATGCCGTAGATACTGACGTTGGTATTGTTTTGAGCCTGTGCGGCGGCGCTGCTGGCGGCAATGCCCAGCAGGAAAAATTTGATTGCTTTCAAGATCATCTCCGAGTTTTTATAGGGCTGCGCACCATGCTTTTCCCGGCCTCGACGGTGCGCGGCAATGCTGTGGCAGGGATCGGAAAGGAGTATCGATCCTCGCATATTGAAGAACAATCAATTAATATTGGGGTATTATTTAGATGAACTTGATAATCTGATTATGCCGCTGCCGCGCTATACCCTCCGCCAGCTGGAAGCCTTCCTGACCGTCGCGGAAACCCTGACGTTCACCGAAGCCGGCAACCGGCTCGGACTCACGCCGTCGGCGGTCAGCCAGCTGGTGGCCGAACTCGAAGGCGCGGTGGGCTTCAGGCTGTTCGACCGCAGCACGCGCAAGGTGGTGCTGACGTCGGCCGGCAAGGAATTCCTGCAGCCGACGGAGCTCGTCATGCGGCACCTGCGCCTCGCGGAAGCGGCCGCTGCCGATCTGCGCAAGGGATCGATGGGACTGGTGCGCATCGCGGCGCCCATGGTGGTCGCGGGGGCGATCCTGCCGGGTATCGTCAAGTCGCATGCGCAGGTCTTCCCGAACGTGACGGTGCGCATCCGCGACGCTGCCGTGGAACAAATGATCGACATGGTGTCGAGTGGCGAGGTCGACATGGCGATGGGGCCGGACCGGAACAGCGGCGAGGCCGTCACACGCATCAACCTGTTCGAGAGCCCGTGGGTATTATGGTGCGCGCCGGCCCATCCCCTGGCGGGCAAGCCGGTGCTGACCTGGCACGACCTGCATGGCGAGGCGCTCGTGACGGCCGGGCGCGATCACGAGCGCGCCACCATGCAGGCCCGCGGCGGGGCGCCGGACAGCGAAGGCATCGTGCCGGTCGACATCGTCGACAATATCTCGACCGCACTCGGGATTGCCGCCGATGGGCTGGCGGCCACGCTGTCGCCGGCCTATGTGTCGTTGTGGGCCGAACGCCTGGGCCTGGTCATGAAGCACATCGAGGAACCCAGGGTGATGCGCCAGGTGTGCCTGTACCTGCCCATGCACCGGACGATTTCGGCCGCGGCCCGGGGATTCGCCGGTTATATCGCACAACAATACGGTGCCGGCGACGCCCTCGACCGGTACCAGTCATAACGTCTTGCCGCACTCGACGAGGCATTCCGTCATGATGGCCGTCAGCGGATTGGTATTCCCGGCTTTCCAGTGTGCCGACACTTGCGCCAGCAACTCGTCCGTGGCAACCGGCAGGATCACGATGCGGCGCTCCTGGGCGAGGCGCCTGGCATAGCTCAGCGGCAGCAGGCAGATGAGCTCGTTGGCATCGAGCATGGCGACGTTGGTCGTCAGGGACATCGATTCCACCACCATGTCGAGCGCCAGCTGTTTTTCCTGCAGCAACCGCACCAATGCTTTATAGGCGGGCGAGCCGAGCGACGGCACGATCCAGCCGGTGGAGGTCAGGTCGGGCCAGTCCAGTTCGCGCCGCGCCGCCAACGGGTGGTGCAGGCCGCTGCACAACACCAGCGGATCGTGCGACAGCACCGTCGACATGCCGACGGGCAAGCCGTCCTTGTCCGTGATCCTCGCCACGACGATGTCGAGCTTGTCTTCCTCCAGCATTTCCAGCAACGCATCGGATGGCCCCTCGTGCAGCTTGATGCGGGCATTCGGCGCCAACTCGCGGAAACGCCGGATCGCTTCCGGCACCAGGACTTGCGCGGCCGTGGTCACGGTGCCGATTGCGACCGTGCCCGACACACCCTGGGCGAGGGCAGCAATCTCGACTTCCGCATTGGTCAGTTGCTGCAGGATCTCCGCCGCGCGGCGCGCCAGGCGCGCGCCCATCACCGTGAATTCGATCCGGTTGCCGACGCGGCGAAACAGGCTGACGCCCGTCACGCTTTCCAGTTCGCGCAATTGCTTGGAGATGGCGGGTTGCGTCACGTGCAGCGCGTCGGCGACCTTGTGCACGAGTCCCAGCTGCTGCAGCGCGACCAGGATGCGCAACTGGTTGATTTTCAGCCCGCCTTCGGAAAAGCGCCGTATCGATGTCGGTTTGTTCGTCTCGCTCATGGTGTCTACATAACTTTTTTTCATTATCTCAGAAAAATTGGTCAATCGACGCGCATGGGCCGGTTCGCTATCGTTCGTCCATCATTAGGAGACGAAACGATGAACGAGCATCTTGCGCGGGGAGACATGGGCCAGCTGGTCGAAACTTTCGCAGCATCCGCCCCGCTGTATAACCAAAACGACATGGAGCGCTACCAGCAGGACTGGAGCGGCATCCCCGGAGGCGTGCCTCTCACCGTCCTCCGCCCGACGTCGACGGACGAGGTGTCCCGCATCGCGGCGGCGTGCCAGCGGGCGGGCAAGCGCCTGACCGTGCAGGGTGGCCTGACCGGCATGGCCGGCGGCGCCGTGCCCGACAACGGCGACGTCGTGCTGTCGCTGGAGCGCCTGAACCAGGTCGAGGAGTTCGACCTGAAGGGCGGCACGATCACCGTCCAGGCCGGCATCACCTTGCAGCGCCTGTGCGAATTGGTGGAGGAACAGGACTGGTATTTCCCGCTCGACTGCGGCGCCCGCGGCACCTGCCAGATCGGCGGCAACGTCGCGACGAACGCGGGCGGCAATCGCGTCCTGCGCTACGGCACGATGCGCGAGCTCGTGCTGGGCCTCGAGGTCGTGCTGCCGGACGGGACCGTCCTCTCGATGCTGAACAAGGTGCTCAAGAATAATACCGGCCTGGACCTGAAGCACCTGTTCATCGGTACCGAAGGCACGCTGGGGATCGTAACCCGCGTCGTACTGAAACTGTTCCCGTTGCCGCAACGGCGCCACACGGCGTTGTGCGCACTGAACGCGTTCGAGGACGTCACCCGGCTGCTGCGCATCGTGAAATCGTCGTTGCCGCTGGTGTCCGCGTTCGAGGTCATGTGGCACGGCTACCTCGAAGCCGCGACGCAGGCGCTCGACCGGGCGTCGCCATTCCAGCAGGCGCATCCCTTGTACGTGCTGCTGGAAACCGAAGGGGACGATACCGAAGAGAACGCCCAGGCACTGGTCTCCCTGCTGGAACGTGCGCTCGAGGAAGGGATTGCCCAGGACGTCGTCCTGCCCCAGTCCGGCGACCAGGCCGCCATGCTGTGGACGATGCGCGATGCGGTCGCCGACATCCTGCCGCAGATGCGTCCTTTCGTGGCGTTCGACGTCGGCGTCCCGCTGCAGACCATGGAAGCCTTCATCGCGGACGTGGAGCAGGCGCTGCGCCGGCACTACCCGGCGGCACGCCATCTGTTCTTCGGCCACCTGGGGGACGGCAACCTGCACCTGGCCACCGGCCCATATGCCGCCGACGACCTGGAACCGGTCGAGGAACTGGTCTATTCCGCCGTTGCCCGCGCGGGCGGCAACATCTCGGGCGAGCACGGCATCGGGCGCGTCAAGAAACCGTTCCTGAAATATGCCCGCAGTACCGCCGAAGTCGACCTGATGCGCTCGATCAAGCGCGCGATCGACTGGTCCGGCGGCCTGAATCCCGGGCGCATCTTCGATTGATCCGCCGCGTGTCGCACACGCATCCTGAAGAACGGCCGGCCCCGCCGGCCATACATAAAACCAATGGAGACTCCATGAAACCAAAACTGCTTGCAGCGCTGCTGCCCTGCGTATTGGCGTTCGCCCACGGCGGCGCCCATGCCCAGATGAAGGTCGGCGTGACCCTGTCGGCCACCGGCCCGGCCGCTTCCCTCGGTATCGCGCAAAAGAATACCGTGGCGCTGCTACCGAAAAAGATCGGCAACACCAGCGTCGAATACATCGTGCTCGACGATGCTTCCGACAGTACCACGGCGGTGAAGAACGAACGCAAGCTGGTCACGGAGCAGAACGTGGACGTGCTGCTCGGCTCGTCGACCTCGCCGAATACGCTGGCCATGATCGACCTGGCCGCGGAATCCGGCACGCCGATGATCACGATGGCCGCGTCCGCATCGCTGGTGGAACCCATGGATGCCAAGCGCAAGTGGGTGTTCAAGACGCCGCCCAACGATGCGAGCATGGCGCGCGCGATCGTCTCCAACATGATGGAGCAGGGCATCAGGACGGCCGCGTTCATCGGCTTTGCCGACGCATACGGGGAAAGCTGGTATCGCGAGTTCGCCAAGCTGGCGGAAGAAGCGCATATCAAGGTCGTGGCGAGCGAACGCTTCGCCCGCGCCGATACGTCGGTGACCGGCCAGGCGCTGAAGATCATCGGCGCCCGTCCCGACGCGGTGCTGATCGCCGGCTCCGGCACGCCCGCCGCGCTGCCGCAGAAGACGTTGAAGGAGCGCGGCTACAAGGGCCGGATCTACCAGACCCACGGCGTGACCAACAACGATTTCCTGCGCGTCTGCGGCAAGGACTGCGACGGCACGCTCGTGGCCGCGGCGCCGCTGGTCGTGGCGGAGCAATTGCCGGACGATTTCCCGATCAAGAAAGCCGCCCTGGCCTACAAGGCGGCCTACGAAAAAGCCTATGGCGCGGGCAGCGCCGTCACGTTCGGCAGCCACATGTGGGACGCCGGCCTGCTGCTGGAGGCGGCGGTGCCCGAGGCGCTGAAGAAGGGGCAGCCGGGCACGCGCGAATTCCGCCAGGCGCTGCGCGACGCGCTGGAAGGCATCAAGGAACTGACGGTGTCGCATGGCATCGTCAACATGACCCCGACCGACCACGTGGGCCTCGACCGCCGCGCTCGCGTACTGGTGAAGATCGCCAACGGCAAGTGGACCTTGCCGGACGCGAAGTAACGGGCGCCGGGACGCCGTTCTTTTCCTTTTGCCGGCGCCGCGTCGATCGACGCGGCGTCCGGCCGCATTGCGAGTTAAAACATGGACTTTTCGATTGCCGCCATCCTGGCGCAGGATGGCATCACCAATGGCGCGTTGTATGCGCTGATGGCGCTCGCGCTGGTGCTGGTGTTTTCCGTCACACGCGTCATCTTCATTCCGCTGGGCGAGTTCGTCGCGTTCGGCGCGCTCACCCTGGCCACCATCCAGGCAGGCCGCTTCCCGCAAGCGGCGGCGTTGCTGGTGGCACTGGGGCTGCTGGCCTTCGCACAGGAGGCATGGCATGCATGGCGCCGCGGCGCGGCCGCCCCGCTGCGCGGCGCCTTCGGCAAATTCGTGCTGGCGCCGGGCGCCATCTACCTGCTGGCGTACTTCGCCGCCGGCGCCGGCCTGCCGCTGGCACTGCAGGTGGTGCTGGCGCTGGTCATCGTCATCCCGCTGGGCCCGATCATCTACCGCCTGGCCTTCCAGCCGCTGGCCAGCGCCAGCACGCTGGTCCTGCTGATCGTGTCGGTCGGCGTGCATTTCGCCATGCTCGGACTGGGGCTGGCGCTGTTCGGTGCGGAAGGCTCGCGCACCACGCCGTTCACGGAAGCGAACTTCGAACTGGGTACGCTGACCGTCTCCGGACAGAGCCTCGTCGTGATCGGCGTGTCGCTGGCGCTGATCGCCGCGCTGTACTTCTACTTCGAGCGCACGCTGGCCGGCAAGGCGTTGCGCGCGACCGCCATCAACCGCCTGGGTGCGCAACTGGTCGGTATCGGCACGACGCAGGCCGGCCGCCTGGCCTTCACGGTGGCCGCGGGCATCGGCGCCCTGTGCGGCATCCTGATCGCGCCGCTGACGACGATTTATTACGACTCCGGCTTCCTGACCGGCCTGAAAGGCTTCGTCGGCGCGATCATCGGCGGCCTGGCCGCGTACCCCGTGGCGGCGGCCGGCGCGCTGCTGGTCGGCGCACTCGAATCCTTCTCGTCGTTCTGGGCCAGCACGCTCAAGGAAGTGATCGTGTTCACGCTGATCATTCCCGTGCTGCTCTGGCGCTCGCTGAAGTCCCATCACGTCGAAGAGGAAGAAGAATGATGCAACGCCCCCTGATCTGGTTCGCCGCCGCGCTGGTGGCGATCCCGCTGCTGCCGACACCGGCCTATTGGATTACGCTCGCCGACTACATCGGCCTGTATGCGCTGGTCGCGCTGGGCCTCGTGCTGCTGACCGGCGTCGGCGGCCTGACCTCGTTCGGCCAGGCCGCGTTCGTGGGACTCGGCGCCTACTCCACGGCCTACCTGAGCACGCAGTTCGGCCTGTCGCCGTGGATCGGTCTCGCGGCCGGGATCGCGGTCACCACGCTGGCGGCCCTGCTGATCGGCATGATCACCATGCCGCTGTCCGGACACTACCTGCCGCTGGGCACCATCGCCTGGGGCTTGTCGCTGTTCTTCCTGTTCGGTAACCTGGACTTCCTCGGGCGGTATGACGGCATCAACGGCATTCCCGAGATTTCGCTGTTCGGGTATGCCATCTCCAGCGGCCGCGACATGTACGGCCTGATCTGGACGATCGTCCTGCTGGCCGTCGTCGCGGTGCAGAACCTGCTCAATTCCCGGCCGGGCCGCGCCATCCGCGCACTCAAGGGCCGCGGCGTGATGGCCGAGGCGATGGGCGTCGACACCACGTGGATGAAGATCGCGATCTTCGTGCTGGCGGCGCTGCTCGCCTGCCTGTCCGGCTGGCTGTACGCGCATATGCAGCGTACCGTCAACCCGACGCCGTTCGGCCTCAACACCGGTATCGAATACCTGTTCATGGCCGTCGTCGGCGGTGCCGGCCAGGTGTGGGGCGCGTTGCTGGGTTCGACCTTGCTGACCCTGCTGAAGGACCAGCTGCAATCCATCCTGCCCAAGCTGCTCGGATCGAACGGCAACTACGAGATCGTCGTGTTCGGCGTGCTCATGGTGCTGTTGCTGCAGCGGGCCCGCGACGGCGTCTGGGCCTTCGTGCGCAAGCGTTTTCCAGCGGCGCCGGCCGCCGTCGCGCCCGACGACGCACCGGTGCTGGTGCGCCGTGCCCGCCACAAGGCCGGCACGACGGTGCTGGAAGTGGACCGGGTGCGCAAGACGTTCGGCGGCCTGGTGGCGGTGAACGACGTGGCGTTCGACGTCAAGGCCGGCGAGATCGTCGGACTGATCGGCCCGAACGGCGCCGGCAAGTCGACCATGTTCAACCTCGTCACGGGCGTGCTGCCGCTGACGTCCGGCGAGATCCGCTTCCGCATCGGCGGCACGATGCAGCGCATCGACGGCCATGCATCGCGCCGGATCGTCCGTCACGGCATCGCCCGCACGTTCCAGCACGTGAAGCTGATTCCGGACATGAGCGTGCTGGAAAACGTCGCGATCGGCGCCCACTTGCGCGGGCTGCGTGGCGATCTCGCCGGCATCGGCGCGTCCATGGTGCGCGGCAACCGCAGCGAAGAGCAGGTCCTGCTGTTCGAAGCCCGCCGCCAGCTCGAACGGGTCGGCCTCGCGCACTTGATGTACGAGAACGCCGGCAACCTGGCGCTGGGCCAGCAGCGCATCCTCGAAATCGCGCGCGCCCTGTGCTGCGATCCGACCCTGCTGTTGCTGGACGAGCCGGCCGCCGGCCTGCGCTACCAGGAAAAACAGGCGCTGGCCGACCTGCTCGCGAAACTGCGCGCGGAAGGCATGAGCGTCCTGATCGTGGAGCACGACATGGATTTCGTCATGAACCTGGTCGATCGCCTGGTCGTGATGGAGTTCGGGACGCGCATCTGTGCCGGGCGTCCCCAGGAAGTCCGGGAAGACCCGGCCGTCCTGCAAGCCTATCTGGGCGGCGTGGAATAAGGAGCGAGACATGCAAGCAACGCAATCCGTTTTGCACGTGCGCGACCTGCACGTGGCCTATGGCAGGGTGGAAGCCCTGTTCGGCATCAACCTCAAGGTCGGGGCGGGACAGATCGCCACCGTGATCGGGCCGAACGGCGCCGGCAAGTCGTCCATGATGAACGCCATCGCCGGCGTCCTGCCCGTGGGCGCGAGCGCCCGCGGCGCGGTGGAGCTGCTCGGCAGCGACATCGCGGCCGTGCCGGTGGAGGAGCGGCTGGCGCAGGGCATGTGCCTCGTGCCGGAAACCCGCGCGCTGTTCGCGACGATGCCGGTCGAGGACAACCTGCTGCTGGGCGGTTACAGCCGCTACCGGGCCGGCGACCGCAACTACGCCGACCAGCTGGACATGGTCTACCAGCTGTTCCCGCGCCTGAAGGAGCGCCGCAAACAGCAGGCCGGCACGTTGTCCGGCGGCGAACGCCAGATGGTCGCGCTGGGCCGCGCGCTGATGGCCAAGCCGCGCCTGCTGATGCTGGACGAACCCAGCCTGGGACTGGCGCCGCGCATCGTCCAGGAGATCCTGCAGATCGTCGTGCAGTTGAAGCGGACCGGCGTGGCGACCCTGCTGGTGGAGCAGAACGCCCGCGCCGCGCTGCAGGTGGCCGACTACGCCTATGTACTGGAAACCGGCAACGTCGCCCTGGAAGGGCCCGCCCGCGAACTGGCCGGCGATCCGCGCGTCATCGAAACCTACCTGGGCCTCTCGACCAAGGTTGCCTGAATTTTCTTTACCACTTTAAAGGAGTGACATCATGACCGATCTTTTCGAGAACCCGATGGGCCTGCAAGGCTTCGAGTTCGTGGAATTCGCGTCGCCCACGCCGGGCGTGCTCGAACCCGTGTTCGAAACCCTCGGCTTCACCCTGGTCGCCAGGCACCGTTCCAAGGACGTGGTGCTGTACCGCCAGGGCGAGATCAACTTCATCCTCAACCGCGAGCCGGACAGCCATGCGGCGTACTTCGCGGCCGAACACGGGCCGTCGGCCTGCGGCCTCGCGTTCCGCGTGAAAGATGCGCACCAGGCCTATGCACGGGCGCTGCAGCTGGGTGCCCAGCCGCTCGACATCCCGACGGGCCCGATGGAATTGCGCCTGCCGGCCATCAAGGGCATCGGCGGCGCGCCGCTGTACCTGATCGACCGCTTCGAGGAAGGGCAGTCGATCTACGATATCGATTTCGAATTCCTGCCGGGCGTCGACCGCCGCCCGCGAGGGACGGGACTGCGCCTGATCGACCACCTGACGCACAACGTCTATCGCGGCCGGATGTCGTACTGGGCCGGCTTCTACGAGAAGCTGTTCAATTTCCGCGAGATTCGCTACTTCGACATCTCGGGCGAGTACACCGGCCTGACGTCGCGCGCCATGACGGCGCCGGACGGCAAGATCCGCATTCCGCTCAACGAAGAAGCGAAGCAGGGCGGCGGGCAGATCGAGGAATTCCTCATGCAGTTCAACGGCGAAGGCATCCAGCACATCGCGCTGCTGACCGACGACCTGCGCTCGACCCTGGACAACCTGCAGCTCGCCGGCGTGCCGTTGACGCCCGCACCGCCGGCCGCCTATTACGAGATGCTCGAGACGCGCCTGCCGGGCCACGGCGAACCGGTCGACTCGCTCCGCACGCGCGGCATCCTGCTCGACGGCGCCACGGGCAATGGCGCACCGCGCCTGCTGCTGCAGATCTTCTCGACGCCGATGCTGGGCCCCGTCTTCTTCGAATTCATCCAGCGCAAGGGCGACGAAGGCTTCGGCGAGGGCAATTTCAAGGCGCTGTTCGAGTCGCTGGAGCGCGACCAGATCAGCCGTGGCGTCCTGCAGGTCGAGCCGGCGTGACGTCGCCGTTCGAGGAGCGAGCATGAAAGTATTCGTAGCAGTCAAGCGGGTGGTGGACCATAACGTCAAGGTACGGGTCCGGTCGGACGGAGCCGGCGTCGACATCGCCAACGTGAAGATGTCGATGAACCCGTTCGACGAGATCGCCGTGGAAGCAGCCGTGCGCATGAAGGAAGCGGGCAAGGCCGCCGACGTCGTGGCCGTGTCCTGCGGCGGCGCGCAATGCCAGGAGACCCTGCGCACCGCCATGGCGATCGGCGCGGATCGCGGCATCCTCGTCGACACCGACGCGGCGCTGGAGCCGCTGGCCGTGGCCAAGCTGCTCAAGGCGCTGGTCGACGAGGAACGGCCGCAACTGGTCATCCTCGGCAAGCAGGCCATCGACGACGACAGCAACCAGACGGGCCAGATGCTGGCGGCCCTGCTGGGCTGGCCGCAGGCGACGTTTGCTTCGCACGTGGCACTGGAAGACGGCAGGGCCATCGTGACGCGTGAAGTGGACGGCGGCGCCGAGACGCTGTCGCTGGCCCTGCCGGCGATCGTCACGACCGACCTGCGCCTGAACGAGCCCCGCTACGTGACCCTGCCGAACATCATGAAGGCGAAGAAAAAACCGCTGGACGTGCGCACGCCGGACGCGCTGGGTGTCGACGTCGCGCCGCGCCTGGAAGTCCTGAACGTGGCCGAACCGGCCGGGCGCAAGGCCGGCGTGGTGGTGGCCGACGTCGCGGCCCTCGTCGGCAAGCTGCGCACGGAAGCCAAGGTCATTTAACGAAGGAATCATATGGTTGCATTAGTTATTGCAGAGCACGACAACCACGGCCTGAAAGCCGCCACGTACAACACGGTCACGGCTGCGATCCAGTGCGGCGGCGAGGTGCACGTGCTGGTCGCCGGCTGCGGCGCGCAGGCGGCGGCGCATGCCGCCACGCAGATCGCGGGCGTCGCGAAGGTGCTGGTGGCGGAGGGCACGCAGTTCGCGGACGGCCTGGCGGAAAACGTGGCCGCCCAGGTGGCGGCGGCGGCCGCGGCCTATACCCACGTCCTGGCGCCGGCGACGTCGTACGGCAAGAACATCCTGCCCCGCGTGGCGGCGTTGCTGGACGTGGCGCAGATTTCGGAGATCACGAAGGTCGTCGGCCCCGACACCTTCGAGCGCCCGATCTATGCCGGCAATGCCGTCGCCACCGTACGGTCGCGCGACCGGATCAAGGTCATCACCGTCCGCACGACCGCTTTCGAAGCGGCCGCGGCAGGCGGCGCGGCCGGCACGGAGGCGGTGACGCCGGTCCCCGGCTCGGGCCAGGCGGTGCTGCTGCATCGCGAGCTGGCGCGCTCGGATCGTCCGGAACTGGCCGGCGCCCGGGTCGTGATCGCGGGCGGCCGCGGCATGGGATCCGCCGAGGCGTTCCAGCTGCTGGAACCGTTGGCGGACCGGCTGGGCGCCGCCATCGGCGCGTCGCGCGCCGCCGTGGACGCGGGCTTCGTGCCGAACGACCGGCAGGTCGGCCAGACCGGCAAGATCGTCGCGCCCCAGCTGTACATCGCCGTCGGCATCTCGGGTGCGATCCAGCACCTGGCGGGCATGAAGGATTCGAAGACCATCGTGGCCATCAACAAGGATCCGGAAGCGCCGATCTTTTCGGTCGCCGATTACGGGCTCGTGGGCGATTTGTTCGAGATCGTTCCCGAACTGACGCGGCAGCTAGCCGCATAGACGGTCCACACCGGGCGTAAAAAAACCGCAGCTTGATTCGTCAAGCTGCGGTTTTTTCATTCACATGGCCGAGTAATTCGGTCCGCCGCCACCCTCCGGCGCCACCCACACGATGTTCTGGGTCGGATCCTTGATGTCGCAGGTCTTGCAGTGCACGCAGTTCTGGGCATTGATCTGCAACCGGTCGGCGCCGTCCCCGTCCTTCACGAATTCGTACACGCCGGCGGGGCAATAGCGCGACTCGGGGCCGGCGTACTGCGCGAGATTGACCTGGACCGGGACGGTATCGTGTTTCAGGGTCAGGTGCGCCGGCTGGTCTTCCGCATGATTCGTATTCGAGACGAAGACGGACGACAGGCGATCGAACGTCAGCTGCCCGTCCGGCTTCGGATAGGCGATGGGCCGGTACTGCGCGGCGGGCCGCATGCACTCGTGGTCCGCGTGCCGGTGGCGCATCGTCCACGGCGCCTTGCCCTTGAATAGCACCTGGTCGATGCCGACCAGCAGGGTGCCGGTGACCAGGCCCTTGCTCATCGCCGGCTTGAAGTTGCGGGCCTTGTGCAATTCCTCCTTCAGCCATGAGCCTTCGAAAGCGTCGACGTAGGCCCCGAGCTCGTCGTGCCGGCGGTCGTCGCCCAGTGCCTGGAACGCCGCTTCCGCCGCCAGCATGCCGCTCTTGATCGCGGCATGGCTACCCTTGATGCGCGACGCGTTGAGGAAGCCGGCGTCGCAGCCCAGCAGGGCGCCGCCGGGGAAGACGAGCCTGGGCAGGGATTGCAGGCCGCCGGCCGCGATGGCGCGCGCACCGTAGCCCAGGCGCTTGCCCCCTTCGAAGAAGGTGCGGATGGCGGGATGGGTTTTATAGCGCTGGAATTCCTCGAACGGCGACAGGTAAGGGTTCCGGTACGCGAGGCCGACCACGTAGCCGACCGCCACCTGGTTGTTCTCCAGGTGATACAGGAAGGAACCGCCGTACGTGTCGTTCTCCAGCGGCCAGCCGGCCGTATGGATGACCAGGCCGGGCCGGTGCATCTTGGGATCGATTTCCCAGAGTTCCTTGATGCCGATGGCGTAAGTCTGCGGGTCGCGGCCGGCATCCAGCGCGTATTTCGCGATAAGCTGCTTGCCCAGGTGACCGCGGGCCCCTTCCGCGAAAAACGTGTACCGGGCATGCAGTTCCATGCCGAGCTGGAAGTCCGCGGTCGGCTCGCCGGACCGGGCGATTCCCATGTTGCCCGTGGCGACGCCCTTGACCGAGCCGTCGTCGTTGTACAGGATTTCCGCTGCCGCAAAACCCGGGAAGATCTCGACGCCCAGCGCTTCGGCCTGCCGGCCCAGCCAGCGGGTGACGTTGGACAGGGACACGACATGATTGCCGTGATTCTGGAAACAGGCCGGCAGCAGCCAGGCCGGCACCTGCCACGACGACTGTTCGTAGAGGAACAGGAAACGGTCTTCCGTGACCGGCGTATGCAGCGGCGCACCTTGCGCCTGCCAGTCCGGCATCAGCTCGGTGAGGGCACGCGGATCCATCACGGCGCCGGACAGGATGTGCGCGCCGATCTCGCTGCCCTTCTCGAGGACGCAGACCGAGACGGCGCCGCCGGCCAGCTGCTTCAGGCGTATCGCCGCCGCCAGGCCGGCGGGCCCGCCGCCGACGATCACCACGTCGTACTCCATGGCGTCGCGCGGACCGAACTTTTCTAGTAATTGTTCTGTTTGCATGTTGAATCTATTCTTCGGGATACAGGCCGTGGACCCGGCCGAACAGGCGCGTCAGGCCGAGAATCGCATCGATGTGGGGTGTCGGGATGCCGAGGTGGGTACCCATGTGCTGGACGATGGTGACGATGCCGTCCAGTTCGAGCGCGCGGCCGGCCTCGGCGTCCTGCAGCATGGACGTCCGGAAGGCGCCGAGCTGTCCGGTCACGCGGTGGCGGTCTTCCGGCGTCTGCCCGATCTCGAGACCCAGGCGGGCGCCGATGCGGGCCGCTTCCTCCATCGCGGCGGTGCACAGCCGGCGGACCAGCGGATCGGCGAGGATGCGGTCGCCGGTGGCGCCCGTGATCGCCGATACCGGGTTCATCGTCAGGTTGCCCCAGAGCTTGTACCAGATGTCGTAGCGGATATTGTCCGAATGCGTCACGTCGAACCCGGCCGCCGCGAACAACCGGGCGACCGCGTCGATGCGCGCGTCGCGGCCGCCGTCGGGATGGCCGACGATCAGGCCGTTGCCGTTCCTGTGCCCGACCACGCCGGGCTCGAACACGGAGGCGCTCGCATGCACGACGGCGCCGATGACTTGTTGCCGGGGCAGGGACCTGGCGATGATGCCGCCGGGATCGACGGCCGCGAACGACATGCCGTGCAACGCGGGCACCGCCTCGCCGAACCACCAGGGAATGCCGTTCATCGCGGGCAGGACGAGCGTCCCGGGCCCGATGAACGGGGCGATGCCGGCTGCGACGGCCGCGAGCGCCGGACCTTTCACGGCGACGATGAACAGGTCCGGCACGCCGAGGTCGGCCATGTCGGCGCTCGCGCGGACCGGCGCCTGTCGCAGTCCTTGCGCGGTATGGAGCCGCCAGCCGTGCTGCCGCAGCGACTGCAATGTCGGCCCGCGCGCCAGCGCCGTGACGTCCGCGCACCCCGACGCGGCGAGCCGCGCTCCCAGCAGGCCGCCGATGGCCCCTGCGCCGACGATGCAGACCTTCATCGCGCGCCGGCGTGCCGGGTCCGCTTCAGGTTGTCCTTGAAGCGGTCCGGCACGCGTTCGTCGAAACCCAGCGCGACCCGGCGTACCTCGGGCGAATCCGTCGGCGCATGGCCGACGCCCAGGGCGCTTGCGCGCGGCGCGTCGATGGCAACCACGGTCCCGCCGATGCGGCCGATGCCCGTGATCTCGCATTCGACGGTCTGGCCGGGATCGACGCTGCGCGAATGGCACGGCGTCCCCATCAGGATCACGTCGCCCGGCAGCAGCGTGATATGCCGGGCCAGGTCCGCGATCACGTAGTGCGGGCCCCAGATGGTTTCGTCGCCGATGTGCGCTTCCTGGACGACGAGGCCGTCCACATAGGTCCGCAGCGTCTGTTCGAACAGGTTCACGCCGCGCACGATGCCGGGCCCGATGGGCAGCAGGGTGTCGGCGCCTTTTACGCGCAGCATGCTGCCCTGGTCGGTGTCGCGGAAATCCTGCAGGCCCATGTCCAGCGCCGGGCAAAACCCCTCGATGTAATCCCAGGCCTCGTCGGGCGTCACGTTGCGGCATGTTTTGGAAATCACGACGGCGTACTCGCCTTCGTAGTTCAGGTATCGGCAATCGCGCGGTTTCAGGATCTGGCCGCCGTGACCGTTGAGCGATGTCGTCGGCTTCATGAAGTAGGTCGGCGTTTCCGTCGGCCGCGGCTTGTTGCGGGTTTCGTGGCTGCGCGACGTATAGCTGATGTGGACCGCGACGATCTTGCCGGGATCGACCGGCGGCAGATAGGTTTGCGGCTCGGCGGGCAGGACGCGGCCGTCGTCCAGGCGCAGGCGGCCCGCGTCGGGGCCGGATTCGACGATGACGCCCCAGAACGCGCTGCCGCCGACGAGAACGCGGCGGCGTTCGACGCGCGGCCCGCGCATTACCGCGGGCAGTTCTTGCAAGGGAAATTCGAAATGCATGCGTGACTCCGTGATCAATGGTTTTTCTTTACGCCGGCGAGGACCAGGGCACCCGCGAGCAGGAGGAAGCCCGCGATGACGTACATGCCGATGGCCGTCGTGCCGGTGGTGTCCTTGACCCAGCCGACGAGGGCGGGACTCGCGAGGCCGGCGAGGTTGCCGATGGCGTTGATCAGCGCCACGCCGGTGGCGGCTGCGGCGCCGCCCAGGACGGCGGTCGGCAGCGTCCAGAACACGGGCGCGAGGCATTGCAGGCCCATGCTCGCAACCGACAGCGCGATCATGGCGAGCATCGTGTTGCCGCTCCAGGTCACGGCGCCGACCAGGCCCGCGGCCGCCACGACGGCGGATACGCTGTAGTGCCAGCGGCGCTCGCCGGTCTTGTCCGAATGCCGACCCACGAGGACCATCGCCACGATCCCGAACGCGTAGGGAATCGCGGACAGCAGCCCGATATCCAGCGGGCTGGAGACGCCCGTCGCCTTGATGATCGACGGCAGCCAGAAGCCGAAACCGTACTGGCCCATCGAGCTGCCGAAGTACACGACCGCCAGCAGCCACACCAGCGGATGCTTGAACGCGGACCCTGCGGACGTGTGTACCTTGAGCTTGTTCTCCTCGTCGATATTGCGTTGGAGGAGCGCCTGGTCGGATGACGAGAGCCACTTGGCATCGCTGATGCGGTCGTCGAGGTAGTACAGGACGCTGATGCCGACCAGCAGGGAGGGCAGGGCCTCCGTCAGGAAGAGCCACTGCCAGCCGGCCAGGCCGTGCAGGCCGCTCATGGTTTGCAGGACCCAGCCGGATACGATGCCGCCCAGGACGCCGGCGATGGGAATCGCCGTCATGAACAGCGCGATGATGCGGCTGCGGCGGCGCGCGGGATACCAGTACGACAGGTACAGGATCATGCCGGGGAAAAAGCCGGCTTCGGCGCCGCCGATCAGGAAGCGCACGATATAGAACGACGTCTCGCCGCGCACGAACGCCATGGCGCCCGTGAGGACGGCCCAAGTGATCATGATCCGTGCGATCCAGCGCCGTGCGCCGACGCGGTACATGATCAGGTTGCTGGGAATCTCGAACAGGAAATAGGCGACGAAGAAGATGCCCGCGCCGAATCCGTACACGGTCTCGCTGAACCGCAGGTCGTTCAGCATTTGCAGCTTGGCGAAGCTGATGTTGATGCGGTCGACGAAGGCGACGACGAAACACAGGCATAGAAAGGGAATGATGCGTCGTGTTACGTGTGCATAGACGGTGTCCTCGGTGCGCGCGTGTTCGGTCGCGGCAACGTTGGCGAAATCGCTGGTCAGCATGTTGTCTCCGGTGGATTATCGATTTGTTGTTCTGGTCAGGCGGGGAACCACATGTGGATGTTCCCGGTGCCGCGGGCGTTCTCGTAGTCGGACAATGCCTCGCCCCTGGCGCGGCAGGCGCGGCCGCCCATGGCGCCCAGCATTTGCAGGTAGTGCGCGCCGAACGCTTCCCAGGGTTTGCGGCGGTATTCGTCGTGCCAGCGTTCCAGGATCTGGTCGTGGCGGCCTTCCGCCATCAGCGCGATCGCGCCCTTGTCGCTGGCAATGTTCTCCGGCGACGAGACATTGGATTCGTGAAAGATGCGCGGATGATTCGGTTTCCAGTCGATGCCGTTGAACTTGTGGCTGAGCGCGCCCGAGGCGAGCAGCACGACCCGGAGGCTGCTGCGCCGGATCGCCTCGCCGATGGCTTCGCCGGACGCCAGGAAGTGCGGCCAGTCGCAGTTCTGGCAGGAGCTGACGGACACCACGGGCGTGTCCGTCAGTTCGAAGCGCAGGTGCTTGACGAGGTTCACCGTGGCATATTGCCGCTCCAGCAGTGGATTGCTGACGGCGCGGTTGTACCCGCCGCGTTCGCGCGCCACGGCTTCGATCTGCCAGGCCAGGTCCGGATGGCCGCGATAATCGAACGGCACGCCATGCAGGTACCACGGCATCTCGTCGGACACGTAGGTGCCGGTATACCGCTGGCCGGCGTCGACGAGGTGATAGCCGGTGGTGAACCAGTGGCTGTCGAATACCACGACGACGTCGGGCCGCAGCGCGTCGATCTTCGCGCGCAGCCTGGCGTAGCCCGGAATGAGATCGGAATCCTCGCCCGCGCCCATCGCGCGGCGGAATTCTTCGCACTGCATCAGGCCCGGATGGTGCGAGACCAATGCGGCGCCAACGATTTCTCCCATGTCTGTTCTCCTGTTACCGATGGCTGAAGCTCGGTTTGAATGGTTGTTTGGGTACGACGACGTCCTTGACGTCGCAAAAGAATTCGAAGCTCCAGTCCCCGCCTTCGCGGCCGATGCCGCTGCGCTTGATGCCGCCGAACGGCGCTTCCAGGTCGCGGATGCCGAAGCTGTTCACCCAGATGAAGCCGGTACGCACGCGCTCGGCGACGCGGGTCGCATGGGTGGTCTCGCCGTAGCAGACGCCGCCCAGGCCGTAGTCCGTGCCGTTGGCGAGCGCGATGGCGTCGTCGTCGCTCGTAAAGGTCTGCAAGGTGAGGACGGGGCCGAACACCTCGTTCTGCACGATCTCGTCGTCCTGCGCGAGGCCGGTCAGCATCGTGGGCTGGAAATACTGGGCGCCGAACGGCGACCGTTCGCCACCCCACAACACCCGGGCGCCGCGGTCGCGGGCGCGCCGCACGAAGCCTTGCACCCGTTCCACCTGGCGTGGATGGATGATCGGGCCAACCTCGGTGCCGTCCTCGCGCGGATCGCCGATCACGAGGCCGTCGACGAAGCCGCGCATCAAGGCCGTGAACCGGTCGGCGACCCTGGCGTGCACGAGGAAGCGGGTGCCGGCAAGGCAGACCTGGCCCGCGTTGCGGTACATGAGCGCCCCGGTGGCCGCGGCGCTTTCCAGGTCGGCGTCTTCCAGCACGATGAACGCGCTCTTGCCGCCCAGTTCGAGGCTGCAGGGCACGAGGTTGTCGGCCGCCGCCCTGGCGATCCATTTCGCGGTCGGGACGCTGCCGGTGAACGAAATCCGCGCGATGCGCGGATCGCTCACCAGTTTCGCCCCGGCGCGCGCGCCCGTGCCCTGCACGACATTGAAGACGCCGGGCGGCAGGCCGGCGGCATGGGCCGCGTCGGCGAGCAGCGAACAGGTCAGCGGTGCCCACTCGGGCGGTTTCAGGATGCACGTATTGCCGGCCGCGAGCGCCGGGCCGAGCTTCCACGTCGACAGCATCAGCGGCGCGTTCCACGGCGTGATGATGACGGCGACCCCGGCGGGATCGTGGCGCACGATGTGGTGCGCCTGTGCGGTCTCGATGGGGCGGTCCTGCAAGGTCAGCGCATGCTCCGCGAACCATTTGATGTTGAGGACCGCGCGCGGCACGACGCCGTGGCGCATGCGCGACAGCAGGACGCCGGCGTCGACGCTCTCCAGCCGGCAGAATTCGTCGGCGCGCTTGGCGATCTCGTCGGCGAAGCGGTCAAGGTACACCTTGCGCTCCGCGGCATCGAGAGCCGACCATGCGGGGAACGCCGCGAGCGAGCTGCGGATGGCCAGGTCCACGTGTTCGTCCAGGCCTTCGCTCACCTGGGCCAGGTCGCGCTGGTCGATCGGGCTGGAGACCCGGAAGGTGTCGGCCGACGGCACGCGGCGGCCATCGATGTAGTGATCGGGCGATACGGACACGCCCGCGATGGCTATCCTGTTGTCAGACATTGGTTTCTCCATACTTGTTCAGCCGAGTTGCTTGCCCGGATTCATCAGGTTCATGGGATCGAGCGCGGCCTTGATCGTCTTCATCAGCTTCATTTCGACGGCGGACTTGTAGCGGACGGCCTCGTCGCGGCGCAGCACGCCCAGTCCGTGTTCGGCACTGATCGAACCGTCCAGCGCTGCCACCCTGTCGTGGACGAACCGGTTGACCTCCGGCTCGAGGGCGTAGAAATCCGTTTTGCTGCCGGCGAATGTTCGGCTCGGCGAAAAATTGAAATGCAGGTTGCCGTCGCCCATATGGCCGAACACGACGGGCCGGAGTTGCGGCCAGCGTTGCCTCACGGCCGCACTCGTCGCCTCGATGAAATCGGCCAGCGCCGAGATCGGCAAGGAAATGTCGTGCTTGATCGCCGGGCCCTCGGCACCCTGGGCTTCCGAAATGCTTTCCCGCAGCGACCACAAGGCGTCGAACTGGCCGAGGCTGGCGGAGATCGCCGCATCCGTCGCGCTGCCGTCTTCCAGGGCGGGGCCCAGCAGCTCTTCGAGCGCCTGTTGCGCCGCGGCCTCGGCGCGGTTGTCGACGATCTCCAGCAGGACATACCAGGGCGAGCGCTCCCGCAGCGGCAGCCGGGCGCCGTCGACGTGCCGCTCGACGAGGCCGACGCATTCGTCGCCGATCAGTTCGAACGCGGTCAGCCGCTCGCCGGCGGATTCCTGCGCCGCCTGCAGCAGCCGCACCGCCGCCTCGGGCGTGGGCGTCGCCACGAACGCGACGACCTTCGCAGCCGGCCGCGGCCAGAGCTTGAGGACGGCGCCGGTGATCACGCCGAGCGTGCCTTCGCTGCCGATGAACAGGTCGCGCAAGTCGTAGCCCGTGTTGTCCTTGCGCAGCCCGCGCAGGCCGTGCCAGACGTCGCCGTCGGCCGTCACCACTTCGAGGCCCAGGCACAGGTCGCGGGCATTGCCGTACCGGAGCACCTGGACGCCGCCGGCATTCGTCGCCAGGTTGCCGCCGATGGTGCAACTGCCTTGCGCCGCCAGGCTGAGGGGAAAGAGACGCCCTTGCGCTTGCGCCGCTTCCTGGATCGCCTGCAGGGTCACCCCGGCCTCGACCTCCATCGTGTTGTTGACCGTGTCGATGGCGCGAATGCGGTTGAGCCGTGCCAGGGACAGGACGATCGAGGTTCCTTCCATCGACGGTGTCGCGCCGCCGGCCAGTCCGGTATTGCCGCCCTGGGGCACGATGGCCACGGCATGCGCCGCGCACCAGCGCACGACCGCGGCGACTTCGCCCGCGTCGTCGGGCTGCGCGACGGCGAGCGCGCTCCCGGTCCATTTGTTGCGCCAGTCGGTGAGGAAGGGCGCCATGTCGGCAGGCGCCGTCAACAGCCTGCCGGTGAAGGCGGCGCGCAGGTCTTGAAGCAGGTCCGTCATCAATAATCTCCCGTTGCCGCGCCTTGCACGCGTCTTCCCATGTCCTTGAAACGCACCGCCAGGCCGCGCGTGGCCTGCGCCAGCAGCGTCGCGTCCACGCCCACGGCGACGAACCGCGCGCCCAGGTCGATGTAGTGCCGGGCCAGGCTTTCGTCGGTGGCGAGGATGCCGAACGCCTTGTTCCGCGCCGCCAGCAGGCGGAACGCCCGTTCGATGGCCGCGATGACCGTGCGGTGCGCGGGGCGTCCCAGGTAGCCCATCGAGGCCGACAGGTCGGCGGGGCCGATGAAGATGCCGTCGACACCTGGCACGTCCGCGATGGCCTCGATGTTGTCCAGCCCGACCTGCGTCTCGACCTGGACGAGCAGGCAGATGTTGTCGTTGGCCGAATTCAGGTAGTCCGTGATCGCGCCCCAGCGGGACGAGCGCGCGAGTCCGCTGCCGACGCCGCGGATGCCGTCGGGCGGGTAGCGCACGGCGCGCACCAGCGCGCTGGCCTGCTCGGCCGTGTCCACCATCGGCACCAGCAGGGTCGTGGCGCCGATTTCCAGCACCTGCTTGACGAGGGCGGGATCGCCGTGCGGGAGCCGGACCACCGGATCCACCGGGTAGGCGGCGACGGCCTGCAGCGCGCGCAACATGCTGCGCAAGTCGTTCGGCGCATGTTCGCCGTCGACCAGCAGCCAGTCGAAGCCCGCCGTGGCGCAAATCTCGGCGCAGTAGGAATCGGCCAGTCCCAGCCACAAGCCGATGCGTGCGCCCGGCCGGTCCAGGGCTTCCTTGAACGGGTTCCCGGCCTTCATCACGCGAACCGTACGGAGATCGACCCGAGCGGACCGTAGTCCGCATGGAACGTATCGCCGGCGGCGCACGCCACGGGCCGCGTGAAGGAGCCGCCCAGCACGATCTCGCCGGCCGCGAGGCCCTCGCCATGCTGCGCGAGCTTGTTGGCCAGCCAGACGATGCCGTTGGCGGGATGGCCCAGCACCGCGGCGCCCAGGCCGCTTTCCTCGATGACGCCGTTCTTGAACAGCAGCGCGCCGGTCCAGCGCAGGTCGACCTCGTTCGGTTTCACCGGACGGTTGCCGAGGACGATGCCCGCATTGGCCGCGTTGTCGGCGATGGTGTCGCGCACCTGGCGCGGCCGTTTGGTTTCGCGGTCGAATTGTTCGATGCGAGCATCGATCAGCTCGAGGGCAGGGACGATGTAGTCGGTGGCATTGAGTACGTCGAACACGGTGACGTTTGGCCCCATCAGCGGCTTGGCGAGGATGAACGCGAACTCGACCTCGAACCTGGGCACGATGTAGCGGCTCGCATCGACCTCTTCGCCGTCGCGCATCAGCATGCTGTCGAGCAGGGTGCCGTAATCGGGTTCGGTGATCTGCGACGCCAGCTGCATCGCGCGCGACGTCAGGCCGATCTTGTGGCCGATGGCCTTCTTGCCTTGTTGCAGCTGCAAGGCGGTCCATTCGCGCTGGATCGCGTAGCTGTCGTGAACGGTCATCTCCGGGTAGCGCTGCGTGAACTGGCGGATCTGTTGGCGGGAAGCCTGCGCCTGTTCGAGTTCGGCCGCCAAAGCGCGATGCGTGGCCGCGTCCATCATGTCGTCTCCTTGCGGGCGGTGCGTTGCCCGATCATTTTTGTTCCTGGAGACATGATTCTCGGATGGCCACGGCGGCGGAGGCAAACAATGAATTCTTGACGATTATCAAGCTCATCTTGATAATGAACTCATGGCTCTTACCCGTTTTACTATTCGCCAGATCGAGGTATTCGCCTGCGTGGCCGAGACCCGAAGCTTCGGCGGCGCCGCGCAGCAGCTGGGATTGACACCGCAGGCCGTCAGCCAGCTCATCGCGGAACTCGAGAATGTTCTCGCGTTTCGCCTGTTCGACCGGACGACCCGCAAGGTCACGCTGTCCAGCGCCGGCCGCGATTTCCTGCCCTCGGCGGAGACGATGTTGCGCCACGTCCGCGGGGCGGAGAGTGCGGCGGACGACGTCCGCAACCGCGCCGCCGGCGTCGTGCGCATCGGCGCACCGCTCGTGCTGGCGAGTACCGCGCTGCCGGCCGCGATCAAGGCCTTCCAGGCCGTGCGCCCCAAGATCGTGGTGCGGGTGCGGGACCTGCCCGTCGAGGCGCTGGTGGATGCCGTGGCGGTCGGGGACGTCGATCTCGCCCTGGGGCTCGACCGGCTCGTACCGGAGGGCGTGAGCCAGCAAACGGCCTTCGACAGCCTGTGGGTGCTGTGGTGTTCGCCGTCGCATCCGCTTGCGCACAAAACCCCTTTGCAATGGCGTGACCTGCGCGGCGTTCCCCTGGTCGCGGCGGGCAGGGATCATGAACACAACGTCGAGCAGATGCGCCTGAGCACGCCGGAAGGGGAGCGCGTGGTGCCGATCGAAGTCGTCGATAACATGTCCACCGCGCTGGGCATCGCCGCACAAGGCCTGGCGGCGACACTGTCGCCCGCGTACGTGGGCGCCTTGGCGAGTGCGTACGGGCTCATCGCCAAGCCGATCAGCGACCCGCTGGTGTACCGCAAGATCTGCCTGTTCTCGTCGACGATGCGCGAACTGTCGCCTGCGGCCAGCGGCTTTTCCGACTTCTTGCTGCCGTGGCTCGCGGAATGGTCCTTGCAAGTGGAAAAGCGCCATCCGTCCTTGCTGTGACTTGTTAGGATGGCTTATTAATCGTTAAGAAATTATCGATTGTAAGTACGCGCCTTGCCCTTTTATGATGATTTTCGGCAACATTAATCATCGGGGGCATTATCAACACCTACACTTTCCTGGCGCCTGCCAGTGCGGCGGCGCTCCTCGTCCTCCTGGCCGCGTGCGGGGGTGGGACGATGCCGGACGCCGGCACGACGGGCGCCACCGCCGGCGGCACCATGGCGGGCGGCGGCATGGCGACCCAGCCGGCAAGCGCGGGCGCCGACACGACGATGACGCTCGCCGCCGAAAAGAAGGACGAGACGCTCGTCGCGCTCCCCGCCGGCGCGGCACTCGACGCCGGCGGCCTGCCGGTGAACATGCCCGACCGGTCGGCGGTACGATTCCTGAACCAGGCCACCTTCGGCGCGACCCCGGCCGACGTCGTCAGCGTTGCCACGCTGTGGCGGGATGGCTGGATCCGCGACCAGATGGCGCTGCCGGTCACCCAGACGAACTGGGACCGCGTGCGGGCATTGCAGACGGCCTGGTTCAATGCGCAGCCCAATCCAACCAGCGCCGCGCCGCTCGGCCTGCCGTACGAACTGCTCGATGCGGCGTTATGGCAATCGTTCGTTTCCAGTCCGGACCAGTTGCGTAAGCGCGTGGCCTATGCGCTCTCCCAGATCATGGTGGTGTCGATGGAAGGGCTGTCGGGCAACGGCTACCAGAACGCGTTGCTCGCGGCCGGTTACCTGGATGTCCTCGAAAAGAATGCCTTCGGCAATTTCCGCAACCTGCTCAAGGACATCGCGCTGAACCCGGCGATGGGCATGTACCTGTCGCACCGCGGGAACGTGAAGGCCCAGTACGATACGGATGGCGTGACGGTGCTGCGCCAGCCGGACGAGAACTTTGCGCGCGAAGTCATGCAATTGTTCTCGATCGGACTGGTCCAGCTCAACATCGACGGCAGCCACAAGAAAGCCGCGGATGGAAGCGACGCCGAGACCTATACGACCGCCGACGTGATGGGACTGGCCCGCGTGTTCACCGGCTGGGACTGGGAATTCGACTCGCGCGACGGCTCGGGGGCCCTGAGCGGCAGGCCGGGCGGCAAATCCATCGACGGCAAGCCGCGCGGCGTGAATGCCGTGTTCTGCCAGTGCTACCGCAATCCGATGGTAATGGTCGAGGCGAATCATGCGCCGGAGGCGAAAAGTTTCCTGGGCACGAACATACCCGCGGGAACCAAGGGCGCAGCGTCGCTGGACATCGCCATCGATACGCTCTTCAACCATCCGAACGTGGGCCCGTTCATCGGACGCCAGTTGATCCAGCGGCTGGTCACCAGCAATCCGAGCCCGGGCTACGTGGCCCGTGTCGCGCGCAAGTTCAACGACAACGGCAAGGGCGTGCGCGGCGACATGAAGGCCGTCATCGACCAGGTCCTGCGCGATCCCGAAGCACGTTCGCCACGCAACATCACCGCGCCCGCGGCCCAGTGGGGCAAGGTGCGCGAGCCGGTGTTGCGCATGACGGCGGCGGCACGGCTGCTTGGCTTGAACCGCGCCGGCCTGGCGTGGAGCGAGACGAAGAAAATGAACATGAGCGACCCGGCCACGCAGCTTGCCCAGAGCCCGCTGCGCGCCGCGTCCGTGTTCAACTTCTATCGTCCGGGTTACGTGCCGCCGGGGTCGGCAGCGGCGCAGATGGGACTCGTCGCCCCCGAGCTGCAGATCACGACGGAGACGTCCGTGCCCGGGACGATCAATTACCTGCAGGGCTTCCTGAGCGGCGGCACGCCGCGGACGGCCGGCGGCGTCGCGGTCGACTTCACGCCCTGGCTCGGCCTTGCGGCGCAGTCCGATCCGGCGGCCCTCGTGAACGATCTCAACTTGAAGCTGGCGAACGGCGCCCTGTCCGGTGCGACGCTGCAGGCGATGCGCGAGGCGCTGGGCACGTCGGCCGCCAAGGGGACGGCCGCGCAAAAGGCGCGGACCGGTGCCGCCATGCTGATGGTGCTGGCCGCGCCCGAATACATCATCCAGAAATAGGGGCGCAACATGACGATTTCCACTTCCCGTCGAGAGTTTCTTCGCCGCACCAGCGCCTTGACGGGCGCCGGCATCGCCGCGGCGCCATGGGCCATGAACCTGGCCGGGCTCGCCGCGTCTGCTTCCGCCCAGGCGGCAACGGACGACTACAAGGCATTGGTGTGCGTGTTCCTCGCGGGCGGCAACGATTGCCACAACACCCTGGTTCCACTGGACCCCGCCAATTACGCGAAGTATGCGAAGCTGCGCGGCGGCATCGCCATCCCGCAATCCAGCCTGATCGGGACGGAACTCGTGCCCGGCAATGCCTGGACCGATGGGCGCCAGATGGCCCTCGGTCCCAGCCTGGCGCCGTTGAAGAGCCTGTTCGATGCGGGCCGGATGGCGCTCGTCATGAACGTGGGGCCGCTCGTCGGTCCGCTCACCCTGGCCCAGTATAAACAGGGCATCGGCGTGCCGCCCAAGCTGTTCTCGCACAATGACCAGCAGTCGACCTGGCAGGCGGGCGGCACCGAGGGGACGACGACGGGCTGGGGCGGGCGCATGGCCGACCTCATGCTCGGCGGTAACGGCGCGAACGCCGCCATGTTCACGAGCATGTCGGCTGCGGGCAATGCGGTCTTCATGTCGGGCAAGTCGGTTGCCCAATACCAGGTGAGCGCATCCGCGGGCGGCGCCGTGAAATTGCTGCCGACCTTAGGCGCGGGCGCGATGCCGGACGCCAGGGTGATCGCCGCGGTGAACGGCCTGCTCACACGGTCGGGCACGAACGCGCTCGAGGAGAGCCACGCGGCCATCGCGCGCCGCTCGCTCGCCACGGAAAGCCTCGTGACGAATGCGCTGGCGGGCATCGGGGACAAGGCGCTGGTCGCCGGCAATGCGCTGGCGGCGCAGCTGAACCTGGTCGCCCGGCTGATCGCCGCCCGTGGTGCCCTCGGCGTGAAGCGCCAGGTGTTCTTCGTGTCGTTCGGTTCGTTCGACCTGCATGCGCTGGCCGCCGACAAGCAACCGGGGCTCCACAATACGCTTGCCGTCGCGCTCAAGGCGTTTTACGACGCGACGGCGGCGCTGGGCGTCGCCGACAAGGTGACGACCTTCACGGCTTCCGATTTCGGCCGTACGCTGTCGAGCAACGGCGACGGCACCGACCACGGCTGGGGCGGCTACCACGTCGTCATCGGCGACGCGGTCAAGCCGAAAACCTGGGTCGGCCAGCTGCCCGACGTCGCCGTCGGCGGGCGCCATGACGTCGGCCAGGGCCGGCTCCTGCCGGCCGTCGGCGTGGACCAGTACGGCGCCACGCTGGCGAAGTGGATGGGCGTCTCCGCCGGCGAGATGGGCACGGTATTCCCGAACATCGGCAAGTATGCGGCGGCGGACCTGGGGTTCCTGAAAGCCTGAGCGCGGCCGCGACGGCGGCTCAGCGCCTGTGCTTTGCCATGTGGACGAACGACCCGGCCGCATCCTGGGCGGCGGCATCCCTTCGCGCGTCGAACTGCGCCCGCGCCGCATCGATATCGGCGACGTGGACGCTGGCCCAGGTGCCGAGCGCGATCACCGGCTCGGTGAGCGATCGCCCCAGCGGCGTCAGTTCGTATTCGACGTGCGGCGGCATGACGGCGAACACGGTGCGTTTCACCAGGCCGTCGCGTTCGAGGTCGCGCAGGCATAGCGTCAGCATCCTCTGCGATATGCCATTGATGGTCCGCTTGATCTCCGTGAAACGGCGCGGGCCATTCGTCAACAGCATGATGATCAGGATGGTCCACTTCTCGCCGACGCGCGCCAGGACCTGGCTGATCTTCTTGCAGTCCGCGTTTTCCAGGTCGTGAGGGGGGATGGTTACCGCCATGTGACTTGGTTCCCTGTATGTGCCATATTGTCCGCGCCTCCCGATGTCGTTACATTGTTAGCCTTGGTTACTATTTTATACCAGAGGCTGAGCAATGAACACTCAACGCAGAAAGATTGCCACGCGTACCCGGGGCCATGGCCACGGGCCGATCACGCGGCTGATGAGTCCTTCCGACCTTGGACAGGTTGTGAAACCATTCGTGTTTCTCGATATCTTCGACGCACGCGGGCCCGTCCTGCAGGCCCTCGGTGCGATGCCGCTGCACCCGCATTCCGGCATCGCCACGGTCACGGTCTTTACCGAGGGCCGCATGCGGTTCAGCGACCCGGCATCGGGAACCGGCACGATCGGGTACGGGGGCGTCGAATGGATGCGCGCCGGAGGCGGAGTCTGGCACGGCAAGGAAATGACGCCGGACAGCGTGTCGCACATCCAGGGCTTCCAGCTCTGGCTCGCGCTGCCGCCGGACCTCGAGAACAGCGCGCCGGTCAGCCGCTACATCGAGGCGGCCGGCATGGTCCGGACAGGCCCCGCGCACGTCATCCTCGGCAATCACGACGGTGCGCAAAGTCCCGTGCCGGCCCCGGAGGGCATCAATTATTTGCTGGTCACGCTGCGGGCCGGCGAGCGCTGGACCTATCTTCCGCCCGCAGGACATACGGTCGCCTGGCTGGCGGTGGCGAACGGCGGCGTCGACGCCGGCACGCCGATCGGCGCCGGCGACATGGTGATCTTCGAGCGGGGCGAGGGCGCCATCGAACTGGAAGCCGATACCGGGTCGGGTGCCACCTTCGTGCTGGGTTCGGCCGTGCCGCATCCCTATCCGTTGCATCTCGGGAGCTACTCGGTCCACACCTCGGCGCAGGCGCTGGAAAGCGGCGAGCGTCGCATCCAGGAACTGGGCCGGAAGCTGCAAGGGGCAGGCGACCGGCGGACCGCTGCCGGGACCATTCCGCAGTTCGGCTAGTTCAGTTTTATTTTTTTACTTTTTTAATGATCATGCACAGTCATTCATCCCAAGTCGTCATCTACGGCGGCGGCATGGCGGGCGCCTTGCTCGCAAAGGCCCTCGCACCCACATTCCGTATCACCCTGGTCGATCCGAACGACTACTTCGAAGTGCCCATGGCGGCGCCGCGCAGCCTGGTGAAGCCGGCATTCGCAGACGATGCGATTTTCCCGTTCTCCGCCATCCTGCCGGGTGTGCATCACGTCCGCGGCATGTTGACCGAACTGACGCCCGGCGGCGGCCACGTGCAATTGCCGAATGGCGAACGGGAACTGGTCGCCGGACAGATCAGCGTGCTTGCAACCGGCAGCGCGTATGCCAACGCCCTCATGCGCGCCCGCGGTGGCGCATCGGGCGAGGAGCGCAAGGCGTTCTATCGGCGCTTTCACACCCGCCTGGAAGGGGCGCAACGCATCCTCATCGTCGGCGGCGGTCCGATCGGCGTGGAAGTGGCGGGCGAAATCGTCGAGACGTATCCGGGCAAGGCATTGACCTTGCTGGAAGCCGGGCCCCGGCTGATGGCGGGTACGTCGGAAGAGGCGGCCGCTTTTGCCGCGCAATTCCTGCGCGGGCGCGGGGTGACGATCCTGACCAACGAGCGGTTCGACAGCGCGGGGCACGACGTCGATGCGTTTTCCGCGGCAGGCGAAGTGCGGACCAATCTCGGGCGCACGATTCCCTACGACCTGATGATCTGGTGCACCGGTGGGAAACCGAATACGCGCTACATGGCCGATCACTATCCGTCGTCGTTGAACGCCGCGGGCCGAATTCGTGTCACCTCCGACCTGCGGGTGGCGGGTCACCAGGGTGTGTTCGCGTTGGGGGATATCACCGACCTCGACGAGAACAAGATGGCCTGGCATATCGCCGGACAGGTCAAGACTGCCGCGTACAACATTCGAACCTTGTTGGCCGGGGATGGGCGCCCCGGCAAGCTCAAGGCGTACAAGGCGCAAACAGGCAATCCGAAAATGGCGGTGACGCTGGGCAGCCGCGATGGCGTCGTCCACCTGCCCGGCCTGGGCGTCATACGCTGGCCGGCGTTCGCGCGGATGGCCAAGTCGGGGCATATGCTGGTGCCGAAGTATCGCAAGGCGCTGGGCGCGTAGCCCGGATGACGCCCATGTCTCCGATGTGATACCTTCGACAAGCTTGACACCATGCAAGCGCAATCGATGGATGATTCACGGAGAGACATATGACGTTCACTCGCCGCACCTTCCTGGGTGCGACAGCCGGTGCGGCCGCCGCCGTTACCGGTACCCTCATGCCGGCACGGGCCGCCGGCAAACCCCGGTCCGCGGGCATCTCGCGGGCACCGTTCGGCACCTTGCCCGACGGCCGGCCCGTCACCCAGTACACGCTCAAGAACAAGAACGGCATGCTGGTCAAGATCCTGGACTTCGGCGGCATCATCACCGAAATCCACGCGCCCGACCGCGCCGGCCGCTTCGCCGACGTGGCGCTGGGCTTCGACACGCTCGACCCCTACCTCGTCAAGGGGCCGTATTTCGGCGCCCTGATCGGCCGCTACGGCAACCGCATCGCACGTGGACGCTTCACGCTGGACGGTAAGGACTACACGCTGGCGACCAACGATGGCGACCACCACCTCCACGGCGGCAAGCAAGGTTTCGACAAGCGGTTGTGGACCGCCACCGTCACGGACGACGGCCTGGTCCTGCGTTACCGCAGCCCGGACGGCGAGGAGGGCTATCCCGGCAACCTGGATACCACCGTGGTCTACAGCCTGACGGACGCGAACGAGATCGTCGTGCGCTTCCACGCCGTGACCGACAAGGCGACGCCGGTCAACCTGACCCAGCACAGCTACTTCAACCTGCGCGGCGCGGGCCAGGGCGACATCCTCGGCCACGAAGTGGCGATCGACGCCGACCGCTACGTGCCCGTGGACGCGGGCCTGATCCCGCTCGGTCCGCTCGCACCGGTCGCGGGCACGCCGTTCGACTTCCGCAAGGCCCACCCGATCGGACAATTCATCGGCAAGGCGGACCAGCAACTGCGCAACGGCCAGGGCTACGATCACTGCTTCGTGCTGAACCGCGCGGCCGGCGATCGCGCCCTCGCACGTGCGGTCCGCGTGCGCGAACCGCGGTCCGGCCGGGTGCTGGAGCTGTT
>CBIHRX010000024.1:0-36728 GCA_966212555.1 uncultured Massilia sp.
GCTGCCGGAACGAAAAGCCGCCCGCTGCAAAGCCGGCGGCTTTTTTGTTTCCAAAAACCGGGGTCAGAGCCCGGGTTTTGGCAATAGACACTAAGGAATTGCCCAAAAATGGGCTCTGACTCCGAATTTCGCCCAATTCCATGTGGCAATGCAGCACGTGATTTAGCACCCTGCTAAAATTGTGGGTTCGTACAGGTACTTACCTATTTATCAAGGGGAAACAGACATGATCAAAGTTGGCATCGTTGGCGGCACCGGCTACACGGGCGTGGAATTGCTGCGCCTGCTTGCTGCCCACCCCGAGGCGCAGCTGACCGCCATCACTTCGCGCAAGGAAGACGGCCTGCCCGTCGCCGACATGTTTCCCTCGCTGCGCGGCCACGTCGACATCGCGTTCTCGAGCCCGGACAAGGCCGACCTGAAGCAGTGCGACGTCGTCTTCTTCGCGACCCCGCACGGCGTCGCCATGGCCCAGGCCCCCGAGTTGATCGCGGCCGGCGTGAAGGTGATCGACCTCGCGGCCGACTTCCGCCTGAAGGACCAGGCCACGTTCGAGAAGTGGTACAAGATCCCGCACAGCGCGCCGGACTTGCTGGAAGAGGCCGTGTACGGCCTGCCGGAACTGAACCGTGAAGACATCAGGAAGGCCCGCCTGATCGCCAACCCGGGCTGCTACCCGACCACGATGCAGCTGGGCTTTTATCCGCTGCTGAAGGCGGGCATCGTCGACGCCGGCAACCTGATCGCCGACAGCAAGTCGGGCGTGTCCGGCGCGGGCCGCAAGGCCGAGATCGGCACGCTGTTCTCGGAAGCGAGCGACAACTTCAAGGCCTACGGCGTGCACGGCCACCGTCACACGCCGGAGACGTCGGCCCAGCTGCAGCGCTACACGGACCAGAAAGTCGGCCTGATTTTCACGCCGCACCTCGTGCCGATGATCCGCGGCATGCATTCGACCCTGTACGCGCGCCTCACGCAGGACATCACGAACGACGCCCTGCAAGCCCTGTTCGAAGAGCAGTACAAGGATGCGGAATTCGTCGACGTCATGCCGTTCGGCTCGCATCCGGAAACCCGCTCGACGCGCGGTTCGAACATGCTGCGCATCGCGCTGCACCGTCCGGACAACGGCAACACGGTCGTCATCCTCGTCGTGCAGGACAACCTGGTCAAGGGTGCGTCCGGCCAGGCCGTGCAGTGCATGAATTTGATGTTCGGCCTGCCGGAAACCACCGGCCTGAAGCAGATCGCGCTGCTGCCGTAAGCGCCTCGGCGCAAGCTTTGATCACAAGATACAGATCAAGGCGACCTGTGTTGGCGAAGGTACATTGACCGTTGGACTGTACCAACGCCAAGCACAGGGGACAATCATGTTCGGTCGTAACGCAAAAAGCGAAATCGATAGCCTGATCGGCATTTCCGCACGCATCGAAGGGGATCTCGTGTTCACCGGCGGGCTGCGCATCGACGGCGAGGTGCACGGCAACGTGGTCGCCGCGGACGGCAACGACAGCGTGCTGATCGTGTCCGAACACGCGCGCATCGAAGGCGAGGTGCGCTGTGCCAACCTGGTCGTCAACGGGTATATCGCGGGGACGGTGTATTCGTCCGAACTCCTTGAATTGCAGCCGAAAGGCCGCATACATGGGGATGTCCATTACCGCCTGCTGGAAATGCACGGCGGCGCCCTGGTCACCGGCAAGCTGACCCACCACGCCGAGGCCGTGGCGGCCGCCGAACCGGTCTTCCATCTCGGCGTGGCGGCCGAAGGGGCTTCAGCATGACTGGCGCCAACGGTCTATAATGGACGAAATCCGAATCCAATCAGGAGTTTATCCATGAATGCAGTCGCCGAAGTGCAAAACGCACAAGACACGATCCCCGCGCCCATCAACTTCACCGACAGCGCTGCCCAGAAGGTTGCCCAGCTGATCGAGGAAGAAGGCAATCCCGACCTGAAACTGCGTGTGTTCGTGCAGGGCGGCGGTTGCTCGGGCTTCCAGTACGGCTTCACCTTCGACGAAATCGTGAACGAAGATGACACGACGATGGAAAAGAACGGCGTCACCCTGCTGATCGACTCGATGAGCTACCAGTACCTGGTCGGCGCCGAGATCGACTACAAGGACGACCTCGAAGGCGCCCAGTTCGTCATC
Organism: uncultured Massilia sp.; assembly: GCA_966212555.1. Classification (GTDB taxonomy): domain Bacteria; phylum Pseudomonadota; class Gammaproteobacteria; order Burkholderiales; family Burkholderiaceae_D; genus Telluria. The sequence continues at coordinate 2,157 of CBIHRX010000024.1, forward strand.
AAGAACCCGAACGCCCAGTCGACCTGCGGTTGCGGTTCGTCGTTCTCGATGTAAGCCTCGCGCACGCACCTGGAAAACCGCCTCGGCATTGCCGGGGCGGTTTTTTTTCGTCCGTACGAAGTGTTGGATACCGCCGTAATGACAAGTCATTAACACCGCTAACAGTCACGTGCGTAGTACACTGACCACGCCCCACGAATGTGGCGGCAAGGAGACACACAACCCATAAAACGAGAGAAAAACAATGTCGAGGGCACCAACTCTACTTTGCGGTGTTACCGCTATCATCCTCGCCTGGGCCGGTGCCGCCCAGGCCCAAGCACCCACCCCGGCCACCACCACCACGGCAGCCACCGACGACGGCGCCGGCGCCTACCGCACACAGCGCTACCGCAACCTGTTCGCCGAACGCCTGGGCCGCAGTCCGCAAGAAACGCACGCGAAGATCGAACATGCGTTTCAACGGCTGTTCCACGGCGACGGCCAGGAGGAGCGCGTCTACTTCGAGACGGGCGCCAACGCCAACGGCACGCTCGCGTACATCACGGACTGGGCCAACAACGACGCCCGCACGGAAGGCATGAGCTACGGCATGATGATCGCCGTCCAGCTCGGCAAGAAGCGCGAGTTCGACGCGTTGTGGAACTGGTCGAAGACGTACATGCTCACGACCGATCCCGCCAATCCGTCGCGCGGCTATTTCGCGTGGTCGATGGGCACGGACGGCACGCCGCGCGCCACCGGGGCCGCGCCGGACGGCGAGGAATACTATGCGATGGCGCTGTACTTCGCGGCACGGCGCTGGGGCAACGGCAAGGGCATCTACGACTACCAGAAGGAAGCGGACACCATCCTGCGCGGCATGCGCCACCATCCCGTCGTGACGGCCACGCCGCCGTTCCGCATCCATCCCGGCGACAAGCCGTTCGTCGAGCCGGACACGCCCTGGCCCAGCCCCAACAACCGCCACGAGCGGGAACAGGCGCTGAAGGCCGGCAAGCCGTGGCCGCCGCAGCGTCCGCACCGCGAACCGCGCGCCGTCACCGTCGGGCCGATGGTCGACGAGGCGCACGCGATGGTCCGCTTCGTGCCCGAGACGTTCATCCCCGGCACCGATCCGTCGTACCACCTGCCCGCGTTCTACGAACTGTGGGCGCGCTGGGGTCCGCGCGAAGACCGCGCGTTCTGGGCGAAAGCCACCGCCGTCAGCCGCGACTTCTTCGTGAAGACGGCCGACCCCGCGACCGGCCTCGGCCCCGACCGCGCCGATTTCGACGGCACGCCGCTGAAGAACTGGGACGGCACCCCGGGTGCGTTCGGCTACGACAGCTGGCGCACGATCAGCAACTGGTCCGTCGACCGCAGCTGGTGGAACAAGGACCCGCGCCAGCAGGCGCTCTCCGACCGCGTCCAGCGCTTCCTGGCGGCCCAGGGCATCGACCGCTTCGCCGACCGCTACACTCTGGACGGCAAGCCGCTGTCGGACCGCCACTCGACCGGCATGCTGGCGGCGGCGGCCGTCGGCAGCCTGGCGGCGACGCCGGGGCAGGTATCCGACGACTTCGTGCGCGCCCTGTGGGATACGCCCGTGCCCAGCGGCGAGCAGCGCTACTTCGACGGCATGCTGTACCTGATGAGCATGATGCACCTGGGCGGCGAGTTCCGCGTGATCGATGGCCCTCACAAATAACAAGGAGACAAGCATGATGAAACAGAGGAAGCAAACGGCGGTCGCGGTCCTTCTCGCCTGCGCGGCGCTGGGCGCGCAGGCGCAGGACCGCGCGTGGCTCGACAAATCGAAATCCGCCGACGAGCGCGCCCGCGCGGCCGTCGCCGCCATGACGCTGGACGAAAAGCTGCTGCTGATCGTCAGCTACACGGACAAGAAAGACCTGGCCAAGCAGCCGGACGACATCGTGCCGCCGGCCATCAAGGCCGATGTCGCCGCGCACCACATCGAGGGCTCGGCCGGTTACGTGCCGGGCATCCCGCGCCTCGGCATCCCGCCCCAGTGGCAGACCGACGCGTCGATCGGCGTGCGCGTGGGCGGCATGGAGCGCACCGCGCTGCCCTCGTCGCTGGCGACGGCGGCCAGCTTCGACCCCGCCGTCTCCGAGGCGGGCGGCCGCATGATCGCGGACGAGGCGCGCGCCTCCGGCTTCAATACCTTCCTGGCCGGCGGCGCGAACCTGGCGCGCGAGCCGCGCAACGGCCGCAACTTCGAATACGTGGGCGAGGATCCGCTGCTGGCCGGCCGCATGGCCGCGGGCCTGATCAACGGCATCCAGGCGCGCCACATGGTGTCGACGATGAAGCACTTCGCCGTCAACGACCACGAAAGCCAGCGCACGACGGTCGACGTCACGATCTCGCCCGAGGCGATGCGCCAGTCGGACCTGCTCGCGTTCGAGTTCGTCGACGAGCTCTCGAAGCCGGGCTCCGTCATGTGCTCGTACAACCTCGTGAACGGCCGCTGGGCGTGCGAGAACGAATACCTGCTGAACAAGACGCTCAAGCAGGACTGGAAGTTCAAGGGCTATGTGATGGCCGACTGGGGCGCCGTCCACTCGACGGCGGACGCCGCCAATTACGGCCTCGACCAGTTCACCGGCTACCCGTGCTGCAACCACCACGGCCCGTTCTACTCGGCCAAGAATTTCAAGGAGGCGATGAACAAGGGCGACGTCTCGATGCGCCGCCTCGACGACATGGCGCAGCGCATCCTGTGGCCGCTGTTCCAGACCGGCGTGTTCGACGATCCGCCGAAAGTGGGCAAGATCGATTTCGCGGCGAACGCCGCCGTCGCGCAGCGCGCCGCCGAGGAATCCCTGGTGCTGCTGAAGAACGAGGGCAACCTGCTGCCGCTGGCGAACGTGAAGTCGGTGGCCGTCATCGGCGGTCATGCGGACAAGGGCGTGCTGGCGGGCGGCGGCTCGTCCGGCGTGACGCCGGTCGGCGGCAATGCCGTGCCGAAGCTGGAGCCGACCAAGTGGCCCGGCCCCGTCATCTACATGCCCTCGGCGCCGCTCGCTGCGCTCAAGGCCGAACTGCCGAAGGCGAAGATCGGCTACGCGAGCGGCACCGATATCGACGCCGCCGTCGCGCTGGCGAAGCAGTCCGAGGTCGCCGTCGTGTTCGTGACGCAGTGGATGGGAGAGGGCTTCGACGGCAAGCTCGAACTGGACGGCAACCAGGATGCGCTGGTCGCCGCCGTCGCGCGCGCGAATCCGAAGACGATCGTCGTCGTGGAATCGGGCGGGGCGATCCTGATGCCATGGCTGCCGCAGGTGCCGGCCGTGCTGGAAGCGTTCTATCCCGGCATCCGCGGCGGCCAGGCGATCGCGCGCATCCTGACGGGCAAAGTGAATCCATCCGGGCACCTGCCGATCAGCTTCCCCGCGTCGAATCTACAACTTGCCCATGCGCAGATTCCGGGCTTCGGCAAGCCGGACGGCATCCCCGTCCACATCACGTATCACGAAGGCGCCGCGATCGGCTACAAGTGGTACGACGCAAAAGGGTATAAACCGTTATTCGCGTTCGGCCACGGCCTCAGTTACACGAGCTTCGCGGTCGCCGACCCGAAAGCGAACGTCGCGAATGGCGCGCTGACGGTGGGCGCCGCGCTGCGCAATACGGGCAAGCTCGCGGGCAAGGGCGTCGTCCAGGTGTACGTGGCGCCGGCGGACTTGAAAGCGTCGGGCTGGGAAGCGCCGAAGCGCCTCGTCGCGTTCCACAAGCTCGACTTGCAAGCGGGCGCCGCGAACGCGTTCACGCAGGCCGTCGATCCGCGCCTGCTGGCGACGTACGAAGTCGCGGACAACAGCTGGCGCGTCCGCGCGGGCACGTACCGCGTGCTGTTCGGGCAGGCGGCGGACGACCTGCCTGTGTCCGTGGACGTGACGCTGCCGGACCTGACCTGGAGCGCCGTCCACAAGGAGTGAAGCGTGTGGTTTGCTGGCGTTACGCGTGGGCGGAGGGCCGCCCACCCTACAGTTCGTAGGGTGGGCACCCCGTGCCCACGCGTAACGTTTTATCTGGCCCAATAATCCAGCACCAGCGATTTGGCGAGAGAAGGCTTGAGCATCTCGACGAAGCGCCGGTGCGCCGGATGCACGAGGTAGGCGTCGCGGTCCTCGGCTTCAGCGAACGTCAGGGTGAAGCAGTGCGTGAAGCCGTCGTTCAGGCCTTCCGGGCTCACGTTCGTGCCCCATTCGTAGGCGGTGATGCCGGGGATGGCCGCGGGCAGGGCGGCGAAGCCGGTCACGATGGCGTCGACGTCGTCGTACGAGGCGTCGTCCTTGAACGAGAACAGGACGACGTGGCGGAGCAATTGGTTGGACATGAGGCGGTCGCTGTAAGTTGACGAGACGTCATCTTACACGGCCGCCGGCATCAGGGCGCGAGGGCGATCACGTCGTCGCCCGGCCGCGGCTCGCAGCCCGGCCCCAGCGGTTCCCAGCCGCGGTGCACGACGATGTGGCGCTCGTCGTGGCACAGTTCCACGCGGCGCGTCTGCGGGGCCTCCCTCCGCACGAACGCCTCGATCGTCGTCGGCACGCTGACGTGCAGCGCGAGCGCGTGGATGTCGTCGAGCGGATGGTCGCCCACGTGCACGAGGGGCACGAACTGACCGGCGAACATCAGCCAGTGCGACGGGATGCGGACGGGCGTGGCCGCATAGCCTTGTGCGCGCAGCCACGCCTGTGCGCGCTCGCGCGCGGGATCGGCCGGATCGAGCCGGCCCCACGCGAACGCAAGCAGTTCCGCCACCCACTGGTTGCAGTTCTGGTAGCGCGTGCCGAACGCGTACGCGTTCGCGCTGTAGCTCGTGCCCAGCAGCGCGAGGGCCAGCGGCTTGTCGAGCGCGGCCTGCTCCAGCAGCGCGCTGTCCTGCTCGGGCGGGAACAGCAGGGCGACGTGGCCGTGCGTGGGGGCGTCGGCGCCGAGCACGAAGCCGGACATGCCCTGGTCGAACAGGCGTGGACGCGATTCGTCGCAGGCGTAGTACAACTGGCGTACGGCCCACGGGCCGCCGGGATTGTTTTTCAGCGCGATGCCCGCGTGCGAATACAGCAGGCCGAAACGGGAGAGGTCCAGGCCCGCGCGCGCCACGAGGGCGAGGTTGCTGCCGGAGCGCGCCAGCTCGTCCTTGACGGCGGCGGCGAAGCGCAGCACGCGGTCCTGGTCCGCGGCCGTGACCTTGTCGGCGCGGTCGCAGAACGTCGGCAGGCCGGCCCATGCGGTCGCGCTCGCGGACAGCATGAGCGCGGCCGCGAGGTGCCGCATGAACTTCATCAGATCGTGACTTTGCGCGATGCGAGGTCGCGGTACCAGTCGTCCTGCAGCGCGAGGAAGAACGGCTTCTTCGTGTCGCCGTACGCGAATTCGTAGCCGTACACGCGCTCGTTCACCTGCACGACTTCGCCCTTGCCGACGCGGCGGTCGGCCAGCGCGCGGTCGGGGACGTCGACCCAGAACTGGGTGGCGGCGTCGCCCGCGACGGCGCGCAGCGTGATGCGCGTGACGCCCGCCTTGGCCGGCGCCTGGGCGACGTCCATCACGCGGTACGGGCCGGTCTCCGCGCGCCGGTTGTCGCCGCTCGAGCTGTTGCTGGAACCGCCGATCGAATCGGAAATGCTGCCCGACGACGCGGAACCCGCGCTGGAGGCCGAGGAGGCGAAGCTGTCGGCCTGGGCGGGCACGGTGCATGCGGCGGCGACCAGCGCCAAGACGAGCGCACGGGAGAAGGTGGTGAAGGTCATTGCGAAATCTTTCTTAAGCGTATTGGATATCGCAATGGTACAAGCCCCGCCTGACGCTGGGAAGGCGCGCGTGGTTTTGCCGCAAACGGATCAGTTGACCTCGGTGACGAACTGGTCGAGCGGACGGCGCACCTTCGGCAGATTGACCAGCCAGTCCTGTTCGGCCTTGCGGTAGCCCAGCGGCAGCATGACGACGCTGCGCAGGTGTTGCTCGCGCAGCTTCAGGATGGCGTCGACGGCGGCCGGGTCGAAGCCTTCCATCGGGGTCGCGTCGACTTCCTCGAACGCGGCCGCGATGACGGCCGCGCCGAAGCCGATATAGGCCTGGCGTGCGGCATGCTCGAAGTTCACCTGCGCGCCGCGGCCCGGATAGGTCGACAGCAGTTGCTGGCGATAGGCTTCCCAGCCTTCGTTGCGGAAGCCGCGCACGTCGTTGGTCAGGTCGAACATGTGGTTGATGCGTTCCGGCGTGTAGTCGTCCCAGGCGGCGAATACCAGCAGGTGCGACGCATCCGTGACCTGCGCCTGGTTCCACGCCACTTCGCGGATCTGCGCGCGCAGTGCCGGATTCTTCACGACCAGGATCTCGTACGGCTGCAGGCCGGACGAGGTCGGCGCCAGGCGGGCGGCCTCGATGATGCGGTCGATCTTGTCCTGTGCGACCGGACGGGTAGCATCCATTGCCTTGGTGGCGTAGCGCCATTGCAGTTTATTCAGTAAGTCCATGGTGGCCTCGTTATTGATAAGTGTCCGCATTGTATTTTCTCCTCACCGTGCAATAAACTAGGCTGTCAGCAAATCATTTGTTCGTGAAAGGTGAAGATGGCCCGCAAGTTCGATCACTTGTCGGATGTGGAAGTGTTGCTCAGCGTGATCGAACACGGGTCGTTCAGCGCCGCGGCCGTGGTGTTGTCGACCACGGCGTCGGTGCTGAGCCGCGCCGTCTCGCGGCTGGAAACCCGGCTGGGCGCGCAGTTGCTGCGGCGCAGCACGCGCAGCCTGAGCCTCACCGACGCCGGACGCCGCTACGCCGAGGAGGTGCGCGGCGCGTTTGCCCAGATCGAGCAGGCGGAACGCACGATCCGCAGCACGACGGTGCAGCTGAGCGGCAAGGTGCGCATGAGCGTGCCCACCAGCTATGGCCGGCAACGCCTGCCCGCGCTGCTGGCCGCCTATGCGCGTGCCTATCCGCTGGTCGAGCTCGAGGTGGACATCAGCAACCGTAACGTCGACCTGGTGGCGGAAGGGTTCGACCTGGCCATCCGTTCCGGCCCGATCCCGAGCAGCAGCATGGTGGCGCGTCCGCTCGAAGTGTCGCCGCTGTGCCTGGTCGCCGCACCCGACTACCTGGAGGCGGCGGGACCGCTATGCGGCCTGGCCGACCTGGCACGGCAGCGCTGCATCGCCTTCATCCGCCCCAGCACCGGCCGCGTGATCCCTTGGCATTTGCGCGACGACGGGCGCGACATCGACTGGCTGCCGCCGGCGGCCGTCACGGTGGCGACCGACGTCATGGGTGTCGTGTGGTTCGCGGAGCAGGGGATGGGCATCGCGCTGTGCCCGCGCATCTTTGCCGAGGAGAGCCTGGCCGCCGGCCGCCTGACCGAGATACTGCCCGGCCTGGGCGGCCGCACGCGGACGTTTTCCCTGATCTACCCGGCCCACCGCAGCCTGTCGGCCGCTTCGCGGGCGCTGATCGAGATACTGGTGGCGGGCGCCGCCTGAGGATCAGGCCGGAAGGATCACGCTGGATACAGCGCGCCGAGGATGCGCGGCCCTGCCGCCCCCGTCACGGGCGGCAGGTTGCCCGGCTGGCGGCGCAGGAAGCGGTAGCCGAGCCACGCGAAGGCGAGGGCTTCCACGCGGTTCGGCGCGACGCCCAGCGTCTCCGTCGAGGCAACGGGGATGTTGCCGCCGAGGGCGTCCGCGATCCCGCGCAGCAGCACGCCGTTGTACGCGCCGCCGCCGCACACGTAGACGGCCTGCGGCGCCGCCTCCGCCTGGATCGCGCGGGCGATCGTCACGGCAGTCAGCCGCGTCAAGGTCGCCTGCACGTCGGCCGGAGACACGCCCGGCCGCCGCGCCAGCTTCGCATCGAGCCAGTCCGCATGGAACAGGTCGCGGCCCGTGCTCTTGGGCGGCGGCTGGCGGAAATACGGCTCGTCCAGCAGGAGGTCGAGCAGGGGCGCGTCGACGGTGCCGGTGGCCGCCCAGGCGCCGTCCTGGTCGTACGCCTTGCCCTGGTGGCGCGCGATCCACAAGTCCATCAGCACGTTGCCGGGGCCGGTGTCGTAGCCGCTCACGCGGCCGTCGCCGTGCAGCACGCTGATGTTGCCGATGCCGCCGATGTTGACGACGACGCGCACCTGGCCCCGCTTGCCGAAGCGGGCTTCGTGGAAGGCGGGGACGAGCGGTGCGCCCTGGCCGCCCGCCGCGACGTCGCGGCTGCGGAAGTCGGCGATGACGTCGATGCCGGACAACTCGGCCAGCAGCGCGGGATTATTCGTCTGGCGCGTAAAACCCAGTTCCGGGCGGTGGCGGATGGTCTGGCCGTGCACGGCGACGGCGCGCACCGGGCCCGGCGCGGCGGCAGCCAAGGTCTTGACGCAGTCGGCGTAGCAGCGCGCCAGCGCGTTGGCGGCCAGCGCTTCCCGTTCCAGTTCGTTGGCGCTGGCGGCCTGCAAGGCCATCAGTTCGGCGCGCAGGTCGGCCGGGAAGGGTGTGAAGGCGGCGTCCAGCGTGCGGATGCCGCGGCCGGAAAAGTCGGCCAGCACGCCGTCGACGCCGTCCAGGCTCGTGCCGGACATCAGGCCGATGTAGAAAGTGGATGCCATCGTGGTGGAGCCTCAAAAAACCTACTGCGCGTTGCCTGGGCGGCCTGCGATGCTCGCTGTACTTCTCGTACAGCTGCGCTTCTCGGCCACCCATGCTGCCGCTCGCTACGGTTTTTCGAGGCTCTTTGAGGTAGCGTTAAAACAAACGCCTTGCACTGCATGGTGTCATGCGGTGCAAGGCGTCATCTTTATTCGATTGCCTGGTAGTCGATCAGCGTGCGGCCATCGCGTTACCGGCCGGCGACAGCAGCGAGAAGCGGTGCGACATCTCGGCGGCGGCCATCTTGAAGCGGGTCATTTCGCCCGGCGTCAGCGGCTGCTGCTGCAGGTTCTTCAGCGCCATCGGGTCGGTGGCGTGGCCGCCGATGCGGAATTCGTAGTGCAGGTGCGGGCCCGTTGCCCAGCCCGTCGTGCCCACGTAGCCGATCACGTCGCCCTGGGACACTTTCTGGCCGCGGCGCAGGCCGCTGGCGAAGCGGCTCATGTGGCCGTACGCGGTGCTGTAGTTGGACCAGTGCTTGAGCACGACAAAATTGCCGTAGCCGTTCTGCGTGCCGACGAATTCGACGACGCCGTCACCCGATGCCTTGATCGGGGTGCCCAGCGGCGCGGCCATGTCGACGCCTTCGTGCTTCTTCCAGGTGCCGAACACCGGGTGTACGCGCATCGAGAAGCCCGACGAGATGCGGTTGAACGCCACCGGCGACTTCAGGAACGCTTTTTTCAGCGACTTGCCGTCCAGGCTGTAATAGCCGCCCTGGTGGGTGACGGGGTCTTCGTACCAGACGGACTGGTAGGCCACGCCGCGGTTGACGAATTCGCCGGCCAGGATGCGGCCCGTGCGCACCATCTCGCCATCCAGCCAGAACGTTTCGTAGACGACGTTGAAACGGTCGCCGCGCTTCAGGTCCGAGCGGAAGTCGATGCTCGTCGAGAACATCTCGATGATCTGGTTGACGACGGAATCGGGGATCTGGCTGCCGTCGACGGCATCGTCGGTGGCCGCGTACAGCGAGCTGTTGATGTTGCGCGAACGCATCTCGACACGGCGCTCGAGCTGTGCCGGAGCGGCAGTCGACACGAACTTGTCGCCCTTGCGCGTGATGGTGACGGTCTTGAACTGGTCCTTGTCGGCGATCGTCGCGTGCAGGGTCAGCAGCAAGCCGTTCTCGTCGGTCTCGGCCTGGATGCGCTTGCCGGTCTTGAGCGAGAGGATGGAGCGGGCGGTCTTGTCGCTGCGGACGAAGGCTTGCGCTTGCTGGTCTTCGATGCCGAGACGGTTGAACACGGCGCCCAGCGAGTCGCCCGGACGGATGCGTTCTTCGTGGATGAACTGCTGCTGGTCTTGCTGGAGGGCGGCGATCTGGTCGGCCAGGTTCGGCAACTGCAGGTCTTGCGCGACTGATTTGACCGGCATGTCCGAGGCGTCCGGAGCGATCGGGGCGACTGCGGTGGCGCCGAAGGCGCACAGTGCCAGGGCTGCAGTACCCCCGGCTACGATGCGGGTTTTGCGGCTCGTTTCAGCCAGACCAAACCAGCGCTTGCCGGCGATTTTCTGTAATGGGTTCATGCAATCAGTTAAAATTTACCGCTTGAACAGCCCAAGACCACGTGATTTTTTGTCTTTGTTATTACTTGTTGTCGTTGAAACTTTTCGTGCGGCAAGATTGACGGGATCGCGAATTATATCAAAATACCGGGTCTTACAACCGCTTTAGTCCTTTTCCTACACGATTTTTATGACTTCTCCAGACATTTCTGGTAATGCAAAAATTGCAACGCCAGCAGCCGGCCCGGCTTCTCTGCCCCTGAGCGACGCCGTCCAGGAAGCCCTCGCCATCACCAAGCGCGGTGTGGACGAACTGCTGATCGAGAGCGAATTTGCCCAGAAACTGGCCCGTTCGGAACAGAGCGGCACGCCGCTGCGCATCAAGCTGGGCCTGGACCCGACGGCACCCGACCTGCACCTGGGCCACACCGTGGTGCTGAACAAGCTGCGCCAGCTGCAGGACCTGGGCCACCAGGTGATCTTCCTGATCGGCGATTTCACGTCGATGATCGGCGACCCGTCGGGCCGCAACGCGACCCGTCCGCCGCTGACCCGCGAGCAGGTCGAAGCGAACGCCGCCACCTATTTCAAGCAGGCGTCGCTCGTGCTCGACCCGGCGCGCACGGAAATCCGCTACAACTCCGAATGGTGCGACGCCCTGGGCGCGCGCGGCATGATCCAGCTCGCCTCGCGCTACACCGTGGCCCGCATGATGGAGCGCGACGACTTTACCAAGCGCTACAAGAGTGGGACTCCCATTTCCGTCCATGAGTTCCTCTATCCGTTGATGCAGGGCTACGATTCGGTCGCTTTGAAAGCGGATCTTGAGCTGGGTGGAACGGACCAGAAATTTAATCTGCTGGTCGGCCGTGAACTGCAGAAAGATTACGGCCAGGAACCGCAGTGCATCCTGACGATGCCGCTGCTGGAAGGCCTGGACGGCGTCGAAAAGATGTCCAAGTCCAAGAACAACTACATCGGCATCACGGAACCGGCGAACACGATGTTCGGCAAGCTGATGAGCATCTCGGACGTCATGATGTGGAAGTACTACGAGCTGCTGTCGTTCCGCTCCCTGCAGGACCTGGCCGCGCTGAAAGCCGAGGTGGAGGGGGGGCGCAACCCGCGCGATGCGAAGGTGGCGCTGGCCCAGGAAATCGTCGCCCGCTTCCATTCGCAGCAGGCGGCCGAGGATGCGCTGGCCGACTTCGTCAACCGCTCCAAGGGCGGCATCCCGGACGACGTGCCGGAAGTGGCCGTGACCGGTGCGCCGCTGGGCCTGCCGCAACTGCTGCGCCAGACCGGCCTGTGCGCGTCCAGCTCGGAAGCCATGCGCATGATCGACCAGGGCGGCGTGCGCATCGACGGCGCCGTCGTCGCCGACAAGGCGTTGCAGGTGCAGGCCGGCACGTTCGTCCTGCAGGTCGGCAAGCGCAAGTTCGCCCGCGTGACGCTTTCCGCATGATTGGTCTGCTGCAGCGCGTCAGCGAGGCCAAGGTCACGGTCGACGGCGAGGTCACGGGCGCCATCGGCCGCGGCCTGATGGTGCTCGTGTGCGCGGAAAAGGGCGACACGGAGCGGGAAGCCGACGCGCTGCTCGCCAGGCTGCTGACCTACCGCGTGTTTGCCGACGACGCCGGCAAGATGAACCGCAGCGTGACGGACGTGGCGGGCGGCCTGCTGCTCGTGCCCCAGTTCACGCTGGCGGCCGACACCCGTTCAGGCACCCGCCCGTCGTTCTCGCCGGCCGCCGCGCCCGAGGACGGGCGCCGGCTGTTCGACCATGTCGTGCGCCGGGCGCGCGAGCGTCACGGTATCGTCGAAACCGGTCGTTTCGGTGCCGACATGAAGGTGATGTTGATCAATGACGGACCGGTGACTTTCTGGCTCCGCATTGATCCACCCCGTGTCGCGGTCTGAAAGACGAAACCGCGCGCCGCTGCGGGAGTCTGAGACTAAGGATGTAGGGAGATAGAACATGAAGATCTGGAGCGATTCCTTTACCGAGGGCGACATGATCCCGCCCAGATGCGCGTTCGCCGAGATGGATCCCGGCGACCACATCAAGCTGTCGACCAACCGCAGCCCGCACATCGCCTGGGACGACGTGCCGGCCGGCACGCAGTCGCTGGTGCTGCTCGTGTACGACATCGACGTGCCGACGGACGGTACGGACGTGAACAAGGAGGGCCGGACCGTGCCCGATACGCTGCCGCGTACGGACTTCTACCACTGGTCCCTCGTCGACATTCCCGTGTGTCTGAAATCCTTCGCCGAAGGGAAGTTTTCGGACATGGTCACGCCGGGCGGCAAGAGCGGGCCGCTGGTGCCGTTCACGATCAAGAACGGCACGGAGCACCAGCTGCGCCACGGCATCAACGACTACACGGGCTGGTTCGCGAACGACCCCGACATGGCCGGCGAATACTATGGCTACGATGGCCCGTGCCCACCGTGGAACGACGAACGCGTGCACACCTACGTCTTTACGCTGTACGCGCTCGACATCCCGCGCCTGCCGCTGGAAGGCCGCTTCACCGGCAAGGAAGTGCGCCTGGCCATCACGGGGCACATCCTGGACGAGGCGAAGATCTTTGGCGTGTATTCGCTGAACCCGGACGTGACGGGCAATTTGATCGGCCAGCCTTCCTGACTTTTTATACGCCGACCTGATCGCCCCGCGGTGCGGGGCGGCGCATCCGCATGACGACAACGAACGTATCTGCAGCACCGACCGACATCCTCCTGATCCGCCACGGCGAAACGGCCTGGAACGCCGAACGCCGCCTGCAAGGCCACCTGGACATTCCACTGAACGACGAAGGCGAGCGCCAGGCGGCGCTGCTGGCGGGCGCGCTGGCGGGCGAACCCCTCGATTTCATCGTCGCAAGCGACTTGCGCCGGGCCCATCAGACGGCCCAGGCCGTGGCCGACCTGCGTGGTTTGACGGTCGCCATCGACCCGGCACTGCGCGAGCGCGGCTATGGCGGCTTCGAAGGCTTGCTGTACAGCGAGATCGAAGAGCGTTTCCCGCGCGAATTCGCCGCCTGGCAGGCGCGTGACGTCGACGCGCAGTTGCCGCTGGGCAGGAGCGTCGGCGAGAGCTTCCGCACCTTCTTCGACCGCGCCACGGGCGCCATCCTCGCGCTGGCGGCGGATAACCCGGGCAGGACGATCGCGCTCGTCGCGCATGGCGGCGTGCTGGAGTGCGCTTACCGGCTGGCGCGCGGGTTGCCGCTGGAAACGCCGCGCGACTTCAAGGTCTACAACGCCAGCATCAACCGGTTCCGTTTCGATCCGGCCGGCGGCAGCCTCGTGCTGCACAGCTGGGGCGAGGTCGATCACCTGCGGCCGGCCGTGCTCGACGAGCTTCCTTGACCATCCTGGTGGGATTGGCAAGCCTTTTCTGGTGTGTGCGCAACAATCCCATAAAAAAATGTGCTGATAAATTGAGCAGCGCTTCGGGTAAAATAGCGAGTTCCCGTGGCTTCTCGTGATTTTCTGCCGTGCAAATTGGTCCCTATACACTGCGTAACAATGTCTTCGTCGCCCCGATGGCCGGGGTGACCGACCGTCCGTTCCGCCAGCTCTGCAAGAAGCTGGGCGCGGGCTATGCGGTGTCCGAGATGGCGGCGTCGAATCCGCGCCTGTGGGCCAGCGAGAAATCGTCGCGGCGCACGGACCATGCGGGCGAGATGGAGCCGAAAGCCGTGCAGATCGCCGGCGCCGACCCGCACGACCTGGCCGAATGCGCGAAGTTCAACGTCGAGCGCGGTGCCCAGATCATCGACATCAACATGGGTTGCCCCGTCAAGAAGGTATGCAACAACTGGTGCGGCTCGGCGCTGCTGCAGCATGAAGACCTCGTGCAGCGCATCCTGGACGCCGTCGTGAACGCCGTCGACGTGCCCGTCACCCTGAAATTTCGCACCGGCTGGGATCGCCAAAACAAGAACGCGCTGACGATCGCCCGCATGGCCGAGGACGCCGGCATCGCGATGCTGACCCTGCACGGCCGCACGCGCGCCGACGGCTACAAGGGGGACGCCGAGTACGACACCATCGCCGCCGTCAAGGCCGCCGTGAAGATTCCCGTCGTGGCCAACGGCGACATCACGACGCCGGACAAGGCGAAATTCGTGCTGGAGTCTACGGGCGCCGATGCGGTGATGATCGGCCGCGCCGCGCAGGGCCGTCCCTGGATTTGTCGCGAAATCGATTACTTCCTGCGTACCGGAGAATACCTGCCGCCGCCGCTGGTCGAAGAAGTGCGCGCACTGATGAACGAGCACCTGCCGGCCCATTACGCCTTCTATGGCGAATACCTGGGCGTGCGCACGGCGCGCAAGCACATCGGCTGGTACGTCGAGGACCTGCCCGGCGGCGAGGAATTCCGCCAGAGCATGAACCGTCTGGAATCGACCGCTGAACAATTGACTGCCGTCGATGAGTTTTTTAAATCACAACACCGGTATGGCGACCGGTTACAATACCGGCCCGCGCATCCTGACGATGCTGCGATTGCCGCCTAAAAAGATAGTCAAAATAATAAGAACGCCGGAGACAAACGCTGCCAAAAGCAGCATTCAACCAGGATGAAGCAGCAACATGAGTAAAGAAAGTATCCAGGAAGTCGTTCAAAAAAGCCTCGAAGACTATTTCAACGACCTGGGCGAGCAAAAACCGTCGAACATCTACGACATGATGCTCCTGACCGTCGAAAAACCGATCCTGCAAGTGGTGATGACGCGGGCGGAAGGTAATCAGTCGCATGCCGCCCAGATGCTGGGCATTAATCGCAATACATTGCGCAAGAAGTTGCAGGAGCACGGGCTGCTGTAAGCGCCGGCGGAGGGGCCGGGGCGTGCAGGCGTGCGTCGGGCCCTTTGTCCGGCGTGCGCGAGCCCGTCCAGATTTTTTTCAACAGGCCACTCCCATGATCAAACAAGCACTCATCTCCGTTTCCGACAAAACCGGCGTCCTCGATTTCGCACGTGCGCTGTCCGCCCTCGGCGTGAACATCCTGTCCACCGGCGGCACCGCCAAACTGCTGCAGGACAATGGTGTGCCGGTGACCGAAGTTGCCGACTACACCGGTTTCCCGGAAATGCTCGATGGCCGCGTGAAGACGCTGCATCCGAAAGTCCACGGCGGCATCCTGGCCCGCCGCGACTTCCCGGAACACGTTGCCAAGCTGGAAGAGCACGGCATTCCGGAGATCGACATGGTGGTGGTCAACCTGTACCCGTTCCAGGCCACCGTCGCCAAGGAGCAATGCTCGCTGGAAGACGCGATCGAGAACATCGACATCGGCGGCCCGACCATGCTGCGCTCGGCGGCCAAGAACCACCGCGACGTCGTCGTCATCGTCGACCCGGCCGACTACGGTCCGGTGCTGGCCGAGATGAAAGGCACCGGCGAGACGGCCGGCAGCGTCGGTTACGAGACGAAATTCCGTCTGGCCAAGAAAGTGTTCGCGCACACGGCGCAATACGACGCCGCCATCACGAACTACCTGACGAGCCTCGGCCCGGACAAGGACCACACGAACCGCGCCGCCTACCCGCAGACGCTGAACCTGCACTTCGAAAAAGTGCAAGACATGCGCTACGGCGAAAACCCGCACCAGACGGCCGCGTTCTACCGCGACCTCGTGCCGGCCGCCGGCAGCCTGGCCAACTACCGCCAGCTGCAGGGTAAAGAGCTGTCGTACAACAATATCGCCGACGCGGACGCGGCCTGGGAATGCGTCAAGTCGCTGGGCGGCTTCAACATGCCGGCCGGCTGCGTGATCATCAAGCACGCCAACCCGTGCGGCGTCGCCATCGGCGCCGACGCGCTGGACGCCTACCAGCGCGCCCTCAAGACGGACCCGACCTCGGCCTTCGGCGGCATCATCGCCTTCAACGTGCCGGTCGACGGCCCGGCGGCGGAAGCCATCGCCAAGCTGTTCGTGGAAGTCCTGATCGCCCCGGCGTTCACGGCCGAAGCGCTGCAGATCATGTCGGCCAAGCAGAACGTGCGCCTGCTGGAAATCGCGCTGGGCGACGGCCAGAACGTGTACGACGTCAAGCGCGTGGGCGGCGGCCTGCTCGTGCAGTCGCCGGACGCGAAGAACGTCGGCATGGGCGACCTGCGCGTCGTCTCGAAAAAGCAGCCGACCCCGCAACAGCTGCAGGACCTGATGTTCGCGTGGCGCGTGGCCAAGTACGTGAAATCGAACGCGATCGTGTTCTGCGCCGGCGGCATGACCCTCGGCGTGGGCGCCGGCCAGATGAGCCGCATCGATTCCGCGCGCATCGCGTCGATCAAGGCGCAGAACGCCGGCCTGTCGCTGGTGGGTTCGGCCGTGGCGTCGGATGCGTTCTTCCCGTTCCGTGACGGCCTCGACGTCGTCGTCGACGCGGGCGCGACCTGCGTGATCCACCCGGGCGGCTCGATGCGCGACCAGGAAGTGATCGACGCGGCGGATGAACGCGGTGTGGTCATGCTGTACACTGGTACGCGTCACTTCCGCCATTGATCGCGGATGGTGGGCACGGGGTGCCCACCCTACGATTGGTTGCCGCCGTAGGGTGGGCTCCCCGAGCCCACCATGCATACCGCTAACGTGGCGCTTCTGGCGTTCACCTGTGTTTTTGCACAGTATTTTTCCCACGAAACACCCGCGCCGGTATAACATTCGATAATGATTATTCTCGGCATCGACCCGGGCCTGCGTACGACAGGGTTCGGCGTCATTGAAAAGCAAGGCAACCGGTTGCGCTACATCGCGTCCGGCACCATCAAGACGGGCACCGAAGGCGCGCTGCCGCCGCGGCTGAAAGTCATCCTGACAGGCGTGAGCGAAATCGTCGCCACCTACCAGCCGGCCTGCGCGGCCATCGAAAAAGTCTTCGTCAACGTCAATCCGCAATCGACATTGTTGCTCGGCCAGGCGCGCGGCGCCGCGATCACGGCCCTCGTCGGCGCCGACCTCGACGTGGCGGAGTACACGCCCACGCAAGTGAAACAAGCCGTCGTCGGCACGGGCAAGGCCGTCAAGGCCCAGGTGCAGGACATGGTCGCGCGCCTGCTCAAGCTGCCGGGCCTGCCGGGTACGGATGCGGCCGACGCGCTCGGCATCGCCATCTGCCACGCCAACAGCCAGGATGTGCTGGAGTTGATGGGCGCGCTCGCGCCGGCCAACCCGAAAAAGCCGACGCTGCACATGAAGCGCGGCCGCCTCGTCTAATTATTGAAAGGTCACCATGATCGGTCGTCTCTCCGGAGTCCTGCTGGAAAAGAACCCGCCGCAAGTGCTCGTCGATTGCCAGGGTGTCGGCTATGAAGTCGACGTGCCGATGAGCACGTTCTACAACCTGCCGCACACGGGAGAAAAGGTCACCCTGTTCACGCACTACGTCGTGCGCGAGGATGCGCACCTGCTGTTCGGCTTCGGGTCGGCGAACGAGCGCGCCGTGTTCCGCCAGCTGATCAAGATCACCGGCGTCGGCGCGCGCACGGCGTTGTCCATCCTGTCCGGCATGACTGTGAACGACCTCGCCCAGGCCGTGACGTTGCAGGAAGCGGGGCGCCTGGTCAAGGTGCCGGGTATCGGCAAGAAGACGGCCGAGCGCCTGCTGCTGGAACTGAAGGGCAAATTGGGCGCCGACATCGGCGTCGCGGCCGGCACGCCGCACGACGACGCGCAGGCAGACGTGCTCAATGCGCTGCTGGCTTTGGGGTATTCTGACAAGGAAGCCCTTGTCGCCATCAAGAACATGCCGGCCGGGACCAGTGTGTCCGACGGCATCAAGCTGGCGCTGAAGGCGCTCTCGAAGGCGTAGACGGCATGGTGGGCACAGGGTGCCCACCCTACGGCCACCGGATTGCGTAGGGTGGGCTCCCCGAGCCCACCAATTTTTAAGTTAACGTAATGAGCATCCAGACCGACAATTTCACCGAGCAGCGCATCATCGACGCCGCGCCGGCCTCGCCCAACGAGGAGGCGATCGAGCGCGCGTTGCGCCCCAAGCATCTGGACGAATACGTCGGCCAGGAAAAGATCCGCGACCAGCTCGAAATCTTCATCCACGCGGCCCGCAAGCGCCGCGAGGCGCTCGACCACACGCTGCTGTTCGGTCCGCCGGGCCTCGGCAAGACGACGCTCGCCCACATCATCGCGCGCGAAATGGGCGTGAACCTGCGCCAGACGTCCGGCCCCGTGCTGGAGCGCCCCGGCGACCTGGCCGCGCTGCTCACGAACCTGGAAGCGAACGACGTCCTGTTCATCGACGAGATCCACCGCCTGTCTCCCGTCGTCGAGGAGATCCTGTACCCGGCGCTGGAAGACTACCAGATCGACATCATGATCGGCGAAGGCCCGGCCGCGCGTTCCGTGAAGCTCGACCTGCAGCCGTTCACGCTCGTCGGCGCCACCACGCGCGCGGGCATGCTGACGAATCCGCTGCGCGACCGCTTCGGCATCGTCGCCCGGCTGGAGTTCTATAACGTCGAGGAATTGACGAAGATCGTCGCGCGCAGCGCTGCGCTGCTGGAGGCGCCGATCGACGAGGAGGGCGCGCGCGAAGTCGCCAAGCGCGCCCGCGGCACGCCCCGTATCGCCAACCGCCTGCTGCGCCGCGTGCGCGATTATGCGGAAGTGAAGGGCAATGGCGAGATCACGCGCGAGATGGCCGACCGCGCCTTGCGCATGCTCGACGTCGACACGGTCGGCTTCGACGTGATGGACCGGAAGCTGCTGGAAGCCGTGTTGTTCAAGTTCGCCGGCGGCCCGGTGGGCATCGGCAACCTGGCCGCCGCCATCGGCGAAGCGGCGGACACCATCGAGGACGTGCTGGAACCCTATCTGATCCAGCAGGGCTATCTGCAGCGCACGCCGCGCGGGCGCATCGCCACGCCGCTGGCGTACAGGCACTTCGGCGTCGCCGCCCCGCGCATCAGCCCGACGGGCGACCTGTGGGACAACCTCCCGCCTGCCTAGTTCACTTGTAATGAATGTCGTGAAAAAAGCGACGACCTGATCAGGACAGCGCCGGTTCCTGGCGGTCGCGCTTGCGCATGGGGCGCTGGCGGCCGTCGGGGATGGCGGGGAAGATGAAGCTGATGAACATCAGCACGGATGCCGCGAGCAGCAGGCCGCCGGCCCACAGCATCTCTTCCTGGGTGCGCGTCAGCAATACGGCCAGGCTGGCGGCCATCGGCAGCATCAGCAGCAGGCCGCCCAGGATGCGCAGGATGACGGACCGGCGCATGCGCGGCGCCAGCAGGGCGATGTACAGGAAGCTGCCGGAGACGAGGCTCATGCCGAACAGGCCGCCCAGCACGGGCCAGCCGGGCATGCCGCGCGTGCTGACGTCGGAAAGCACGAGAGGCAGCGCCATCGGGATGCCAATGCCGATCAGGAACGACAAGAGCCGCAGAAAGATCATATGAATGCCATGTTTGGTGAATGAAACATCCACCAGATTAGCATGGCGGCACCATCAGTGGCGCGCACGACGCACAAACTTTGTATTTACGGACGTCGTCATTCCTGGCGCAGCCAGGCCTGCGACCGCCCGAACATCGGCACGCCGATATAGCCGCGCACTTCGAGCTTCTTGCCGCCTTCGTGGACGCTCAGCTTGCTCTTGTAGACCTTGCCGTTCTTCGGGTCGAGGATTTCGCCGCCCGTGTACTCGTCGCCGTTCTTGCGCAGGCCCGAGACGATGGTCATGCCGACGATCGGCTGGTCCTTGCGCGCCCCCTGGCACAGCGTGCATTTCGGATTCTGGTCTTCTTCCGGCGTGCGGAACAGCTTTTCGATCTTCCCCTGCAGTTCGCCCTGGTTGTCCGTGATGCGGATCAGGGCGGTGGGCTTGCCGGAGGCGTCGTCGATGGTTTTCCAGAGTCCGACCGGCGACGTGTCGTCGGCCCAGGCCTGGTGCGTGGCGAGTACTGCGGCGAATGCCGCGAGGGCGGCGGCTTGGATCAGGGGGCGCATGGTGTCTCCTTGTTGGTGTCGTGGTGATCGTGCTGTGTCAGTGTAGCAAACTGCACGGTCGTGCGGTAAACGAGGATCCATGTCGTGACCCTTGCCGGACGGCCGCGATCGCACGGAAGTGTGTAAAAAACATACACTCGACCCGCTACACATGCGGCCGGCGATGTCGTTTTTTGAGGCAATACGCATTGGCTCCACGCGGAGATTTGTGAACTGATAAGTGAAGTGTCGTTTTTTTCGTTTCACAAAAAAATTTCCATGCGGCACTAAAAAAGATGCGGTAATGTTCCGATTCTCGTAGTTGCTGAACGGCAGAAGATCGAGGGCAAGGCTACATATGCGCAGCGGTTTTCCATCGCGCGCCTCATCACATCGCATTGCGAGGAGACCCCATGAAACACCCTCTCGACCGAGCGCCGGGCACCGAAACCCGAGCGATACTCGCGCTGGCGGACGGCAGCATCTTTCACGGTCATGCCATCGGCGCAACCGGTCACACCACTGGCGAAGTCGTCTTCAACACCGCGATGACCGGATACCAGGAAATCCTGACCGACGCCAGCTACATGCGCCAGATCGTCACGCTGACCTATCCGCATATCGGTAACACCGGCGTCAATCCGGAAGACGGTGAATCGTCCAGCGGTCCCGCGGCGCGGGTTCACGCCGCGGGCCTGGTCGTCAAGGATCTGCCGCTGCTGGCATCGAATTTTCGCGCAACCCAGGCGCTCTCGGATTACCTGAAGGCCCAGGGCGTGGTCGCCATCGCCGGCATCGACACCCGCAAGCTCACGCGCATCCTGCGCAGCAAGGGGGCGCAGAGCGGTGCCATCGCGACCGGCTTGTCCGCCGAGGAAACGGTCGCGCTGGCCCGCGGCTTCGAAGGCCTGGGCGGCATGGACCTGGCCAAGGTCGCCAGTGTCCGTGAGCGCTACGAGTGGCGCGAAACGGAATGGCGCCTGGGCGCGGGCCATGGCGTCCAGGGTGCGCCGCGCTTCCACGTGGTGGCGTATGACTTCGGCATCAAGGCCAACATCCTGCGCATGCTGGCCCAACGCGGCTGCCGCGTGACGGTGGTGCCGGCGCAGACCGGTGCCGCGGAGGTATTGGCGCTCGATCCGGACGGCGTGTTCCTGTCGAACGGCCCCGGCGATCCGGCCCCGTGCGATTATGCGATTGCCGCGTCGCGCGAGATCATCGGGCGGGGCGTGCCGACCTTCGGCATCTGCCTCGGCCACCAGATCATGGCGCTCGCTTCCGGCGCGCAGACCGTCAAGATGAAGTTCGGCCACCACGGCGCCAACCATCCCGTGCAGGACCTCGCCAGCGGCAAGGTCATGATCACCTCCCAGAACCACGGCTTCGCGGTCGACGCGGCCACGCTGCCGTCCAATTGCCGGGTGACCCACGTGTCGCTGTTCGACGGCTCGTTGCAAGGCTTCGAGCGCCTGGATGCGCCGGCCTTCTGTTTCCAGGGCCACCCCGAGGCTTCGCCCGGTCCGCACGACCTGGGCACCCTGTTCGACCGTTTCATCTCGCTGATGGAGGCACGTCATGCCTAAGCGCACGGATATCAACAGCATCCTGATCATCGGCGCCGGCCCGATCGTGATCGGTCAGGCGTGCGAATTCGACTACTCGGGCGCCCAGGCCTGCAAGGCGTTGCGCGAGGAAGGCTACAAGGTCATCCTGGTCAACAGCAATCCCGCGACGATCATGACCGACCCGGACATGGCCGACGTCACGTACATCGAGCCGATCCAGTGGGAAGTCGTGGCGCGCATCATCGCCACCGAAAGGCCGGATGCCGTCCTGCCCACGATGGGCGGCCAGACGGCGCTCAACTGCGCGCTCGACCTGCATCGCCACGGCGTGCTGGCCGAGCATGGCGTGGAGCTGATCGGCGCGACGCCGGACGCCATCGACAAGGCCGAGGACCGCTCCAGGTTCAAGGAGGCCATGACGAAGATCGGCCTGGGCTCCGCCCGTTCGGGCGTGGCCCACGACATGGCCGAGGCGTGGGCCGAGCAGGCCAAGCTGGGCTTCCCGGTCATCATCCGGCCATCGTTCACGATGGGCGGAAGCGGCGGCGGCATCGCGCGCGACGCGAGTGAATTCACCGCCATCTGCGCGCGCGGCCTGGAACTGTCGCCCACCTCCGAACTGCTGATCGAGGAATCGCTGGTCGGCTGGAAGGAATACGAGATGGAGGTCGTGCGCGACAAGAAGGACAACTGCATCATCGTCTGCTCGATCGAAAACCTCGACCCGATGGGCGTGCACACGGGCGACTCGATCACCGTCGCGCCGGCGCAGACGCTGACGGACAAGGAATACCAGATCATGCGCAACGCGTCGCTCGCCGTGCTGCGCGAGATCGGCGTCGACACGGGCGGGTCGAACGTGCAGTTCGCGGTCAACCCGGACGACGGCCGCATGATCGTGATCGAGATGAATCCGCGCGTGTCGCGTTCGTCGGCGCTCGCGTCCAAGGCAACGGGCTTTCCGATCGCCCGCGTGGCGGCCAAGCTGGCCGTCGGCTTCACGCTCGACGAACTGCGCAACGAGATCACCGGCGGCGCCACGCCGGCCTCGTTCGAGCCGGCCATCGATTACGTCGTCACCAAGATTCCGCGCTTCGCTTTCGAAAAATTCCCCGGTGCCGACGCGAGCCTGACCACGCAGATGAAGTCCGTCGGCGAAGTGATGGCGATGGGCCGCACGTTCCAGGAATCGTTCCAGAAGGCGTTGCGCGGCCTGGATATCGGCGTCGACGGGCTGCGGCGCAGGCAATCGGGCGCCGAGGTGATCGACGCGGAACTCGCGGCGCCGGGTCCGGAGCGTATCTGGTTCGTGGGCGACGCGTTCGCCCAGGGTTATTCGCTGGACGACGTGCATCGCCTGTCGCGCATCGATCCATGGTTCCTGGCACAGATCCGGGACCTGGTCGAGGTCGAACTGTGGCTGGAGACACGGCGTCTCGGCGCTTTGGACGAGCCCACCCTGCGCAGGCTGAAGCAACAGGGTTTCTCGGATCGCCGCCTGGCGGCGCTGTTGCAGACCCACGAAGACGAGGTGCGCGCGCGCCGCCACCAGCTGGGCGTGCGTCCCGTGTACAAGCGCGTCGACACCTGCGCCGCCGAATTCGCCACCCGCACCGCGTACCTGTATTCGACCTACGACGACGAGTGCGAAGCCGAACCCACCGGCAAGCGCAAGATCATGGTGCTGGGCGGCGGCCCGAACCGCATCGGCCAGGGCATCGAATTCGACTACTGCTGCGTCCATGCCGCCATGGCGCTGCGCGAAGACGGTTACGAGACCATCATGGTCAACTGCAATCCGGAGACCGTCTCGACCGACTACGATACGTCGGACCGCCTGTATTTCGAATCGCTCACCCTGGAAGACGTGCTGGAAATCGTCGCGCTGGAAAAGCCGGAAGGCGTGATCGTCCAGTACGGCGGCCAGACGCCGCTGAAGCTGGCACTGGCGCTGGAGGCCAACGGCGTGCCGATCATCGGCACGTCGCCCGACATGATCGATGCGGCCGAAGACCGCGAGCGCTTCCAGCAACTGCTGAACCGGCTGGAACTGCGCCAGCCGCTGAACCGTACCGCGCGTACCGAGCTTGACGCCGTGCGCATGGCGGAGGAAATCGGCTATCCGCTGGTGGTGCGCCCGTCGTACGTGCTGGGCGGACGCGCGATGGAGATCGTGCACGAACAGGCCGACCTCGAACGCTACATGCGTGAAGCCGTCAAGGTGTCGCATGATTCGCCGGTGTTGCTGGACCGCTTCCTGAACGACGCCATCGAGTGCGACGTCGACTGCGTGGCGGACGGCACGGATGTCGTGATCGGCGGCGTGATGGAACATATCGAGCAGGCGGGCATCCACTCGGGCGATTCCGCCTGTTCCCTGCCGCCGTATTCGCTGGCGCCGGAGACGATCGCGGAACTCAAGCGCCAGACCGCCCGCATGGCGCGTGGCTTGAACGTCGTCGGCCTGATGAACGTGCAGTTCGCGATCCAGCAGGTCAAGGTGGACGGCAGGCTGCGCGACCACGTCTACGTCCTGGAAGTGAACCCGCGCGCCTCGCGCACCGTGCCGTTCGTGTCTAAGGCGACGGGACTGCAGCTGGCCAAGATCGCGGCGCGCTGCATGGCGGGGCAGTCGCTGGCGAGCCAGGGCGTGACGGCGGAAGCGGTCCCGTCCCGCTTCTGCGTCAAGGAATCCGTGTTCCCGTTTGCGAAATTCCCCGGCGTCGATACCATCCTCGGCCCGGAAATGAAATCGACCGGCGAAGTGATGGGCGTGGGCGCCACGTTCGGCGAAGCGTTCCACAAGGCGCAACTGGCGGCCAACGTGCGCCTGCCGCGCGCGGGCCGGGTCTTCATGCGCGTCAAGCGCGGCGACCAGGCGCGCGCCGTGGCGCTGGCCCGCCAGTTGCACGCGGCCGGTTTCACGCTGTGCGCCAGCCATGTCACCGCGACCGTGATCGCGGCGGCCGACGTTCCCGTCGCGACCGTGGACGACGCCGAGGCGCTCGACCTGATGCACGCCCGTGAGATCGCCCTGGTCGTGTTGACGGTGGACGAGAAGCGCACCGCCATCTTCGCGTCGAGGGCGTTGCGCGTGGCCGCG
Source organism: uncultured Massilia sp. (assembly GCA_966212555.1). GTDB lineage: Bacteria > Pseudomonadota > Gammaproteobacteria > Burkholderiales > Burkholderiaceae_D > Telluria. The sequence continues at coordinate 26,940 of CBIHRX010000024.1, forward strand.
CTGGCATGCGGTGCGCCGTGCTATACCACCATCGCCGGCGCGGAAGCGGCGCTGGAGGGAATCCGCCACATCGACAACTATGGCCTGTATTCTTTAGGTACGCTGCACGGCGCGGCCCCCGCGGCGCCGTCCGCGCGCAGCCGCCTGGCGCCGACCGAGGCCGACCTGGCCGCTGCCGCGGCCACGCTTCCCGAGCGCCGCCGGAACGAGCGCAAGCGCGTGGCGGGTACGGAGCCGCTGAAGGTGTTCATTCGCCAGCCGTTCACCGAATCGGACGCGCGGCAGCAGCGCATGATCAGCGACATCATGCACCTGATCGACAGCGCCAACGGCGCACCGTACGCGTTCGATTACCTGACCGGCATCCAGGCCGAAAGCGCCTCCACGTTCAAGCAATCCTTCGAGCGCGAGCAGCACATGCCGTTCACGCCCCGGAACTTCCGGAACCACCGCCTGGGATTGCTGGACCAGGCCGACGCGATGATCAACATCCGTGTCGGCATGAGCGAAAGCAGCGCCTTCGAACTGAGTTACCACATCTTCAAGGGACGGCGCACCCCGTTGCTGTTCCTGGTGTGGAAAGGGGCACCGATCAAGACGACCCTGATCCGCGAACTCGAGGATCTGGTCGACGTGACGTACGTCGAGTTCGACGAGGTGGAGGAGCTGCGCGCGGCCATCCACCGGTTCTTCAACAGCCGCCGCTTCGATGGCGCATCCTGCCGCGCATGAGACGATGAGAACACCGAGGAAAGAAAATGTTAAATAATTTGAAAATCAGGACGCTCGTCGTGGCGGCGTTGAGCTTGCTCGTCGCGATGATGCTGGTGATTGGGGTCATGGGCCTGTACGGCGCGCAGCGGTCGGTCGGCTTGATACGCGACGTGATCCTGGCGGACCAGAAAAGCGCTTACGATCAAAAGTCGATTCGCCTCGACATGGAGCTGGCGCGCAGCCAGATTCTCCAGGCCTTGCAGCATAACCCGACGCTCTCCTGGTCGCAGCTGCATGACCATGCGCTGACCGTGCATTTCAGCCAGATCGATGCCCTGGCGAACGCCACGACTGAAAAGTGGACGCGGTACAGCGCGTCGATCACGAATGGCGAGGAAAAGCGCCTGGCCGAGGAATGGTTCGCCAAGAGCGATAATCTCGGCGTGGCGCATATCAAGGCGGCGGCCGACGCCATCCGGGCGGGTGACTGGGACGGTGCGGAAGCAACCCTGATCAAGAAGATCAATCCGTCGTACCGGGTCGGTGACGAGGCCATGGCGGCGCTCACGCGCGCGTCGAAGGAGCGCGCGGCCGCCAACGAGGCGGACGTCGCCGCCAGCCTGCGCCACACCGCGTATGTGTCGGGCGGCGTGCTGTTGCTGGCCGTGCTGGTCGGCGTCGCCGTGGGCGCGGCGATGATCCGTGCGATCTCGGCGCCGCTCGCTGAAGCGACCGCCATCGCGTCCCGCGTTGCCGCGGGCGACCTGACCGGACGGATCGAGGCGCGCGGCAGCAACGAAATCGGCACGTTGCTGGCGGCCCTGTCCAAGATGAAGGCCAACCTCGCCGGCATCGTGGCGGAAGTGCGCGCCAGTACCCAGACCATTTCCAGCGCGTCTACCCAGATCTCGGCCGGCAACATGGATCTGTCGGAGCGTACTTGCGGCCAGGCCAGTTCGCTGGAACAGACCGCCGCGTCGATGGAACAGCTGACCGGCACGGTGCGCCAGAACGCCGACAACGCGCGCCAGGCCAATCAGTTGGCCGTATCGGCATCGGAGGTGGCGGTGCGCGGCGGCGGCGTCGTGGCGGAGGTGGTCGACACGATGGGGGCGATCAACGCGTCTTCGCGCAAGATCGTGGACATCATCGGCGTCATCGACGGGATCGCGTTCCAGACCAATATCCTCGCGCTGAACGCGGCGGTGGAGGCGGCCCGGGCCGGTGAACAGGGCCGTGGCTTCGCGGTCGTCGCGACCGAGGTGCGCAACCTGGCCCAGCGCTCGGCCGGCGCCGCCAAGGAAATCAAACAACTGATCGGCGATTCCGTGAGCAAGGTCGACAGCGGCGCGCGCCTGGTCGACGAGGCCGGCGCCACCATGAAAGAGATCGTCAACAGCATCCACCGTGTGACGGACATCATGGGCGAAATCACCCAGGCGAGCGAGGAACAGACTTCCGGGCTCGACCAGATCAACCAGGCGATCGGACAGATGGATTCGATCACGCAGCAGAACGTGGCCCTGGTCGAGGAAGCTGCTGCCGCCTCCGCTTCGCTGCAGGACCAGGTCGGTGTGCTGAGCGGGGTCGTGGACGTGTTCGTGCTGGACGAGGTGCCGGGCCAGCGCGGGCTTCATCGTACGTCGGCCACGAGTCCGGGAACGCGGCCGGCCGCCCCGGTGCACGCGCTCTCCGCGCCCGCGCGGCGCTCGACCGGGGCCGCGAGCGCGGGTGCACCGTCCGCCGTGAAGCGGAAAGCGACGGTGGCGGACGAGGAGTGGGAAACGTTTTGATGCCGGCGGCGCCCGTCACGCCACGTTCGGCAGCACCAGCAGCAGGTCTGTCGGGCCGACGTCGACGCCCAGTTGGGAGAACAGCGTCGTCGCCTGGCCGCGGTGGTGCGCCTGGTGGTTGAACACGTGCAGAAGGACGTCGCCCAGCCGCTTCGTGCTGGCGACGCCTTTCATGGAAGTCCACGTGAACGCGCCGTCCAGCTGGCTGGGTTGCACCTCGGTGCAGAAGGCGAGGACGGCCGCGTCCAGCGTCACGCGCAGCGCGTCCAGTTCAGGGAGCGTCGCGCACAAGCGCTGGTCCAGCGATGCCGGCCGGGGCAGGGCGTCCAGGCTTTGCAGAGACGCGAGGCCCGGCAGGCCGGCGGCGATGCGCTTGAACCAGATGAGGTCCGCGATCACGAGGTGGTTGAGCGTCCCGAAGATCGAGCCGAAGAATGCGCCCCGGTCCTCGTGCACGCGCTCCGCCGGCAGCGCGGCGGCTGCGTCGTACAGCTTGCGGTTCATCCATTCGTTGTACGCGGCGAGATGTGCGAAGTGGGAAATCGTCATGTCTGGGATCCGATAAAAAAAACGCGCCGGTATGACCCGGCGCGTCGTTCATGGGAGAACGTGGCGCGTCAGGCCGGCGGCAGCTTGCCGAGCTGTTCGTTCAGCTTGGCCAGCGTGGCGCTGAAGTTGTCCAGGCGCTCGCGTTCCTGCGCGACGACGGCCGCCGGTGCGCGGGCGACGAAGCTTTCGCTGGACAGCTTGCCATTCGCCTTGGCGACCTCGCCTTCGATGCGCGCGATTTCCTTTTTGAGGCGCTCGCGCTCGGCGGCGACGTCGATCTCCACCTTCAGCATCAGCTTGGTCGTGCCGACGATGGCGACGGCGGCCGGCGAATCCGGCAGCGCGTCGACGATCTGCACTTCCGACAGCTTGGCCAGCAGCGCGACGTACGGCGCGAAGCCTTGTGCGGCCGCGCGGTCGGCGTCGTTCGCCGGTTCGACGATCAGCGGCACGCGCACGGACGGCGACAGCTTCATTTCGCCGCGCAGGTTGCGGGTCGCGTCGGTGACCTTCTTGAACTGCTCCATCCAGCTTTCCGCATCCGCGTCGATCAGCGACTCGTCGGCGATCGGGTACGGTTGCAGCATGATGGTGTCGCCGGTTTTGCCTGCCAGCGGCGCGACGGCCTGCCACAGCGCTTCGGTGACGAACGGGATGATCGGATGCGCGAGGCGCAGCACGACTTCCAGCACGCGCAGCAGGGTGTGGCGGGTGGCGCGCTGCTGCGCTTCCGTGCCTTGCTGGACCTGGACCTTCGCCAGTTCCAGGTACCAGTCGCAGTACTCGTCCCACACGAAGCTGTAGATGCTGTTCGCGATGTTGTCGAAGCGGTAGTCCTCGAAGCCCTTCGCCACGTCCAGCTCGACGCGGTTCAGGCGCGAGATGATCCAGCGGTCGGCCTGCGAGTAGTCGGCGGCGTCCGGCTTGCCGCAGTCTTTACCCTCGGTGTTCATCAGCACGAAGCGGGTGGCGTTCCACAGCTTGTTGCAGAAGTTGCGGTAGCCTTCGCAGCGGCCCAGGTCGAAGTTGATGTTGCGGCCCAGCGAGGCGTAGCTCGCCATCGTGAAGCGCACGGCGTCCGTGCCGAATGCCGGAATCCCTTCCGGGAACTCCTTGCGCGTCGCTTTCTCGATCTTCGGCGCGCTCCTCGGGTCCATCAGGCCCGTGGTGCGCTTGGCGACGAGCGCGTCGATGCTGATGCCGTCGATCAGGTCGATCGGGTCGAGCGTGTTGCCCTTCGATTTCGACATCTTCTGGCCCGACGAATCGCGCACGAGGCCGTGCACGTACACGGTCTTGAACGGGACCTTGCCGGTGAAGTGCGCCGTCATCATGACCATGCGCGCGACCCAGAAGAAGATGATGTCGAAGCCGGTGACGAGCACGGAGGAGGGCAGGAACAGCTCCATGTCCTTCGTCTGCTCCGGCCAGCCGACCGTCGAGAACGGGACGAGCGCGGACGAGAACCACGTGTCCAGCACGTCGTCGTCGCGCTTCAGTTCACCCGCGATGCCGGCCGCCTTCGCTTTCTGCTGCGCTTCGGCTTCGTCGCGCGCGACGACGACTTCGCCGTTCGGACCGTACCAGGCCGGGATGCGGTGGCCCCACCACAGCTGGCGCGAGATGCACCAGTCCTGGATGTTGTTCAGCCACTGGTTGTACGTGGTCGTCCAGTTCTCAGGGACGAATTTGATTTCTCCGCTCGCGACCTTGTCCAGCGCCACGTCGGTGATCGACTTGCCCGGGTTGTGCGTGCCTTCCGGCGCCGGCTTGCTCATCGCGACGAACCACTGGTCCGTCAGCATCGGCTCGATGACGACGCCCGTGCGGTCGCCGCGCGGCACCATCAGCTTGTGCGGTTTGACCTGTTCCAGCAGGCCTTGCGCTTCCAGGTCGGCGACGATCTTCTTGCGTGCCACGAAGCGGTCGAGGCCACGGTACGCTTCCGGCGCGTCGTCCGTGATCTTCGCGTCGAGCGTCATGATCGACGGCATCGGCAGGTTATGGCGCTGGCCGACGGCGTAGTCGTTGAAGTCGTGCGCCGGCGTGATCTTCACGCAGCCGGTGCCGAACGCCTTATCCACGTAGGTGTCGGCGATGACGGGGATCTCGCGGCCGACGAGCGGCAGCTTGAGCATCTTGCCGTGCAGGTGCGTGTAGCGCTCGTCGGTCGGGTCGACGGCGACGGCGACGTCGCCCAGCATCGTTTCCGGACGCGTCGTCGCGACCGTCAGGTGGCCGCTGCCGTCCGCCAGCGGGTACTGGATGTACCACATCGAACCGTCTTCTTCCTGCGAATCGACTTCGAGGTCGGAAACGGCCGTGCCCAGCACCGGGTCCCAGTTCACCAGGCGCTTGCCGCGGTAGATCAGGCCCTGCTCGAACAGGCGCACGAAGACTTCGGTGACGGTCTTCGAGCGCGGCTCGTCCATCGTGAAGTATTCGCGGTTCCAGTCGGCGGACGCGCCCAGGCGGCGCATCTGGCCCGTGATCGTGCTGCCCGATTTTTCCTTCCACTCCCAGACCTTCTCGACGAAGGCTTCGCGGCCCAGGTCGTGGCGCGAGATCTTCTGCGCGTCGAGCTGGCGCTCCACGACGATCTGCGTCGCGATGCCGGCGTGGTCGGTGCCCGGGATCCACGCGGTGTTAAAGCCACGCATGCGGTAGTAGCGGGTCAGGCCATCCATGACGGTCTGGTTGAAGGCGTGGCCCATGTGCAGGGTGCCCGTCACGTTCGGCGGCGGCAGCTGGATGCTGAACGACGGCTTCCCGTCGTCCATCGACGCGGCGAAGTAACCGCGCTGTTCCCATTCCGTGCGCCAGAATTGTTCGATGTCGGCTGGCTCGAAAGACTTGGCTAATTCCATGATGTGGCTGTATTGGATGGATGCGAAAACGACCATTATAGATGGATTACGCGGCCGTAAATGAAAAGGGGCGCTCGTGGCGCCCCTTTTAGATGTGTAGGGTGGGCTCCCCGAGCCCACCAGACGTTTGCGTCGTGCGAACATTTGGTGGGCACAGGGTGCCCACCCTACGGATGACAGGTTACTTGCCGCAGCCCAGCGCCTTGATGCGATCGTACGCCGCCTTGGCCTGCACGAGACCGTAGCCGTACTTGGTGTCGCGGCCGGCCGTGCCCAGGTCGAGCGCGCTGTTGTCCAGCGACGTGCGGATCTGGGCGCCCGTGCAGCTCGGGAAGTAGCTCCACACCAGCGCGGCGACGGCCGACACGTGCGGCGTGGCCATCGACGTGCCGTCGAAGTAGGCGTAGTTCGATGCCTTCACGGCCACCGTCGCGCTCTGGCCCAGCTGGGCCTTCATCGCGGCGCCGTCCGTGTCGGACGCGGTCACCGACGGGATCGTCGTCACGGTCGTGCCCAGCGTGCCGCCGAAGCTGCCCGCCACGTTGTTGTACACGATCGCGCCGACGCCGCCGCTGTTCTGGCAGTTGGTGACCTTGACGGAGAAGTCGACAGTGCCGCGCTGGATCAGGCAGACCTTGCCGGAGACGGCCGTGTTGACCTTGTCGCCGATGCCGAAGTCGGCCAGCGGAGCGGTCGCGGTCTTGACGGGCGAACCTTCCATCGCCGACGACGCGTAGTTCGTCGAGCCGACGGTGAGGGCGGTATCGACGCCGGTGCCCATCGGGACGGTCGACAGCACGGACACGCCCGGACCGGCGATCTCGACGTCCTTGTTGTATTGCGAGAACGAGGCGACGACCTTGTTTTCGTCCACGGCCGCCACCGACATCACGCTGGCGTAACCGGCCGGGTACGACGTCGTCGAATTGCCGTCGTTGCCGGCCGCCGCGATCGAGAGGACGCCCTTGGTCTGCAGGCTGTCGAAGGCGCGCTGTTCGGTGAGGCTCTTGGCGCCGCCACCCAGCGACATCGTGATGACGTTCGCACCCGCCGCGCCGCACTTGTTCGCCGCGTTGGCGAGGGTCGACGAGTAGGTCCATGCGCCATCGTTGCCGAACACCTTCACGATGTGCAGCTTGAGCTGCTTGTTCGGGTTCACGCCGACGACACCGAGGCCGTTGTTGACGCCCGCGATGGTGCCGAACACGTGGGTGCCGTGGTGGGTTTCGTCCGTGTACCACCAGCCGGTGCCGGAATCGTATTCGCCGGTGACGTTCGCGCCGTTGTCCTTCAGGTCTTCATGGCTGAAATCGACGCCGGAGTCGATGATGCAGATCTTGCGGTTGCTCGTGTTCGCGTCCGACAGCTGGTCGGCCTGCACTTGCTTGATGCCGTACGGGACCAGCTGGCCGGACGTGTACGGCACGCCGGTGGACGGCGTCGTCAGCGCGAACGGCTTGCGGATCACGTCTTCCTCGACGTACTCGACGTTCGGATTGTGCTGCAGGCCTTGCAGCGCGGCCGTCGGCACTTCGATGGCCATCGCGTTCATGTTGAAGATTTCCTGCTTGACCGTGCCCCTGGCGGCCGCGACGGCGGACTTGATGTTCGCCGCCGATCCCGGTTTGAAGGCGACGATCACGCGGGTGGTGTCGGGCGCGGCCGACACACTTCCCGAGAACGCGACGGCCAGGGCCGCCACGCACAGCCCGAGGGCCGGGACCATCTTCGATGCGCGAGTGTATTTCTGATTCATCGGTGTTTTCTCCGTCTAAGAAAATATCGTTATCGCAGCTGGCCTTGTGGGCCGCCGCTTATTGGTCGTACTCCTTTAACTACCGATACATCTTCGCTACCCGCTTTGGGCAGCAAAGATCAGTTTATTTTGAGAAGTTATACATATGCAATCGGATTTCAATCGTGCGCAACAGGTGTTGCGTAAGCGCAGACATTGTGAATTTCTTTGACGAGCCCGCTTATCAACGTGCTATATTTTTGGCGCGCCGCAGGCGCCCATGCGACCGCGCGCCGCAACGGTCGCGTTCAACCCTACGCTGCGAGAACCATAACAATGAGCGCGTCCGCACCTCCCCGTCGACTGATCCTGCTGGTCGACGACGATCCCCTCCTGCTCGACTACCTGAAGACCGTGCTGGAGCACGCGGGCTACGCCACCGTGGCCGCCGAATCCGCCGCCGAGGCGCTGCAGCGCGTGGCCGAACGCGAAGCCGACATCGCGCTGGCCCTGCTGGACATCAGCATGCCCGGCATGTCCGGCCTCGACCTGGCGCGCCGCCTCAAGGACCACACGTCGGTCGCATTCATGTTCCTGTCGTCGGTCGACGATGCCGAGACGGCCCGCCAGGCCGCCAGCCACGGCGCCGTCGGCTTCGTCGTCAAGCCGGTCGACGCCGCGCGCCTCATGCCCGCGTTCGAGTCCGCGCTGGCCCGCGCCGACGAGATCCGCCAGCTGCGCCGCACCGAAGCGAACCTGAACGCCGCGCTGGCCGCGGGCCGCGAGACGAGCCTGGCCGTGGGCCTGTTGATGGCGCGCTTCCACACGGACCGCAACACGGCGTTCGAAGTGCTGCGCGACCACGCGCGCTCGCACCGGCGCAAGATCAACGAAGTGGCCGAGCAGCTCGTGTCGGCCGAAGAATTGCTGAACAGCCTGCACGGGGCGTTCGCGGCACGGTTGAAGGGCAAGTAGGTTTTTTTGCCGGCTTGGTATCATGCTGAACTTTCTTTCACCATCTTCCAGGGGCAGACAACATGAAAACCAGGGCCGCGATTGCATGGCAGGCAGGGAAACCGCTGACGATCGAAGAGGTCGAGCTCGAGGGCCCGAAGGCGGGCGAGGTGCTCGTCGAAGTCAAGGCGACGGGCATTTGCCACACCGACTACTACACGCTGTCCGGCGCCGACCCGGAAGGTATCTTCCCGGCCATCCTGGGCCATGAGGGCGCCGGCGTCGTCGTCGACGTCGGCCCGGGCGTGACGAGCCTGCGCAAGGACGACCACGTCATCCCGCTGTACACGCCGGAATGCCGCCAGTGCAAATTCTGCCTGTCGCAAAAGACGAACCTGTGCCAGGCCATCCGCTCGACGCAGGGTCGCGGCCTGATGCCGGACGCGACGTCGCGCTTCTCGCTGGACGGCAAGCCGATCTACCACTACATGGGCACGTCCACCTTCTCGAACTACATCGTGGTGCCGGAAATCGCACTGGCGAAAGTCCGTTCGGACGCGCCGTTCGACAAGATCTGCTACATCGGCTGCGGCGTCACGACGGGCATCGGCGCCGTGATCTTCACGGCCAAGGTGGAGGCGGGCGCGAACGTCGTCGTGTTCGGCCTGGGCGGCATCGGCCTGAACGTGATCCAGGCGGCCAGGATGGTCGGCGCGGACAAGATCATCGGCGTGGACATCAACCCGGGCCGCGAAGAGATGGCCCGTAAATTCGGCATGACGCACTTCGTCAATCCGAAGGAAGTCGAGAACGTCGTCGACACCATCGTGCAACTGACGGACGGCGGCGCGGACTACTCGTTCGAATGCATCGGCAACGTCACGACGATGCGCCAGGCGCTGGAGTGCTGCCACAAGGGCTGGGGCCAGTCGATCATCATCGGCGTGGCCGAAGCGGGCAAGGAGATCGCGACGCGTCCGTTCCAGCTGGTCACGGGCCGTGTCTGGAAGGGTTCCGCGTTCGGCGGCGCGCGCGGCCGCACGGACGTGCCGAAGATCGTCGACTGGTACATGGAAAACAAGGTCAACATCGACGACCTGATCACCCATCACCTGACGCTCGACCAGATCAACGATGGCTTCGACCTCATGAAGAAGGGCGAGTCGATCCGGTCGGT
>CBIHRX010000025.1:0-36445 GCA_966212555.1 uncultured Massilia sp.
TTCACGGCGCACACCACCGCGGACAGCCCCATCACCGCGTCGGCCCGCGCTGCGGGGCTGCGGGGCTTCCCGGGATGCGCGCGCATCAACCGGTCGATCGCGCCCTTCACGTGGGCCGTGAAGGCGCCGCGCGTGGCCGGCTCCTTGGCGCTGTCGGCGGCGAGCGCCGTCATCAGGCAGCCGGCGCCGGCGCCGTCGACGTGGCGCCGGCTCAGGTACAGGTCGAGGTAGGCGGCGAGTCCCTGCTCCGCAACAATGCGGTCGAAATCGGCGTGCGTCCGCGACGACACGTCGGCCAGTGCCTCGGCCATCAACGCTTCCTTGGAGGCGAAGTGATTGTAGAACGGTCCGTGCGTGAGGCCGGTCGCCTTCATGATCTCCCCGACGCTGACGCCCGCGAAGCCGCGTTCGCGGAACAGGCGGCCCGCTTCCTCGAGGATGCGGCGGTGCTTGGCGGCGGTTTCTTCCGGTGGATAGCGCATGACTATCGCCTCCATATATTTTGCTGGGTTGACGGCAAACATTATATCCATCATGCTTCGTCCATCCAAACATGACAACCATCATGTTTGCTTTCAACCCCACCATCGAGGAGCACATCATGAGCAAAGCACAGCAAGGCACGGCCATCGTCACGGGCGCATCGGCAGGCCTGGGCAAGATCTACGCGGACCGCCTGGCCCGGCGCGGCTACGACCTCGTCCTCGTCGCCCGCCGCGGCGACAAGCTGGCCGAACTGGCCAATACGCTGTCGAGGGAGCACGGCGTGCAGGTTCGCCCCTTTGTTGCCGACCTCGGCCGCAGTGACGACGTCGGGCGCCTGGCCGACCTGATCCGCACCGATGACAGCATCACGATGCTGGTCAACAACGCAGGTGTCTCCGTCACCGGGACGACTGCCACGCTCGACGCCGCCGACGTCGCCTCGCAGCAGGCGATCAACGTGGACGCCGTCAACCGCCTGAGCCTGGCCGCGCTGCCGAAATTCCTCGAACGCGACCGCGGCACGCTCGTGAACATCGGCTCGATCCTCGGGTTCGGCTTCCTGCCGACGAGCACGTTCTACAGCGCGGGCAAGGGCCATGTGGCAAACCTGACGCGCGCCCTGCAGAACGAGGTGCAAGGGACGAACGTCCGCGTGCAACTGGTGGCCCCGTCGGTGACGGCGACCGAGATCTGGGAAGAAGACCGGCTGAATGCGATGGACCCGCGCGTCGTGATGACGGCCGAGGATTGCGTCGACGCGGCGCTGGCCGGTCTCGACCTTGGGGAACAGGTGACTTTCCCGTCCGTCGAGGATGCGCAACTGTGGAAAAATTTCGAGGAAGCCGCCGCGCAACTGATGCAGGGCGCGATGCGCGGCAAGCCGGCCTCGCGCTACCGGGCCGCCGCGCACGCTTGAACGGTGTTTGCAGCCGGCCCGCGCCTACGGGACAATGACCGTGACGACCAGCACACCGAAAGGAGCATGCATGAGCATCACGGTTAAGAACACGACGCCCGACACGACCCGCGTCACCCTGTTCGGCGAACTGCGCGACGGCACCTTCGACGCGAAGATCATGGCCGAGACCGACGTCCCCTACACGGCCTGCTGGGAAGACGAAGTCGAGCAGCGCATCGTCTACATCCAGCCCGACGCCGACCAGTTGAAGGCGATCCTCGCCGCCCTCAACGAGCGCCGGTTGACGATCGAACAGTTGCAGGAATTCGGCAGCGCGGGCGGCGGCACGTCGGAGATTCCGGTCTGATCCTACACGCGCACGCAGCGCCAGCCGACAGACGGACAGCGTGCGCGCGGCGACAATCGCTCATCAATCTGCATTCAGGAGGCGACATGAACGCGAAATCGACGACGATCGGGGTCGGCAATCCGACCAGCGGCGAAGAAGGCAGCACCCTTACCCACGAAACGATGGCCGAAACGGGCGGTAGCGGCACGCAACCCCGTCCGGAAGAGGAAGCGCCGATGGCGCGCGGCAGTAGCCAGTCCGGCGACTGGGGCAACCGTCAGGGCCGGCGAGATGAGCCGGACGAGCCCGCCGAAGGCGAAGGCACGGCGGCGACGGCCATCAACCGCAGCTACCAGGACACGCGCAGCCGCCAGGCCGGCCCCGGCCCGACGGGTCTCGGCGCGCCGGAAACGGGCGGCAACCAGAGCGAAGACGACCTGGCGCCGCCCCGCCGCGACTGACCGGTCAGGCGGCCCCGGCCATGCGCCGGCACGCGTCGGCGCAGGCGCGGCATGCTTGCGCGCATGCCTGGCAATGGTCCATGGGGTGCTTGCCGCACTCGTCGCCGCAGGCCGTGCACACGTCCGCGCACAGACGGCACAGATCGCGGGCAAAATCGCTGCCGCGCGCCATGAAGGCGGCTGCCGTGCGGCAGATCTGGGCGCAGTCCATGTCCAGCGCGATGCAGCGCGCCATCATCTTGACGTCGTCTTCCTGCAGGCATGCCGTCGAACAATGGTCGCAGGCGGCCGCGCATGCGTAACAGGCGTCGATGCAGGCCTTGAAGTCATCATGAGACATCATTCCTCCTGTTGAAGGTGGATGGGAGATGTCTATTTTGGCGCAGTGTTCCGGATGATGGCGCCACCCTTCATGACGAAGCTCACGCGCGTCAGCGCGGCCGGATCCGTGAGCGGATCGCCGCCGACGGCGACGACGTCCGCATACTTGCCGGGCGTGATCGACCCGACGCGGTCCTTCCAGCCCAGCAAGTCGGCGCCGTTGATCGTCGCGGCCTGGATCGCCTGCATCGGTGTCATGCCGTACTTGACCATATAAAAGAACTGGCGGGCATTGTCGCCATGCGGGTAGACGCCGGCATCGGTGCCGAACGCCATCTTGTCGCCGCCTTTGAATGCCTTGCGGAAGTTATCCCGTTGCAGTTGTCCGACCATGCGCTCCTTCTCCAGCGACTCCGGCAGCATGCCGGCCTTCGCGCCTTCCTGCAGGATGAAGTCGTCGTTATAGATGTCCATGACGAGATAAGTCCCTCTTTCGCGCGCCAGGCGGATGCCTTCGTCGTCGATCAGGCTCGCGTGCTCGACGGAGTCGACGCCGGCCAGGATCGCATCGCGGATGCTGCTCGCGCCGTGCGCGTGCGCGGCCACGCGGCGGCCCAGCTTGTGGGCTTCCTCGACGATGGCCTTCATTTCTTCCAGGGTCAGTTGCTGGGCGCCCGCCTCGTCGCCCTTCGACAGTACGCCGCCGGAGGCGCAGATCTTGATGGTGTCGGCGCCGAACTTCGCCATTTCGCGCACCTTGGCGCGCGCGGCCCACGGACCGTCGGCCACGCCGTTTTCCGTGAAATGGAAATCGTGCGGCAGCAGGTTGTTGTCGCAATGGCCGCCCTGGATGCCGATGGCGTAGCCGGCCACGCGCATGCGCGGACCGGGCAGTTCGCCGTCGTCGATGGCGTCGCGCAGCGCCACGTCGCCGAAGCCGCTCGCACCCACATTGCGCACCGTCGTGAAGCCGGCTTCCAGCGTGCGCCGTGCCGCCCCGGCGCCGTACATGGCGGCGCGGATGTCGGACACGCCCAGCGAGCGGTAGCCATGCATGTTCGGGTCGCCGGTCAAGTGGACGTGGGCGTCGATCAGGCCCGGCAGCACGGTCTCGCGCGACAGGTCGATCACCCGGGCGCCGGTTGGCACGGTCGTGCTCGCGGTCGGGCCGACGGCCGTGATCCGCTCGCCGCTTACGAGGATGGTCTGGTCTTGCAGCACCTTGCCGGCGACGACGTCGACCAGTTTGCCGGCGCGGATGGCGACGATCTGGTCGGCGGCTGTCGCCGAACACGTCAAGATGAGCATGGCCAGTGCGGCCGCGAGTCGTGTCTTGTTCATGTAGTGGGATTCTCGGATAAAAGAGGTTGCGCAGCCAGCCGGTGCCAGTTGCGCCAGGAAACGATGGCATTGATCCAGAAGCCGCCATACAGCACGGCCGTCAGGACGAGGTCACGGCTCAGGTACAGCGGTGCGGCGATGGAGTTCACGAGCAGCCAGAACGCCCAGTTTTCGACCCGGCGCTGCATCATGAGCATCTGGCCGATGATGGAAAAGACCAGGACGGCGGAATCGAGGAATGGCGCATACGCGTTGGTCGTGAAGTGCAGCAGCGCCCCGTAGCCGGCCGTGGCGACGACGCCCAGCGGCACGGTCCAGACGAGTTGCGCGGCGCCGGCGTGCGTGATCGGCAGCGGGTCGCCGTGGTCGCCGCGCATCCATTTCCACCAGCCGACGGCGCTGGTGGCGACGAAGAACACCTGCAGGGCGACGTCGGCATACAGGCGGTTTTGCGCGAACAGCACCCCGAACAGCGTGCAGCCGACGATCCCCGTCCACCACGTGTGGACGTTGTTGCGTCCGGCCAGCAGGATGGACACCGCGACAAACCCGTTCGCCGCCAGTTCGAGCGGCGCGATCATCGCGCCCGGCCCTGCCCGTCCTTGCTCATGTACGCTCCCTTGCACGCTCCTCGAAAGAAGCGTGTACTGTACGCCAGCCCCGCCGATTATTGCAAGGGAGGAACTCCGTCCCTACAGCTTCAGCGTGCGGTGTTCCGCATCCAGGTCCGGCCGGGTGCCCGTCATGGCCGCTTTCGCGTAGGCGAACAGGCGCACCATCTTGCTGTCGTTCGAATACCAGTATTCGGCCGAATGCGGCTCGACGCGGATCAGCACGGCGTGCTCGTCGTCCGGGCCGGCCGGGAACCATGCCTGCACGCCGGCGTTCCACATGGCGCGGATGCGTTCGCGGTCGACGACGCGCTCGGCCAGGCCGCTCACCGAGACGAACAGGCTGTCTTCCGGCTTCGCGAACGAGAGGTTCACTTGCGGCCGGTGCGCGATGCAATCCCACAGCGACGTCTGCGTGGAGGTGAAGAACCAGATGCCGCCCGCGTCGTCGACTTCTTCCTGCGTCATCGGCTGGCTCAGCAGGTGCCCGTGTTCGTCCTGCCACGTAAACATGGGGAAGCGGACTTCCTTGATGCGCGACTTCAGGTCCGCGATGTCTTTGCTGTCGTGTGTGCTCATGGTCATTCCTTGTACGGAGGGAGCCCCATCCTAGCGTGCGCCCTCTTGCCGTTCGGTGCGGCGCCGAACTTTTGAGGCCGGTCAACAGTGCCGGAAAGCAGAAAATATGCCGCGTTGCAGCGCAATATAATCAGCGCAGTACCGCCAACACTCAGTACAGCCAACGCATGCTTCATTGACGGGTGACGCCATGGGTGCTTTGTTCGAGCCGGACGAGCGGCCGCGCCTCGTCGTTCACGTGGTCGACGCGCTCGACGCCGCGCTGGCGGAAACCAGCCTGCTGAACCTGATCCGCCACCTGCCGCCCGAGCGCTACCGCCACGCCATCGTCTGCGTGAACGACCGCGGCAGCCACCAGGTCGACGTCCGCGAATACGGCGTCGAGGTCGTCAACCTGCACAAGCGCTCCGGGTCCGATCCCCTGCACTACCTGCGCATGTTCGGCGTGCTGCGCGCGCTGCGGCCCGATCTCGTCCACACGCGCGATGGCGCCGGCCTGGCGGCGCAAGTGATCGCGGTGCTGGCCGGGGTCAAGCTGCGCGTCCATGCGGAGCACGGGCGCGGCGCGGCCTACGCATACGGCGGCATCGGCACGCGCCTGCTGCGCCGGATGCTGTGTCCGCTCATCGACCATTACATCGCTGCCAGCAGCGATCTCGAGGAATGGCTCGTCGACACCGTGGGCGCGGAACCGGCACGCGTGTCGCAGATCGCGAACGGCGTCGACAGCGTGCAATTCCACCCGCGGCTGGGGCCTTCCGCCGCCGTCGGTCCGCCGGGGTTCATGCAGGATGGCGCGTTCGTCGTGGGGAGCGTCGGCCGGATGGACGCCGCGGGCAACCACACGACCCTCGTCGAGGCGTTCCTGCGCCTGATCGCGTCGCCCCATCCGGCGCACCAGCGGCTGCGGCTGATGCTGGTCGGCGACGGGCCCGCGCGCGCCGAGTGCCAGGCGCTGCTGCACCGGGCCGGCGCGGCCGCGCGCGCGTGGCTGCCGGGGGCCCGCGCCGACGTGCCGCAGTTGCTGCGGGCGATGGACTTGTTCGTGCTGCCGTCGCTCGCCGAAGACCGGTCGAACGGGATCTTGCAGGCGATGGCGACGGGGCTCCCGGTCGTGGCAATGGCCGTGGGCGGCAACACGGAGCTCGTCCATCCGGGCTTTACCGGCATCCTCGTGCCGCCCACGTCGACGGAATTGCTGGCGGCGGCGATCGCCGATTACTGCCGGATTCCCGACATGGCGGCCCGCCACGGCGCGCGGGCGCGCAGCCAGGTCATCGCCCGCCACAGCATGCCGGCGATGGCCCGCGATGTCCTCGCCGTCTACGATGCGCTCACGGGCGGCGAGGCACCGGGGAGCGTCCGCGGCGGATGCTGAACAGCGGCATCTTCCACATTGCCGCGCCAAATCGTCTATAGTGATGCCTCTTTACAAAAGCAAAACCAAGAGAGTGCGATGAAATTTGACGTAGCCATCGTCGGCAGCGGCCTGGCCGGCCTGTCGGTTGCCCTTCATCTGGCGCAAACCCGCAAGGTCGCCATCATCTCCAAGCGCGAGCTCCTCGACGGTGCCAGCAACTGGGCCCAGGGCGGCATCGCCGCCGTGCTGGATTCGGGCGACAGCCACGACCAGCATATCGCCGACACCCTGGTCGCCGGCGCAGGCCTGTGCGACGAAGCGGCCACCCGCTACATCGTCGAGCACGGGCGCGAGGCGATCGAATGGCTGATCGAGCAAGGCGTGCCCTTTACCCGCGACGAGACCGCGGAACTCGGCTTCCACCTGACCCGCGAAGGCGGCCACAGCCAGCGCCGCATCATCCACGCGGCGGACGCCACCGGCCACGCCGTGCAGGTGACCCTGGAACAGAAGGTACGCGCGCACCCGAACATCACGCTGTTCGAGCACCACTGCGCGATCGACGTGATCACGTCCGATAAACTGCAGCCGGACGGCGTGCACGCCGGTCCGGCCCTCGTCGGCCAGCCGCGCTGCTACGGCCTGTACGTGCAGGACGAAAAGAGCGGCACCGTGCAGACGTTCGAGGCGGAGCACACGGTGCTCGCGACGGGCGGCGCCGGCAAGGTCTACCTGTACACGACGAATCCCGACACTGCGACGGGCGACGGCATCGCGATGGCCTGGCGAGCCGGCTGCCGCGTGTCGAACATGGAATTCATCCAGTTCCACCCGACCTGCCTGTACCACCCGTTCGCGAAATCGTTCCTGATCACGGAAGCCGTGCGCGGCGAAGGCGGGCTGCTGAAGCTGCCGCCCGAAGCGGGACCCGCGGCCGGCACGCGCTTCATGCCGGCGCACGACGACCGCGGCGAACTCGCCCCGCGCGACGTCGTGGCGCGCGCCATCGACTTCGAGATGAAGAAGCGCGGCATCGACTACGTCCACCTGGACATCACGCACAAGAGCCCCGAGTTCATCCAGGAACACTTCCCGACGATTTACGCGCGCTGCCTCGAGCTGGGCATCGACATCACGAAGGAAGCGATCCCCGTCGTGCCGGCCGTGCACTTCACGTGCGGCGGTGTCGTGACGGACCTCGCGGGCCGCACCGACATCCCGGGCCTGTACGCCGTCGGCGAGACGGCCTACACGGGCCTGCACGGCGCCAACCGCCTGGCCAGCAACTCGCTGCTGGAATGCCTGGTCGTCGGCCGCGCGTGCGCCCACCAGATCGCCGCCGCCCCTTCCGTCGACCTGCCGGCGCTGCCCGCGTGGGACGAGAGCCGCGTCACCAATGCGGACGAGGAAGTCGTCATCGCCCACAACTGGGACGAGCTGCGCCGCTTCATGTGGAACTACGTCGGCATCGTGCGCACGACCAAGCGCCTGGAGCGCGCCCAGCACCGCATCAAGCTGCTGAAGGAAGAGATCGACGAGTACTACCGCAACTTCCGCGTCACCAACGACCTGCTGGAGCTGCGCAACCTCGTCGAGGTGGCGCACCTGATCGTGCGCAGCGCGCTGTCGCGCCACGAAAGCCGCGGCCTGCATTTCTCGCGCGATTACCCGGACACGCTGCCGAAGGCGCTCCCCAGCGTGCTGACGCCGCGCCGGCGCTGATCGGGTCGATGAACCAGAAGCTCACGCCGTCGACCGCCCTGCTGCTGACCGTCCCGCCCCTGCTGTGGGCGGGCAACGCCATCGTGGGACGGCTCGTGCGCGC
This sequence comes from uncultured Massilia sp., assembly GCA_966212555.1. Taxonomy (GTDB): domain Bacteria; phylum Pseudomonadota; class Gammaproteobacteria; order Burkholderiales; family Burkholderiaceae_D; genus Telluria. The sequence continues at coordinate 8,232 of CBIHRX010000025.1, forward strand.
GGCCGTGCCGCCGATGACCTTGAACCTGCTGCGCTGGACGATCGCGCTGGCCGTGCTGCTGCCGCTCGGCTGGGCGACGCTCAGGCAGGCCGGCGTGCTCGACGCGGTCCGCACCCGCTGGCGCCGCTACGCGCTGCTGGGTCTGCTGGGCATCGGCATGTACAACTCGCTCCAGTATCTCGCGCTGCAGAGCTCCACGCCCATCAACGTGACCCTCGTCGCGTCCGGCATGCCCGTGTGGATGATGCTCGTCGGGAGACTCTTCTACGACGTGGCCGTGCGCACGCGCCAGGTGATCGGCGCCTTGCTGTCGATCGTCGGCGTGCTCGTCGTGCTGTGCCGGGGCGACGTCGACCAGTTGCTCGCGCTGCGCCTCGTCGCGGGCGACCTCTACATGATTCTCGCGACGATCGCGTGGTCGTTCTACAGCTGGATGCTGCTGCAGCCGCAGGACGAGCCCGCGTTGCGTGCAGACTGGGCCGCGTTCCTCGCCGCACAGGTGGCGTTCGGCCTGCTGTGGTCGGCCGGTTTCGCGGGTGTCGAGTGGTCCCTGGGCGCGGCGGCCATCGCGTGGAGCTGGCCGGTCGTCGCGGCGCTGCTGTTCGTCGCCGTGTGCCCGGCCGTGCTCGCGTTCGCCATGTGGGGCGCGGGCATCCGCCGTGCCGGGCCCGGCATCGGCGCGTTCTTCGTCAACCTGACGCCGCTGTTCACGGCACTGCTGTCGTCCGCCTTCCTCGGCGAGCTGCCCCATGCCTACCACGTGCTCGCGTTCGTGCTGATCGTGGGCGGCATCGTCGTTTCCGCCAAACGTTGAAGCAACCGTAACGTGTTTCTGTCCGGGCATCAGGGATGTTACGATCCCAGCGGAAGGAGCAAACGATGGCTGAAGCATTCACCGTCCACGACCACGCGGCGCGGATCGCCGCATTCCTCGACCGCCACCCGCGCGCGCTCGTGCTGACGGGCGCGGGGCTGTCGACGGCATCCGGCATCCCCGATTACCGCGACCGCGACGGTACCCGGCGCGGCAACCCCCCGATCCACGGCCCGGATTTCCGCAGATCCGAGGCCGTGCAGCGGCGCTATTGGGCGCGCAGCATGATCGGCTGGCCCGTGCTCGCGCAGGCCCGGCCGAATCGCGGCCATGCGGCCATCGCGGGCCTGGAGCGGATCGGCAAGATCGGTTCCGTGCTGACGCAGAACGTGGACGGCCTGCACGGCCAGGCCGGCAGCCACGGCGTGCTGGAATTGCACGGCAATATCCACACGGTCGTGTGCCTCGAATGCACGGCCATGTTTCCGCGCGCCTTCGTGCAAGGGCAATTGGAAGATTTCAATCCGCACATGGCGGGCGCGAACGCGACGCCCTTGCCGGACGGCGACGCGTCCGTGGAGCCGACGGAACTGGCCAGCTTCCGGCTGCCATATTGCTCGTGCTGCGGCGGAGCCTTGATGCCGAACGTGGTCTTCTTTGGCGACAACGTGCCGCCGGCACGCACGGCCATCGCGCTGGAACAGATGGAGCGGGCCGATGCGCTGCTGGTCGTCGGCTCGTCGCTGATGGTGTATTCGGGCTTCCGCTTCTGCCGCATGGCGCAGGCCGCCGGCAAGCCGATCGCCGCCATCAACCTCGGCCGCACGCGGGCCGACGACCTCCTCGACATCAAGATCGAAGAATCGGCCGAGCGGGTGCTCCCGCTCGCGCTGGACATGCTCATCAAAGGTTCGGAGCAGACGGAGCGAGACACGCCATCCATACCACTCGACGGGGGAATACTGTGACGAAAACGTTAAGCAGCACTGGTGTCAAACCCTGGCAGGCCGGCGCGTTGCTGGCCGGCCTCGGCCTCGCGGCCTCTTATTTCTATGTGCGTTCCAAAACGAAGAAGGCCGAGGCGGAGCATCCGCCGCAAGGCCGTTTCGTCAAGGTCGACGGCGTGCGCCTGCATTACGTGGAACGCGGCAGCGGTCCCGTGCTGGTCCTGCTGCACGGGAATGGCGTGCTGGCCAGCGACTTCCAGACCAGCGGCCTGATGGACAAGGCGGCCGAGCACTACCGGGTGATCGCCTTCGACCGCCCCGGCTTCGGCTATAGCGAGCGCTCGCGCAGCACGATCTGGACGCCGCAGGCGCAAGCCCGCCTGCTGCATCACGCGCTGCAGGAGATCGGCGTCGATTCGGCGATCGTGCTGGGCCACTCGTGGGGCACGCTCGTCGCGCTGTCGATGGCGCTGGAAGTGCCGGACTTCGTGCGCGGCCTCGTGCTGCTGTCAGGCTATTACTACCCGAGCCTGCGCGCCGACGTGCCGCTGTTGTCCGGTCCCGCGATCCCGCTCGTGGGCGATTTGATGCGCTATACGGTGTCGCCGCTCGTCACGCGCATGCTGTGGCGTCCGCTGACGAAACGGGTGTTCTCGCCGCAGCCGGTCGACGCCCGCTTCCGCGAACTGCCCGTGTGGATGCTGCTGCGTCCGAGCCAGCTGCGCGCCAGCGCGGCGGAGACGGCGCTGATGGTGCCGTCGGCCGTGGCGCTGTCCAGGCATTATCCGGAGCTGAAGGTTCCGGTCGTGGTCATGGCCGGGACCAAGGACAAGATCGTCGACTTCGGCCACAACTCCGAACGGCTGGACGAGCGCTTGCCGGACAGCGAGCTGCAATTGCAGCCCGGCGTCGGGCACATGACGCATTATGCGCATCCGGATAAAGTGATCGCCGCGATCGACGGGATCGCGGCGCGCGTTGGGGAGTCCGTGTATCGGAGGAATCCGCAGGCGGAGGCGTTGGCCAGGGCGAGCGAGAGTGGAACGTGATGGCGGGCTCGGGGAGCCCACCCTACGGCATCGATAACGCGTAGGGTGGGCACCCCGTGCCCACGCGTGCATCAGCCGACGATACGCAGCGAATAATCCGTCGCCTTGACGTCCTTGGTGAGGCCGCCGATCGAAATCCGGTCGACCCCGGTCTCCGCGATCGCCCGCACGGTCTGCATGTTGATGCCGCCGGACGCCTCCAGCAACGCGCGCCCCTCGTTGATGCGCACCGCTTCGCGCATCATGTCCAGGTCGAAGTTGTCCAGCAAGACGGACGTCGCGCCCGCGCCCAGCGCTTCTTCCAGCTCGGCGATTGACTCCACCTCGACCTGGATCGACACGCCCGCCTCCAGCGCGTTGGCGGCCTGCAGCGCCGGCGTGATGCCGCCCGCGGCCGCGATGTGGTTTTCCTTGATCAGGATGCCGTCGTACAGCGCCATGCGCTGGTTGGCGCCGCCGCCCACGCGCACCGCGTACTTCTGCGCCTGGCGCAGGCCCGGCAAGGTCTTGCGCGTGTCGAGGATCCGCGCCTTCGTCCCGGCGATGACGTCGACATAGGTGCGCGTGGCCGACGCGACGCCGGACAGCAGTTGCAGGAAGTTCAGCGCCGAACGCTCCGCCGTCAGCAGCGAGCGCGGCGAACCTTCGATCGTGCAGACGACGCTGTCGGCCGCCATCACGTCGCCTTCGGCATATTTCCAGTCGATCTCGATGTCCTGGTCGACGGCGAGCATGACGCCTTCGAACCACGGCGCGCCGCACAGGACGGCCTGCTCGCGCACGATCACGCGCGCCTTCGCGCGCGGTTCTTGCGGCACGAGCTTGCCCGTGAGGTCGCCGCTACCGACGTCTTCCAGCAGCGCGGCCAGCAGGTTCTGTTCGAATGCGGCCTGCAGTTTCTCGTCGAACCGGCCCTCTTCAGCATAGGGGTTGCGGAGGTTGCTCATGCGGGACCGATTCCTTTGAAGAGATTGGCTTCCTGCTCCAGCGCGCCGGTCGGCAGCGCCTTCGCCTTCTTGGCGGCGGCGAAGTCGAGCATGCGGTCGATGGCGCGCTTGGCCTGCTTGCCGATCTCCGGGTCGACGAAGATCTCGTTCCTGCCGTCGGTGGCTTCCAGCACGTCGGCCAGGTTCTGCAGGCCGTTCATCGCCATCCACGGGCAGTGCGCGCAGCTCTTGCAGGTGGCGCTGTTGCCCGCGGTCGGGGCTTCGATCAGGGTCTTGCCCGGCGCGGCCATGCGCATTTTGTGCAGGATGCCGTTGTCGGTGGCGACGATGAAGTGTGTCGCGTCCATCGTCTGCGCGGCGTTGATCAGCTGGGTGGTCGAGCCGACGACGTCCGCCTGGGCGACGACGTTGGCCGGCGATTCCGGGTGCACAAGGACTTTCGCGTGCGGGTATTCCGCGCGCAGCAGGTCCAGTTCGACGCCCTTGAACTCGTCGTGCACGAGGCAGGAGCCCTGCCACAGCAGCATGTCGGCGCCCGTCTGCTTCTGGATGTACGAACCGAGATGGCGGTCCGGCGCCCACAGGATCTTCTTGCCCTGGTCGTGCAGGTATTTGACGATGTCCAGGCCGATCGACGACGTCACCATCCAGTCCGCGCGCGCCTTCACGGCGGCGGACGTGTTCGCGTAGACGACGACCGTGCGGTCCGGATGCTGGTCGCAGAACGCGGCGAACTCGTCGGCCGGGCAGCCCAGGTCCAGCGAGCAGGTCGCGTCCAGGTCCGGCATCAGGATCGTCTTTTCCGGGCTCAGGATCTTCGCCGTCTCGCCCATGAAGCGCACGCCGGCCACGACGAGCGTCCTGGCCGGGTGGTCGCGGCCGAAGCGCGCCATTTCCAGCGAGTCCGACACGCACCCGCCCGTTTCCTCGGCGAGGTCTTGCAGGTCGGCATCGACGTAGTAGTGCGCGACGAGGACGGCTTCGCGTTCCTTCAGCAGGCGGCGGATGCGGTCCTTCAGCGCGGTCTTTTGTTCGACTTCCAGCGGCGACGGGGTACGGGCCCAGGCCTCGGCGGTGGAACACACGCCGCCGACGGGCCGGTCGTATTCGAAGACTTTAACGGGGGCAATGGTATTCATAATGTGCTCGCGTCACGGAAATTAATCGAGACCCTGGCTCTTCAGGTAATCCTCGTAATTGCCCTGGAAGTCGATGATCCGGTCTTCCTTGATCTCGAGGATGCGGGTCGCCAGCGACGACACGAACTCGCGGTCGTGCGACACGAAGATGAGGGTGCCTGCATATTTATCCAGCGCGATGTTCAGCGACTCGATCGATTCCATGTCCATGTGGTTGGTCGGTTCGTCGAGCAGCAGCACGTTGTGGCGGCCCAGCATCAGCTTGCCGTACATCATGCGGCCCTTCTCGCCGCCGGACAGCACGCGCACGGACTTCTTGACCTCGTCGCCGCCGAACAGCAGGCGGCCCAGGATCGAGCGGACGGCCTGGTCGTCGTCGCCCTCCTTCGTCCACTGGCCCATCCAGTCGGTCAGGTTCAGGTCGGTGGCGAATTCTTCGGTCGGGTCCTGCGGCATGTAGCCCGGGTTCGCGTTCTCGGCCCACTTCACGCGGCCGGTGTCCGCGTCGAGGCCCGTGATCGGGCCGCTGCCGATGGAACGCAGCAGCGTCGTCTTGCCGGCGCCGTTGGCACCGATGATGGCGATGCGCTCGCCGGCTTCGACCATGATCGAGAAATTCTTGAACAGCTGGCGGTCGTACGACTTCGACAGGCCTTCCGTCTCGACGGCCAGGCGGTGCAGTTTCTTCTCGCCTTCGAAGCGGACGAACGGATACGCACGCGAGGACGGCTTGAATTCCTCGATCTTGATCTTGTCGATCATCTTCAGGCGGGACGTCGCCTGGCGGGCCTTCGACTTGTTCGCGGAGAAGCGGCGCACGAAGTCCTGCAGCTCGGCGACCTTCTCTTTGGCCTTCGCGTTATTGGCCAGCTGCTGGTTGCGGGCCTGCGTCGACGCTTCCATGTAGTCGTCGTAGTTGCCCGGGTAGACCTTCAGCGTGCCGTAGTCCATGTCGGCCACGTGCGTGCAGACCGAGTTCAGGAAGTGGCGGTCGTGCGAGATGATGATCATCGTCGAGTTCCGCTGGTTCAGCATGTCGGCCAGCCAGCTGATCGTGTGGATGTCCAGGTTGTTGGTCGGTTCGTCGAGCAGCAGGATGTCCGGATCCGAGAACAGGGCCTGCGCCAGCAGCACGCGCAGCTTCCAGCCCGGCGCCACGGCGCTCATCGGGCCCTGGTGCAGGTCGGTGGCGATGCCCAGGCCCAGCAGCAGTTCGCCGGCGCGGGCTTCGGCCGAGTAGCCGTCGTATTCGGCGACCTTGCCCTCGAGCTCGGCCGCTTTCATGTAGTCCTCGTCCGTCGCTTCCGGATTGGCGTAGATGGCGTCGCGTTCGCGGATCGCCTCCCACAGTTCCGTGTGGCCCATCATGACGACGTCCAGCACGCGCACGTCTTCGTAGGCGAACTGGTCCTGGCGGAGCTTGCCGAGGCGCTCGTGCGGGTCGAGGCTGACGTTGCCGGCGGACGGATCGAGGTCGCCGCCGAGGATCTTCATGAAGGTCGACTTGCCGCAGCCGTTCGCGCCGATGAGGCCGTAACGGTTGCCGTCGCCGAACTTGACGGAAATATTTTCGAACAGCGGCTTGGCGCCGAACTGCATCGTGATGTTGGCTGTACTGAGCACTGGGAAACCTTCGCTTGGGTATTCGATTAACCGCACATTTTACCACTGTGGGGGTGGGTTGCGTCAGGCGGTCCTGAGTGTCGGGTATCCCGACAGCGCCAGCGACCAGCGCTCGCCGTCGCACTGCAGGTGCCCGTGCGCGCCGAATGGAATCGTCACGTGGCGGGCGATGTGGCCGAATTCCAGTCCCGTCAACACCGGCACGGGCAGTGTCGCGCGGACATAGGCCAGCATTTCGTCGAAGTTGTAGCCGTTGTCGTTCGGTCCGAGACGGTAGCCGGAGAAGTCGCCCAGCACGATCGCGCGCTGCTTCTCCAGCACGCCCGTGTGCATCAGCTGCAGCAGCATGCGCTCCACGCGGAACGGGTGCTCGGCGATGTCTTCCAGGAACAGGATGCCGCCGTCGATCTGCGGGAAGTACGGCGTGCCGATGACCGACATGACCATCGCGAGGTTGCCGCCCCACACGGTGCCCGCCACGTCGAGGCGCGGGTTCGCGGCGCCGTGGCCGGAGATCGTGTGCGTGGGGCCGGCGAGGCAGCGCCAGAAGTCGCCCAAGGTGAACTCGTCGGGTTCGGCGGCGCCGAAGTCGGCCGTGAACATGGGGCCGGCGTAGCTGGGCGCGCCCGTCTTCGCATACAGGCCCATGTGGAATGCCGTGACGTCGGAATAGCCGACGAAGATCTTGCCGCTGGCCGCCATGCGTTCGAAGTCGATGTGCGGCAGCAGCCGGGTCATGCCGTACGCGCCGCGGATGGCCATCACGACCTGTACGTCCGGGTCGGCCGCCGCTGCTTCCAGCTGCGCGAGCCGCTCCGCGTCCGTGGCGCCGAAGCGCTGGTGGCGTTCCTCGTGCTTGTAGTAATTGTGGACCAGGATGCCCTGGGCTTCGAGGCGCGCGATGCCGCGCGGGATGGCTTCCGGCTCCAGCGCGTAGCCGGCCGGCGCGATGAGGGCAATGCCCAATTTCTGGATGGTCACTGTTTGACGAAGAGCCTTGGTGTCGAGTCGGGCGCCATCTTACCGTGCGCATGGGCGTCGATCAAGGCGAGGAGCCGCTCCAGCAGCTGGGCCGGCAGGTCGTGGCCCATGCCCTCGATGACTTCGAGGCGGGCGCCGGGAATCGCTTGCGCCGTGTCGACCCCGCACGCGAGCGGCACGAGCGGATCGGCCGCGCCGTGGATCACGAGGGTCGGCGCGACGATCGTCTGCAACTGCGGCGTGCGGTCGCCGCAGGCCGTCACGGCCAGCATCTGGCGCACCACGCCGCCCGGGCAGCAGTTGCGGCGCAGCGCGCGGGCGACGCGGCGGCGCAGGTGTTTTTCCGGCGTCGGATACGCCGGACTGCCGATGGCTTGCAGCAGTTGCACGTTGTACTCGATGGCCGTGTCGATGTCGGCGGCGCCCCGCGGGCGGCGCAGCAGCGCGCGGCGGGCGGTTTGCGTCGGTCCCGGCAAGCCGCGGCGGCCGCTGCTGGACATGATCGACGTCAGGCTCAGCACGCGCGACGGATATTTCGCCGCCATCAACTGTCCGACCATGCCGCCCATCGACATGCCGACGACGTGGGCGCGCGCGATGCCCAGCGCGGACAGCACACCGATGGCATCGCCCGCCATGTCTTCCAGGCGATAAGGCGGCTTCAGCGGGATGCGCAGCAGCGACTTCAGCCAGGCCAGCGTGAGGCTGGGCGTGCCGGCGTGTTCGAACTTGGTGGACAGGCCGCTGTCGCGATTATCGAAACGGATCACGTAAAAGCCCATCTCGACGAGGCCTTCGACGAATTCGTCCGGCCACGCCGTCAATTGCAGGCCGAGGCCCGAAATCAGCAGCAGGGGTACGGATTTCGGATCGCCCGCCGTGTCGAAGGCGATGCGGATCCCGTTGGCGTTCAGACTAGGCATGGCGGCGTTGCCGGCACCGGATCGACCGATCTGGTCGAGGTGCCGAAAGTGATAGCTGGGTCCCTGGAATCCCCCGCTACCGGAAAGCAGCGAAGGCCTGGAACCAGCATACCATTTTCGCAAATCGGGTGGCGTCGCCCACGTGCGCGGCGTCAGTCCGCCGCTTCGGGCGCCGGCGCACGCCGCGCGGCGCGCCGTTCGGCGAAGAAGCCCTTGAGCATGGCGCTCGCCTCGTCGGCCAGCACGCCGCCGACGACGTCCGTGTGGTGATTCAATTGCTCCAACGCGAAGAGGTCGACGATGGAGCCGCACACGCCCGTCTTCGGGTCCGGTGCGGCGTACACGACCCGCGCCAGGCGCGCATGCATCATCGCGCCCGAGCACATCGCGCATGGCTCCAGCGTCACGTACAGCTCGCAGCCGGGCAGCCGGTAGTTGCCGAGCTTGTCCGCGGCCGCGCGCAGGGCGACGATTTCCGCGTGCGCGGTCGGGTCGTGGCGCCCGATCGGCTGGTTGAAGCCGGTGGCGATGACCTCGCCGTCGCGCACGACGACGGCGCCCACGGGCACCTCGCCCGCGGCCCAGGCCTTGCGGGCTTCCTGCAGGGCCAGGCCCATGTACGTATTGTCGTCCGCGTCAGGCATCCGTGATTTCGGCCCAGCAGTTCGGGGTTTCGTGCAGCACGAGCTTTTGCAGGCGCAGGCCGGTGCCGTAGCGGTCGGTATAGGCGGCCTTGAGGATGTTCCACGCCACCTGCGCGAGGTTTTCCACGGTCGGGATGCGGTCGATCACGACGGTCTTGTGGTTCGGCAGGCTGGCGAGGAAGCCGCGCACGGCCTCGTCCTTCTCGTAGACGAGGAAGGCGTGGTCCCAGACGTCGACGAGGTGCTCCTTGGCGAGCGCCTTGATGTCCGAGAAATCCATGATCATGCCGTTGTCGGAATTGCCTTCGACGTCGATGACGGCGCCCGTCAGCGTGATTTCCAGCGTATAGCGGTGGCCGTGCAGGTTGCGGCACTGGCTTTTATGGTCGGGGATGCGGTGGCCGGCGTCGAATTCCAGCTTGCGGGTAATGGTCAGCATGTGTGCTCAGGGAATATTCAGGAGTTTATGGGTCTGGAGGCTGAGCTTCCACTTCGGGTTGCGGCGGCACGTGTCGATGGCCAGTTGCGTGTTGAACTGGGCCAGCGGACCGTCCATCGGCTGCACGAAGAAATTGTCGAAATCCAGGTGTTCGTACGCGGCCAGGTCCTGGCCCGTCTGCGGGATGACGACCTTGATCTCGTTGCCCCGTTCGACCACGAGGGTCGACCCCATCTTCGGGCTCACGCAGATCCAGTCCACGCCCGGCGGTACGGGCAACGTCCCGTTCGTTTCGATGGCGATCGTGAAGCCGACGGCATGCATCGCGTCGATCAGGGCCGCGTCCAGCTGAAGCAGCGGCTCGCCGCCCGTGAAGACGACGTATTTGCTGGCCGGATAGGTCTGCGGCCACAGACTGTCGATTTCCGCGGCCAGGCTGGCGGCGTCCTTGAATTTGCCGCCCCGTTCGCCGTCGGTGCCGACGAAATCCGTGTCGCAGAACTGGCAGACGGCCGTGGCGCGGTCCGCTTCGCGGCCCGTCCACAGGTTGCAGCCGGAAAAGCGGCAGAACACGGCCGGGCGGCCCGCATGGGCGCCCTCGCCCTGCAGGGTGTAGAAAATTTCTTTGATGCTGTAAGTCACTGTGAAGTCCGGTAAGGCTCGCGTCAACCTTCCATTATACCGCGCTGGGCGCGGGTGGCAGAAGCGGTCCATTTAATTGACGGCAAGCAAAAACCTGCCGTTCGGAAAGTCGTACCTTTGCATACGGAAAGTTCCTAATCGAGTCGTCCTAGTCCTCGCCGGAGGGATCGTGATGAAAAGCCTGCTGCTCCAGTCGCTGCGTGTCGCCATCGGCGCCTTGCTGTTGCTCGCCGTGTGGTTCGGCCTGCCGGAAGATGCCCGCGTGCTGGCGGTGCCGGAGCGGCTGCAACTGGGCGTGCTCGTGCTCGCCACGATGACCGTGATGTTCGCGCTGTTGTTCCGGCGCGTGCGCAGCGAAGACCGGATCGCGCGCCTGGAAGCCGCGCTGTGCCGCGAACAGAAGGCGCGCAGCCAGGCCGACCAGGCGCTGGCCGAGTCCGACATGCTGCTGGAGCGCCTGACGGGCGGCGCCGAAGGCCGGCGCGGGAATCTCGACCCGCTCGCGCAACTGGTCGCCATCCAGACCGAGCTGCTGCAGGTGCGCCGCCAGTACGCCCTGGAAGATCCGCTGCTCGCGTCGCGCATCGATCTGTTGTGTACCCGCGTCGACCGGGTCGCCCAGGCGATCGTCGCCCACGCGGACGAGCCGGGGTGACGGTCTCCGAGCTCTCTTGTTAAAAATCAAGAGGGCAGCATTGTCTGTGGCGCACAATCGGTTCTCGTCAGCAAGTAATTGCTCATTAGAACCGAAGGACGATACATGACAAGCGCAACAACAATTCAGCGGCTCATGGATTCCTCGGGCGCGCCGGCCGAGCGCGCTTTTGCGCACCAGTTGATGGAGACGCTGGCCATTCCCATTTTCGTGCTCGACACGACGTCCCGCGTGATGTTGTGGAACCGCGCCTGCGAGCGTCTGACGGGCGTGCCCGCGCGCGAGATCATCGGCACGCGCGACCACTGGCGCAGCTTTTTCGAGGAGCGCCGCCCTACCCTCGCCGACCTCCTGATCGAAGAACGCGCCGGCGACGCGCACCGGATCCAGCCCCGCATCGGCCTGCCGGACGATCCGCACCTGTCGGCGGAAAGCTGGTGCGACATGCCGCGCATGGGCCGCCGGCGCTATCTCGCGACCGACGCGAGTCCGATCTACGACGAACGCGGCCGGCTGGCCGCCGTCGTCGAGACATTGCGCGACATGACGGACGAAAAGCTGGCCCAGATCGCGCTGGAGCAACTGGCCACGCGCGACGGCCTGACCGGCCTTGCCAACCGCCGCTGCTTCGACGAGACGCTGCACGCCGAATGGGCGCGCGCGCTGCGCCAGCGCCAGCCGCTGTCGCTGCTGATGGTGGACGTCGACAATTTCAAGGCCTATAACGATGCGAACGGCCACCTGGGCGGCGACGAATGCCTGAAGCGCATCGCCACGGCCGTCGCCAGCGAGATGCGCGCGAACGACCTCGTCGCCCGCTATGGCGGCGAGGAATTCGCCGTGATCCTGCCGAACCAGTCGTTGAAGGGCGCGGCCAGCGTGGCCGAACGCATCCGCACCCGTGTCGAACAACTGCAAGTGCCCAACCGCCTGGCGCCCGCGCAGCAGGTGACCGTGTCGATCGGCGCGGCCACCGCGATCGCGTCGCCCGACAACAGCGCCAGCGAACTGGTCGCCATTGCCGATGCGGCGCTGTACCGGGCGAAGCACATGGGGCGCAATCGGATCAGTTTGCCGCTGACCGAACCCGCCTGATCAGCCGATCGTGCCGTGGTCCCACCCGTGCCGGACGGCGGCTTTCATCTTTTCCCAGGTCGAGGCGCCATCCTTGCCATAGCGGGTATCCCAGTCCGCGCGCAGGTCCTTCTCGACGTCGGACCAGTCGCGGTTGCGATAGCGGGCGTCGTTGCGCATCTCGGTGCCGTAGCGGTACGCCGGGGCCAGGTCGTCGTAGCTCGTGCCGCCTGCCTTGTACGTGTTGGTCCAGTGCGTGCGGTAGTGGCTGTCGTCGTCCGTGGACGTCGTCTCGCCCGTCATGCGTTCCCACCCATGGCGGACGGCGGCCTTGATGCGTTCCCACGCGGACGGTTCGGTGTCCGCGCCGTACTTGCTGTGCCAATCCTTCTTGAGGTCGTGCTCGACGTCGTCCCAGTCGCGGTCGCGATAGGTGTCGCTGCTGCGCATCTCGTTGCCGTAGCGGTAGGCCGGGGCCACGTCGTTGAAGTCCGTGCCGCTGGCGGCGTAGGTCGACTCGTAATGCGTGTGGTAGTAGGTCGAGTCGTCGTCCATGTCCGGGGTGATCTTGTCCCAGCCATGGCGCACGGCGTCCTTGAACTTCTCCCACGTCGACGGGCCGGTCGTGTAGCGCGAGTCCCAGTCGGATTTCAGGTCGGACTCGACGTCGTCCCAGTGGCGGCTGCGGTATTTCTGCAGGCGCCGGGCCTCGTTGCCGTAGCGGTAGGCCGGCAGGTAGTCGTCGTAGCCGGCGTCCGCGTTGGAGTAGCGTGCGTTCCAGTGGCTGCGGTAATAGCTGTCGTTGTCGATGTCCGGGGTGATCTTGTCCCAGCCGCGGCGCACGGCGGCCTTGAACTTCTCCCACGTCGACTCGCCCGGGTGGCGCGACTCCCAGTCGCTGCGCAGGTCGGACTCCACCTCGTCCCATGAGCGGTCGCGGTACTTCGCGCTCGAACGCATCTGCGTGCCGTAGCGGTAGGCCGGCTCGTAGTCCGCGTACCCGCCGCCCAGGCTCGAATAATTGTCGTGCCAGTCCGAGTGGTACCAGTCGTCCGTGTTCAGGTCCGGCGTGATCTTGTCCCAGCCGTGGCGCACGGCCGCCTTGAACTTGTCCCAGGTCGAGGCGCCCGGATTGCGCGTTTCCCAATCGCTGCGCAGCGACTGCTCGATGTCGCTCCAGTCGCGGTCGCGGTATTTCTCGTCGCGGCGCATCTCGTTGCCGAAGCGGTAGGCGGGCGCGTAGTCGTCGTAGCTGCCGCCCAGGCTGGAATAATTCCGGTTCCAGTCGTTGCGGTAGTAGTCGTCGTACGTGTCGCTCATGCCGGCCTCACGCGAGTACACGCGCACGTTGCCGCGCGCGCTTGAACCGCCGCCGCCGCCGCCGCTGCTGCCACTCGTATCGCGTTGCATGGAGCTGCCCATCCGGGCCGTGCCGCCCAGCGACGTGTCGTCGGACCCGGGGATCGACGCGGTGCCCTGCAGCGTGGAGCCGCTCTGGTTCAGCGAGCCGCTCTGCGACGATTGCAGCGACGAGCCCGTGGCCGGGTTCTGCGCCGAGCTCTGGGTGCCGCTCAGCGTGTTGCCGCCCGAGGCGCTGTCCATCGACCCGCCCGACTGTTCGGAGGCGCCCAGCGGCTCCTCGTACGTCTGGCCCTTGGGGACCGGATCGTTGATGTTTTGCGTGGCGAAGAAGTTGCGGTCGTCGTGGCCCGTGAATTGCAGCGACCCGGGCTCGGTGCCCGGGGGCGTACCCTGGTAAGAGCCGGACGAACCCGAGCCCGATCCGAGGTTGCCCGACTGCGCCGACATGCCGCCCGATTGCTGCATGCCGGACCGCAGCGTGCCCGCACTGCCCGTCTCGCGTGCCCACTGGTCGTGGCGTTCGTCGATGTCGACGGGGCCGAAGCGCTCGATGATGTCGGCGGCGCGCTCGACTTCCGGCTCGGATTCCGTCGTGAGGGTGAGGACGTGGTGGCCGCGGGTGACGGCGTACGAATATTTCATCGCGTGCTCGTTCGTGTCCGATCCGAACAGGCCGGTGAAGAAATGCTTGATCGAGGCGCCGAAGCCTTCCTCGTGTTCGCCTTGCAGCAACTCGTCGTTGCCGGTGACGCTGTTCGACTGGCCGGTGGGGTCGGCGCTGGAGAGGCTCGCATCGGTGCGCGAGAAGCCCGACGCCAGCAATTCGTCGAGGGCGCTCTGGGCGTCGCTTCGGTTGTCGAAAACTGCTACCAGGGTATGTCGCATGATGTTCCTCCGCTGTCATCGTGGTGAAATCACCGGCCCTTGCGAAGCGCGCCACGCCGACCTGCTCGCCTTTCGAGCACGACGTTTTCCGCGTGGAGCTCCTCACGCCGGTTCCTTGTCGAGACTACTCCAAAGCGGCCGCGTTGCGCGCACCATTGACCGGCTACAACTCATGCGTATCGCACCCATGAAAAACGGGCCTGTCGGCCCGCATTTTGCTCATGTTATCGATGAGTTCCGTGAGCACGCGCACCGACCGGCACGCGGCTTTCGGGGCTGTCAGCCGAACGGATTGGCGACCGTCCCGACGCCGGGCGGCGGCAGCCGGTCCGGCAGGTCTTGCGCTTCCAGGCCGGCGACGATCCGGCCCAGCAGGTCGTGCAGCAGGCGCGCCCTGGCGAGGCCGTCCTTGTCGGCCGTGAGGTCGACGTCGCCGGAGATCGTGATCCGGTCCAGGCGGTTCTCCAGGGTCAGGTTGCCGATCTCGACGACGTCGGCCTCGTTCTCGTACGGTGCGAACTTGGTCATGGGATTCCTATTTACGGTTGCGGGACGGCTTGGCGCGGACTTCCGGCAGCGCCAGCACGCGTTCCTTCTCGGCGTCGGACAGCGCGGGCAGCAGGTCGATGCCGATGATGCGTTCGAGCTCCGGGATCGGGATCACGTTCGCCTTCGCATCCGCCGCGTTCTCGACGAACCATGCGGCGCCGGCGCGCTGGCGCGGGCTGTACACGAGTTTATACAAATGGGTCGGCACGAGCACGTTGCCGATCTTGCGCAGGTCCGCGCCGAGGAAGGCCGGCCCCGTCACCACATACAGGTCGCCTTCCTTCTTCGCCATCTTGCGCACGGCACCCTCGATGCCGGCCCAGAGGTTGCGGTTGTTCTCGCCGTCCTGCGGGACGATGTTGGCGAGGCTGAAGCTGTCGCGCTGGCTGTCGCGGTCGGGCATGTCGCCGTTCGGGGCCATGTGGCCGCGGTCGTAGCCGCTGCGGGCATAGTCCGCCAACTCGGCCCGCTGGCTGGCCGGCAGCCGCGATTCGGGATGGAACGAGTTCTCGCGCGACAATTCCTGCGCCGCCGCGATATTCTCCGCCTGCAGGTGTTCCGCCGACCACAGCGGGGTGCGCGTGATCCCGGAGTGCAATACGCTGAACACGTTGAAGCACAGCGTTTCCGACGCCTTGTCGAGCTTGGGGTTCGTGATGCGCGGCGCCTGGCCGTGGACGAAATGGTCGTTGCAGGATTGCGGCTGCGGCGCCCGCGCTTCCGTATGGACGCGGGCGGGAGCCGGGTTCGGGAGCTCGCGCTTGCAGGCACCGAGCGACAACAGGGAGGCCAGCATGAGCGCCGGCGCGACAAACTTCTTGAACATGATGAAAAGACAAATCAACGATGGCGCCATTCTAGCCGACGCACGCTTGCGCTTCCTCATGGATTTCCCATCTGGATAGCTGCGCACGCTTGAAGAATCGCCTGCATTTCTAAAAAGAATGCTATACAATCCCGGTTTCAAAAAGTTAAGTACATTTGACCAAACACAATGGCGATGGATAAGCCCTCCATACCCGAGGACCTCCCGCGCTTCGTGCTGACCAGTATCCCCTCGGTCCCGTTCCTGGAAGCGCTCCTGTTGATGCGCGCCGATCCGGACCACGCCTGGCGCCGCGAGACGCTGGCACGGCGGCTCTACGTGCGCGAAAAGACGGCGGAAGACCTGCTCGCCGACCTGTGCACGGCCAGGATCGCCGTGCCGTGCCAGGATGCCGGGGCCTACCGTTATGCGCCGGCCGACGCCGGCCTGCGCGAACGGATCGACCTCCTGGCCGACGTGTACGCGACCCACCTCGTCGAAGTCACCCACCTGATCCACTCTTCACTCGACCGCAAGGCCCAGCAATTTGCGGACGCGTTCAAATGGCGGAAGGATTCCTGATGGCGATTACCATCTATTCGCTGTGTACATTGACGTCGCTGGCATGCGCCTGGCTGCTGCTGGGCAGCTACCGCCGGACCGGCCACCGCCTGCTGTTCTGGAGCGGCGCCTCGTTCGCGGCGCTGACCGTGAACAACATCTTCCTCATGCTGGACAAGGTCGTGTTCCCCGACGTCTACCTGCTGCCCGTGCGGCAGGTGTTCGCGCTGGTGGCGATGCTGCTGCTGTTGTACGGCCTGATCTACGAGAAAGAATGACATGAGCGACCTGATCTCCGGCGCCATCGCCATGGCATCCTTCGTCATCGCGCTGTTCTTCCTGCGCTTCTGGCGCAACTCGCGCGACCGTTTCTTCCTGTACTTCGCCCTGTCGTTCGGCATCGAGGGCGTGCACCGGATCGTGTCGGCGCTGACGTTCGACGAGGCCGAGGACACGCCCCTGCACTATCTCGTGCGCCTGCTGGCCTATGGCCTCATCCTGTGGGCGATCCTGGAAAAGAACCTGCCCGCGCGCCGGCGCGACACGAAGTAGCGTGCGCCCCGGGCGCCCTCCCCTGCGCCATAATCGGCCACGACACCACGATCGGGAGGACGCCATGCCAGACCAGGATAAACGACAGACCGGCCAAAACGCCCAGCGCGCCGACCCGGGCCGGCAGCAGCGCGCGGAAGACCGCTCCGCGCATCGCTCCGAATCGCTGCTGCCGGGCGACGACGCCGACGACGGCCGCTACGACGTGGCCGAGGAAGTGAACCTCGACCAGCAGTCGGACCAGCTGCGCCGCGTCGGCAAGCCGCCGAAGGACATCCCTAAGCCATGATCCCCATCCGCAGGCCCTCGATCGTGTGGGCCTGCTCGATGTTTTCCAGCGCCGGGACGATGCGGCAGCGCAGGTGGTCGCGCACTGCGGCCGGCAACGCATCCCAGTAGGCCTGCGTCACCTGCAGGTCGTGCTTGTCGGCGTTGCGGCCGTCCGGCGCGTCCACGCCCAGCACGAGCACGGGGCGCGACTGCTGGCTGCGGTTCGCCGTGCCGCGGTGGATCGTCAGGGCCGAGCGGGCCGAGATGTCGCCCACCTTCGGCAGCTTGCGCTGGGCGCGCGCCTCGTAGCGCGGGTACAGCGACTTGTCGGGGAACATCGGATCGCCGCCCGCGAGGTCGTCCCATTGCGTGCCGGGCGCGATCTCGAACGGGCCGATCTCTTCCGTCACGTCGACCGTCGTCAGGTTGAAGGCGAGCGAATTCAGGCGGCGCCCGACCAGCGTTTCCGGCGGCGACGGAAAGTCGCGGTGCCACGGCTGGTGCATGGCGCCCGGGAACGGGATGTCGAAGCCGATCTCGACGATCTTGTAGTCCGGCCCGAGCACGGCCCGGCACACGGCGACGACCCATGGATGCGTCGCCAGCTCGACGAAGCCGCGCAGCCGTTCCGGGTGCACCTCGACGTAGTAGCGGCACGGGCCGCGCTCGAGGGCGCCGCGCGGGCGCGCGCGCGCCTCGGCGAACAGGGTTTCGATG
This sequence comes from uncultured Massilia sp., assembly GCA_966212555.1. GTDB lineage: Bacteria > Pseudomonadota > Gammaproteobacteria > Burkholderiales > Burkholderiaceae_D > Telluria. The sequence continues at coordinate 25,810 of CBIHRX010000025.1, forward strand.
TCTTCCTTCAGTTGCGCCACCCACCCGGCGCCGAAGGCGCCCTTGCAGGCGATGATGCCGTCGCCGTACAGGCCGCCCATGATGGCGCCCACGTCGTAGCCGGCGCTCTCGTTCGATGCTTGCATGCTGATCTCCTCGCTGAACCGCGGGCGCCGTCGTGCCGTCGTGCCCGCGCGGCCATCCTACCGGCCTTCGGCGCCAGGCGGCGCCCGGCTGTCCGTCCCGCGATTGCGACAGTTGACAGCCGCGTGTTCAACTCCTACAGTCGCACCACGATGACTTCCACTTCCAGTGCGGGCGGCCGGACGCAGGGACGGGTGCTGTTCCTGTGCGACCGTCCCGTCTCCGATCCGGCCATCGGCACCGTCGCCGCCGAGATGGGCTACGACCTCGTGCGTGCGCGCACGGTGGACGAGGCCCTGGCGCACGCCCGCCAGGATGGCGACCAGCCCGGCTACGCGCTGGTGCTGGCCGGCTATTCCGGCGACGTCGACGCCCTGTTCGACAGTGTCCGCCGCCTGCGCGCCGCCCTGCCCGAAGCGCCCGTGATCGCGCACGGCATCCCGGACACCCCGCCGTTCACCCTGGAAGCGCTGTACGACGCCGGCGCGCTCGCCGTGCTGCACGATCCGGTCTCGGCGCCCATCCTGCGCGCCAAGGCCCGCTTCTTCCTGGAAGCATATGCCACGGCGGCGGAGCGGCGCCGGGCGGAAGCCGCGCTGCGCGACACCCGCGAACGCCTGGAAGCGATCATCGCCGCCGCCGAGGTGGCCGTGTGGTCGCTCGACATCGCCAGCGGGCGGGTCCGTGCCGACGCGCGCATGATCGAGATGTTCGGCCTGCGCCCGGAGGACGCGGACGGGGCCGACGTGGCCGCGTACTTCGACGTCATCCACCCGGACGACGTGCCGCCCACGCAAGTGCTGCTGGGCCGCGCCATGGAGACGGGGGAGCCGTACGACGCGACATTCCGCGTCCGCACGCCGGACGGCGCGTGGCGCTGGGTGCTGGCGCGCGGCCACCTGGACCGGGGCGCGGGCACGCGCGGCATGATGCGCGGCGTCGTGATCGACGCGTCGCTGCAGAAGGAGGCCGAGGAGCGGCTGCAGGCCAGCGAGGAGCGCTACCGCACCCTGTTCGACGCCATCGACGAAGGCGTGTGCGTCCTCGAGATGATCTACGACGACGCGGGCATCCCGATCGACTACCGCTTCCTCGAAGTGAATCCGGCATTCGTCAAGGCCACGGGCCTCGCGCATGCCGTCGGGCGCACCATGCGCTCGCTCGCGCCGCGGCACGAGGCGCACTGGTTCGAGACGTACGGCCGCGTCGCGGCGACGGGCGAGCCGGTGCATTTCGTCGACGAGGCGGCCCAGCTGGGACGCTGGTACGACGTGTACGCGGCGCGCGTGGGGCCGGCCGGCAGCCGCAAGGTCGTCGTGCTGTTCAACGACATCACGGAACGCCGCCGCAACGAACTGGAACTGCGCCGCCTGGCCGACGACCTGGCCGAGCAGGACCGCCGCAAGACGGAATTCCTCGCCACGCTGGCGCACGAACTGCGCAATCCGCTGGCGCCGATCCGCAGCGGCCTGCAGCTGATGCGGCGGGCCCGCTCCGACCCGGCCGCGATCGCGCGCGTCCAGGACATCATGGACCGCCAGCTCGACCACCTCGTGCACCTCGTCGACGACCTGCTGGACGTGGCCCGCATCACGCGCGGCCAGGTCGACCTGAAGCCGGCGCTGGTGCCGCTGGCGGACGTCCTGCACGCGGCCGTCGAGACGAGCCTGCCGCTGATCGAGGCCGCGCGCCACAAGCTCGACGTGCGGCTGCCCGCCGAGCCCCTGATGCTGCACGCCGACGCGACGCGCATCACGCAGGTGGTCAGCAACCTGCTGAACAACGCGGCGAAATACACGCCGCGCGGCGGGCACATCGTGCTGGCGGCCGAGCGCGACGGGCAGCAGGCGCTGATCGCCGTGTCCGACAACGGCATCGGCATCCCGCCCGACTCGCTCGACGAAGTCTTCCGCATGTTTACCCAGATCCCGAACGCGTCCCTGCACGTGCCGGGCGGGCTCGGCATCGGCCTGTCGCTCGTGAAGAGCCTCGTCGAACTGCACGGCGGGACGATCCAGGCGGCCAGCGCCGGCATCGGCACGGGCAGCGTCTTCACGGTGCGCCTGCCGCTTGCGCGCCAGGACGCGGCCACGGGAGCGCCGGGCACGGCGGGCCAGGACGCGGCCGGCCTACCTGCGCTGCGCCTTCTCGTGGTGGACGACAACCGCGATGCCGCCGACACGCTGGCGGCGCTGCTGTCCGTGATGGGCCACGAGGTCGTGGTGGCGCACGACGGGCACCAGGCTTTGCGCATGCTGGACGGCCTCGCGCCGCACGCGGTGTTCCTCGACATCGGCATGCCCGGCCTGTCCGGCTACGAGGTGGCCCAGGCCGTCCGGTGCGAGCCCCGCCACGACGGCGTCATGCTGGTGGCGCTCACCGGCTGGGGCGGCGCCGACGACCGCGCGCGCACGGCGCAGGCCGGGTTCGACGCGCACCTCACGAAGCCGGCGACGGTGACCGCGATCGAGTCCGTGCTGCGCGACGTGGCGGCACGGCGGGCCGTCTCACCAGCCGATCGCTAGCAGCTTCGCCGCCATGCGCGGCCAGCACAGCGCCGCCACCTCGTCGCGCGTGGCCCAGCGGTAGGCATCCATCTCCGGCGTCGGCCGGCCCGTCGCGTGGTGCGCGAACATGCTGGTGCACGTCAGGTGCGACAGCATCGGCATGGTCGCGCCGACGTCCACGCGGAACAGGTGCAGCACCTTGTCGCGCCGGTAGTCGAAGCGGCCCAGGTCGCGGAACGCGTCGGCCGGGAACACGAGGCCGGTCTCTTCGACCAGTTCGCGCATGGCGGCATCGAGCGGCGTTTCGCCGGGATCCAGCAGGCCCTTCGGGATGTCCCAGCGCGGCGTGTGCGTGACGTGGCCCAGCAGCAGCCGGCCGCCGGCGTCCACGACGAGGGTGCCGCAGGAGACGTCGACGGTCTTCATGGGAGCGCACGCCCGGCGGCGGCCAGCGCCTGTTCCAGCGCCTCCAGGCTCACGGGCTTCGTCAGGTGCTGGTCGAAGCCCGCGTCGTGCGACTGCTGCTGGTCGCTCTGCGCGCCCCAGCCCGTCAATGCGATGAGGACGATCTGGCGCACGCCCTGGTGGCGCCGGATCGCCCGCGCCACTTCATGGCCGCTCATGCCGGGCAGCCCGATGTCGAGCAGGACGAGGTCCGGCTGCGCCTCGAGCGCGACGCGGAGGCCTTCCGGGCCGTCGCGCGCGACCCACGTGGTGTGGCCGAGCGCGTCGAGCAGCGCCACGAGGCTGTCGGCGGCGTCGGCATTGTCGTCGACCACCAGCACGCGCAGCGGCGCGGGCGGCCGCGCGTCCGCCGCGTCCCCGGCGCCGCCGGGCCGCGCATGCGGCGAGCCGGGATGCAGCGGCAGGCGCACGGTGAAGGTGCTGCCGTGGCCGCGCCCGGCGGAGACCGCGCTCACGCGGCCGCCGTGCAGTTCGACGAGGCGGCGCACGAGCGACAGCCCGATCCCCAGGCCGCCCTGGGCGCGATCGAGGCTGCCCCGGACCTGCGTGAACATCTCGAACACGGAGCCGATCGCGTCGGGCGGGATGCCGATGCCGGTGTCCGACACGGCCACCACGGCATGGCCATCCTCGCGCCACGCGGACAGCGCGACGCGCCCGCCCGCCGGCGTGTACTTGGCCGCGTTGTTCAGCAGGTTCGCCAGCACCTGCACCATGCGCGTGACGTCCGCCTCGAGCGGCAGCGGTTCTTCCGGCAGGTCGACGTCGAGGCGGTGGCCGTGCGCCTCGATCAGCGCGGCGCTCGTCTCCACGGCCATCTGCGCGATGACCTTCAGGTCGACGGCCTCCCGTTTCAGCTCGATCTTGCCGCGTGTGATGCGGGCGATGTCGAGCAGGTCGTCGACGAGGTGGATCAAATGGCCCAGCTGGCGGTCCATCATCGCGTGCACGCGGGCCAGCCCGTCCGCGTCGCGCGGGGACATGCGCAGCAGGTCGAGGCCAGTGCGGATCGGCGCCAGCGGGTTGCGCAGTTCGTGCGCGAGCGTGGCGAGGAACTCGCTCTTGCGGTGGTCCGCCTCCGACAGGTCGGCGGCCACGCGGCGCAGCTCGTCCTCCGCGCGCTTCTGCGCCGTGATGTCGCGCGTGATGGTGGCGAGGCCGATGTTGTTGCCCTCCGCGTCGCGCACGGCAAAGCCCTTGAAATACACGGGCAGCGGCGGCCGGCCGTCGGGCTGCGCCAGGCGCAGCTCGCCCTCCCATTCGGCCGCGCCCAGGGTCAGCGCGGCCATCACGTGGTCGCGCACGAACGGCCGGTCCTCGCGCGGGAAGAAGTCGATCATGCGCCAGGCCGCGATGTTCGTGCGGTCGTCCAGGCCGGCCATGCGCCGCCCGGCCGGGTTCAGGTAGATGCCGCCGGCGTCCGGCGTGAAGATGCCGATGAAGTCGGACGACTGCTCGGCCACGGCGGCCAGCCGGCGGATGCCTTCCTCGGCGCGGCGGCGGTCGGTCTCGTCGCGGAAGTACAGCGCGAGTCCACCCGCACCCGCGCCCGCCCCCTCCATCGGGAACGAATTGATCTCGAACCAGCGGCCCTGCGCGTCGTCGAAGGCCTCGATGCGGGACCGCGTGCGTTCCAGCGCGGTGCGGCGCAGCGACCGTTCCTGCGGACTGCCCAGCAGGCGCGCGAACAAGTCCCAGAACTGGGCGCCGACCAGGTCCTCGCGCGGCCGGCCGGTGACGGCTTCCGCCGCGCCGTTCGCGTAGGTGATGCGCCAGGCCGGGTCGAGGGCGATGAAGCCTTCGCTCATGCTTTCCAGGATCGCGCGCGAACGGTGCTCCGCGGCCTGCCGTTCGGCCGCCTCGTGGCGCTGGCCGATCACGAGCGACGCGGTATTGGCCAGCAGCGCGAGCGCCGCTTCCTCCTGCGGACCGGGCAGGCGCTGCTCGCGGTAGTACAGCGTGAACGTGCCGAGCACGGCGCCGGACGGCGCCAGGATGGGCAGCGCGCGCGCCGTGCGCAGCCCGTGCGCCTGCGCGAGCAGGACGTGCTGCTGCCACCGCGGATCCGTCGCGATGTCGGCGCTGACGATCGGTTCGCCGCGCCAGGCGGCGCTGCCGGCGGCGCCGGCCACGGGGCCGACGGGCACGGTGTCGAGCGCGCGCAGGAAATCCATGGCGAGCGACGGCGCCGCCGCATGCTGCAGGCGCCCGCCGCCGGCCATCAGCTGCACGGATGCCAGGGCCGCGCCGCCCGTGTACTCCTCGGCGGTGCGGGCCAGCACGTCCAGCACGTCGCCCAGCGGCGCGTCGGTGACGGCCAGCTCCAGCGCGCCGCGCTGGCCGATGGCGAGCAGGTTCGCACGCGTGCGTTCGGTGACGTCGACCCCGTGCAGCAGCACGCCGGACACGCTGCCGTCCGGCTCGCGCAGCGCCATGCACACGAAGTCGAGGAAGTGTTCTTCCAGGCCCGTGTGGCCGGCGGCGGCGGATTCCGGCGCGGGCGCCAGCAGCAGGCGCACGTTGGCGCCCTCGACCGCCTCGCCGCTCGCGAACACGCGGTCCAGCACATCGATGAAGCCTTGTCCCAGGCCCTGTTCCGCCAGTTCCGGCAGCGCCATGCGCACCGGGCGCCAGGCGAGCTTGCGGCCGCCGGCCAGCTCCAGGAAGCGCTGGTTGGCCATCTCGATCACGTGATCCGGGCCGCTCATCACGCACATGATGGCGGGCGCGCGGTGGAAGATGTCGCGCATGCGCTCGCCGGCGGCCTGCAGTTCGCGCAGCAGCCGTTCGCGCTCGGCGTCGGCCTGGCGCCGGCTCTCGTCCAGTTGCTGTTCGCTCTCGGCCAGCCGTTCGGCGGCCAGCTTTTCGGCGGTGGCGTCGCGGATGATCTTCGCGAAGCCGACGTGGACGCCCGCCTCGTCGCGCAGCGGCACCATCACGCCGTCCGCGTAGAACCGCGTGCCGTCGCGGCGCAGGTGCCAGCGGCGGTCCTCGGCGCGTCCCTGTTCGAGCGCGCGCCGGGTTTCCTGCTCCGGCATGCCGGCGGCCGTGTCCTCGGGCGTGAACAGCATGTCGGCGCTGCGCCCGCGCACGTCGTCGGGCGACCAGCCGGTGATCGCGGCGGCGCCTCCTTCCCATTCCGTCACGACGCGCTGCACGTCCGTGCCGATGAAGGCGTAGTCGCGGATGTTGTCGAGGATGAGGCGCAGGCGCGCGTCGCGCGAACGCAGCTGGGCGCGGTGGCGCTCTTCCTCGACGCGCGCCAGCTCCGCGTTCTTGCGGTACAGGTCGATGAAGACGGCGACCTTGGCGCGCAGCACGATGGGATTGAGCGGCTTGGTGAGGTAGTCGACCGCGCCCAGCGCGTACGCGCGCTCGAGCGGGAATTCGTCGGCGTCGCCGGCGGTGAGAAAGATGATGGGCAGGCTGTGCGTTCGCGGGTGTTCGCGGATCAGCCCGGCCAGCTCGAAGCCGTTCATCGTCGGCATGCGCACGTCCAGCAGCACGACGGCGAAATCGTGGGCAAGCACTTCGCGCAGCGCGGCCTCGCCCGACGTCACGGACACGAGCGTCTGGCCCAGGTCCGCCAGGATGGCCTCCAGCACCGCCAGGTTGGCCGGCTGGTCGTCGACGAGCAGGATCTTGGTGGTCTGGTCGGAGGCCATCAGTGTCTTGCGGTGTATTGATGCAAATAAGACAATGTATGCCTCGCCCTTCTGAAAGTCAATTGTGCGCGGCTGGATGCCGCACGCCCCCACACTGGCGGCTGGCTTTCGATGTTCTGGAGTTTTCCCGATGACGTTTCCCTTCCTGTCCCGGACAGGGCATTTTTCCTTCCTTAACAGCAATTCCCTCGAAGATTGGGCCATGGCCCTGGCCGTCGCCGCCGGCAGCGCCGTCGCGATGGTCTTCCTGCGCGCCTTCGTGCTGCGGCGCATGGAAGCGCTGTCCCGGCGGACCGCGACCCGGCTGGACGATTTCGTCGGGGCGATGCTGTCGAACACGTATCTGCTGTTCATCCTCGTGTTCGCGCTGTATTTCGGCAGCACGTTCCTGGAGCTGACGGCCAGGCAGGAGAAGTTCGTCACCCGCATCGCCATCGCGTCGCTGCTGCTGCAGGCGGCAGTCTGGGGCGACACCGGCCTGCGCGCGTGGCGCGACCAGTTCAGCCTCGGCCCGGTCGACGGCGCGCGGCGCGCGTCCAGCGGCGTGCTGTGCTTCATTTCGCGGCTGCTGCTGTGGGTGGTCGTCACCCTGATGATCCTCGATAACTTCGGGATCAACATCACGACCCTCGTCGCCAGCCTGGGCATCGGCGGCGTCGCCGTCGCGCTGGCCACGCAGAACATCCTGGGCGACCTGTTCGCGTCGCTGTCGATCATGCTGGACAAGCCGTTCGAGGTCGGCGACTTCATCATCGTGGGCGACGTGCTGGGGTCGGTCGAACACATCGGCCTCAAGACGACGCGCGTGCGCGGCCTCGGCGGCGAGCAGGTCGTGTTTTCCAACGGCGAGCTGCTGAAAAGCCGCATCCACAACCACAAGCGCATGCAGACGCGGCGCGTGGCGTTCGTGCTGCGCGTCGCCTACGGGACGCCGGAAGACTTGCTGTGCCGGATCCCGCAGATCATCCGCGAGATCGTCACGAGCACGGAGAACGTCGACTTCGAGCGCGCCCACTTCTTCAGCTGGGGCCAGTGGTCGCTGGACTTCGAGGTCGTCTACCACTTCCGCAGCCCGGACTACATCCTGCACATGGATGCGCAGCAGGCGATCTTCCTCGAGGTCTATCGCCGCTTCCAGCAGGAAGGCATCGAGTTCGCGCACCCGCTGTCGATCGTGCGGCTGGACGACCCGAAGCTCGCGGCATCCTTCCTGCACCGTGGCGACCCGATGCCGCCGGGGCCGTCCGTTCACTGAACTGTTGCACCAAAATGGTGAGACTCATCCTACAAGCCAGCCGTAAGTCGTCCTATTCACCATGCATAACGCCGGGCTTAACATGGACTCACCTCTTCCCGATCGGGAGTCTCCAGACGCTGATCCGGACGAGGAAGTGCAAACGCGCTTTCACCAACTTCAAGGAGAACGATCATGGCATCGAACAACCAACAAGGCGGTAACAAAGGCAACAACCAGAGCGGCGATACCAGCAACCGCGGTTTCGCATCGATGGACCCGCAGAAGCAGCGCGAAATCGCATCGGAAGGCGGCCGCGCCGCCCACGCTTCGGGCAATGCCCACGAGTTCACCTCGGAAGAAGCACGCCGTGCCGGCTCGATGAGCCACAAGAACGACGGCAACAGCCAGAGCGGCAACCGTGGCAACCAGCAGAGCGGCAACCAGGGCGGCAACAGCACCCGCGGCGGCACGCCGGAGCAGCACGCCAAGGCCGGCTCGCAGAGCCATAAAAATGACAACAAGCGCTGATCTCTGACCGCTTGTCGATCATCGAACCGCTGGCTTCGGCCGGCGGTTTTTTGCGTTTACGTGACGCGTCCGAAAACACCGCCTTCCATTCGTGCGCATCCAATTGTGCGGGGTAAAACGGGTGAAGGGTGATATATTTTTGGCACTATATTTCACATTCCTATCGTGTAGTAACTGCAAGTCACCAGCAGCGCATGCGGGCATAGGTCACAGATAACTTTCAAACAGGATAAGCGAATGAAAAAGAATATTGCCATTGTCGGTGCTGGGTTTTCCGGAGCTGTCATCGCCAACCAGCTGGCCCACGCGGGCTACAACGTCGAGATCTTCGAATCGCGCGACCATATCGCGGGCAACTGCCATTCGGAGCGCGACAGCGAGACGGGCGTGATGGTCCACGTGTATGGACCGCACATTTTTCACACCGATAACGAACGGGCCTGGGAATTCGTCAACCGTTACGCCGAGTTCATGCCCTATGTGAACCGGGTGAAGGCGATCACGAACAACCGCGTGTTCACCTTGCCCATCAACCTGCTGACGATCAACCAGTTCTTCGGCAAGACCTTCCGCCCGGCGGAAGCGCAGGCATTCATCCAGTCGCTGGGCGACAAGTCGATCGAGAACCCCCAGACGTTCGAGGAACAGGCACTGCGCTTCGTGGGCCGCGAGCTGTACGAAGCCTTCTTCAAGACGTACACGATGAAGCAGTGGGGCCTGCACCCGAGCGAGCTGCCGGCCAGCATCCTGAAGCGCCTGCCCGTGCGCTTCAATTACGACGACAACTATTTCAACCATAAATACCAGGGCATGCCGAAGGATGGCTACACGGCGCTCGTGGAAAACATCCTCAAGGAAGCGCCCGGCATCGCCGTGCACCTGGGCACCCGCTTCGATCCGGCGTCGAAGGCGGATTACGACCACGTGTTCTACAGCGGCCCGATCGACGCCTGGTTCAAGCACGTCGAAGGCCGCCTGCCCTACCGCACGCTGGATTTCGAAGTCTTCCGCGACACCGGCGACTACCAGGGCAATGCCGTCATCAACTACTGCGACGACGCGCAGACCTATACGCGCATCACCGAGCACAAGCACTTCTCGCCGTGGGAACAGCACGAGCGCACGATCTGCTACATGGAGTACAGCCGCCAGTGCGAGGAAAACGATACGCCGTACTACCCGATCCGCCAGGCGCGCGAAAAGGCGCAGCTGGAAAAATACGTGAACCTGGCGCGCAACGAGGCGAACGTCACGTTCGTCGGCCGCCTCGGCACCTATCGCTACCTCGACATGGACGTGACCATCCACGAGGCGCTGCTCACCTCGGACAAGTTCCTCGAGGCCGCCCGCGAAAACGTGCGCATGCCCGCTTTCGCGATCGACCCGCTGGCCTGATCAACGGGCTTCGATGATCACCGCCGCGCCGCCCGCCGCCGCCAGTTGCAGCGCCAGGGTATCGCGGCCGGTCACGTCCAGTGCGCGCGTCGCGACGTTGTTCGGCGTCGCGCCGTCTTCCCAGATCGTCGCCCGGTAGCGCCCTGCCGGCAGGAAGTCCAGCTTCACCTGCTTCGTCGTCGCGGCCTCGTCGGCCGACATCGCGCCCACGTACCACGCGGTGCCGAGGCGGCGCGCAAGCACGATGTCCTTGCCCGGTTCGCCCGCCAGGAAGCGGGTCTCGTCCCACGCCGTCGGCACCTTGCGGATGAAGTCGAACCCTTCCGCGTCGCGGTAGGCGTCGGGATCGTCGGACACCATCTGCAGCGGGCTGTCGTACACGACGTACTTCGCCAGCTCCTGGCCGCGGGTGTTCTGCACGGACGGCAGCTCGGCGCGCACCTGGAAGGTCGCCGGCGTGCCGTTGCGGAAACCGCCCGGCGTGTAATCGATCGGCCCCGCCAGCATGCGCGTGTACGGCAGCATCAGGTTGTGCCCGGGCGTGACGATCGTTTTCATCTTGTCCCATTCGGCACCCATCACCCCTTCCTGCGTGATGAAGTTCGGATACGTGCGCTGCAGGCCGGCCGGGACGTAGGCGCCGTGCAGGTCCAGCAGCAGGTGGCGCTGCGCCGTCGCGGCGGCCACGCGCTGGTAGAAGTCGACGACTTCCTGGT